>JBPPMV010000091.1:0-30530 GCA_051306235.1 Mycobacterium sp. | reverse complement strand
ACGGTGCCCCTCGACCAGACCAGGTTGGGCCGGTCCGTGCAGGGCGTCCGCGTTCACCTGCAAGGTTCCTACACGCCGTTGCCCGCCGGCATCGCCGGGCAGATCACCGTCGGTGTGTCCGGCGAGATGCTGGACCGGTGGGCCGCAGAGCCCAGTGGCCAGATCGACCGTTGGATCGATGTGCCCGAGCGACTGTTGGAGCGTTACACCAATCTGGAGATTGCCGTGGACGCGGCGGGCAACACCGGCCGGTGCGGTGAGTTCCAGCCCATCACACTGACCATCGACGGAGAATCCGCGGTGGAGACCGAACTGGCGAATCCGCCTGCTCCGCCGGGCTTCCAGTCGCTGCCGCAGGCACTCATGCCGCGCATCGAGGTCGGGATCGACGAGGGGCTGGACAATCTGCGCCGCGCGGTGCGGATCCTCACCGGCTTGCAACGACTCAGTGGTCTGCCGTTCGACACCGCGGTGGTGTCCCGCGAGGATGCCGTCGCCTCCTCGAATCCGGCCATCGTGGTGAGCCCCGACGGCTGGAACGATGACCGGGTCACCCTGCCGGTCGGGGTCGACTCCGACGGCGTGATCGTCGTCGAGAACATCGACGGCAGCGGGAATTCCAGCACACTTGCCCTAGATCCGGTGGTCGGCTTCGGCTCGCTGCAGACACTGCACACCGGGGGCCGGACCCTGCTGGTCGCCACCTCCAGCGGTGCACCCGCCGAACTCGACCGGTTGCTCACCTGGCTCGACTCCGATATCGGACGGTGGTCCGGGCTCACCGGCAATGCCGTGGTGTCGATGCCGGGGCGCGAACCCATCCAACTGACGACCCCGGCCGCGGCTGAGGGGGATCAGGCAGCGGCACCCGGCGACCGCAAGAAGTTGTACCTGGCCATCAGTGCAGGTGCGCTTGCGCTCGCGGTAGCGGGTGCGGCGCTGATCGTCCTGCGCGGCAGGCGGTCCCGGGGCGCGCAGTGACCGCGACCGACCGGGAGATCTTCGACGCTGCCACCGTCACGCCCGAGCAGCGGGAGTGGGCCCTGGACCGGGCGATCAACGGTCTGCGCGATGACGACCCCAAACGGTCCGCATCCAAACCTCTGGTGGGGTGGCAGAAGCCGGTTCTGCTGGGCCTGCTGGCGGTCGTCATCGTGCTGGCGGTCTGGCAGCCGATGCGGACGGCCGTCGTGCTGATCGGATTGTGCACGGTGGCATACCTTCTAACCCTGGGTGACCGGGTGCTCATCTTCCGTCGCGGTCTGGCGTCGCGGCCGATCGTGATCCCCGATGACGTGGCGATGGCGATCCCGGATGAGGAGCTGCCGACCTACACGATTCTGGTGCCGGCCTACAACGAGCCCGAGGTGGTGGCCGACCTCATCGGCGCCATGGACTCACTGGTGTATCCGCGGGACCGGTTGCAGGTGCTGCTGCTGCTGGAGGCCGACGATCAGGTCACCATCGACGCGGCACGGGCCTGCGGCGAATCCGATGTCATCACCATTCTGCTGGTGCCCCCGGCCGAACCGCGCACAAAACCCAAGGCGTGCAACTACGGTCTGCACTTCGCCACCGGCGAGATCGTCACCATCTTCGATGCCGAGGATCTGCCCGAGCCGCTGCAGCTGCGCCGGGTGGTGGCCGCCTTCCGCGACCTGCCCGAGAATGTGGCCTGTGTGCAGGCCAAACTCGTCTATCACAACGGACAGCAGAACCTGCTGACCGCGTGGTTCACCGCCGAGTACGGGCTGTGGTTCGGCTTCCTGCTCCCCGGCATGATGGTCAGTACCTCCCCGATCCCGTTGGGCGGCACGTCGAATCATCTGCGACGAGACATGCTGCAGGGGATCGGTGGGTGGGATCCGTTCAATGTCACCGAGGATGCCGATCTGGGACTGCGGATCGCGGCCAACGGGTACCACACCGCCGTCATCGACTCCTACACCCTCGAAGAGGCCAACAGCGACCCGATCAACTGGATCCGGCAGCGGTCCCGTTGGTACAAGGGCTATCTGCAGACCTGGCTGGTGCACATCCGGCGACCCGTGAAGCTGTACCGCACGCTGGGTCTGCGCAGCTTCATCCGGTTCACTCTGGTGCTGGCGGGCACGCCGATCATCGCGGTGCTGAATCTGTTGTTCTGGTTCATCACCCTGCTCTGGTTCCTCGGCCAGCCTGCCGTCGTGGGTGAGGTGTTCCCCAACTTCATCTACTTTCCCGCGCTGGTCGCGATGATCCTGGGCAACTTCACCGTCATGTACATGAACCTGATCGCGCTGCGCGAGGACGACAGGTCCGACCTGTTGGTGGCCGGGCTGACCGTGGCGCTGTTCTGGTTGATGATGAGCGTCGCCGCGGCCAAGGGCTGCTACCAGATGATCCGCCAGCCGTCCTTCTGGGAGAAGACCTACCACGGTCTGTCCGAGAAGCCCGACGAGACCACTGTGCACCAGACGGCCGTACAGTCATGACCGCGACCCTGGGCGGGTCGGACCGCAGGCTGAAGTTCACCATCTTTTTCGTCTGCCTGGCGATCTACATCGGGGTCGGCTACTGGTTGCAGATCCGGCAGGGTTTCATCATGGGCGACACCCTGTCCCGGGTGGCCTCCACCAGGTCGGTGCTGTTCAGCCGGGATCCGCATCTGGCCGCGCTGGGGTTCATCTTCACGCCGGTCGCGGCGATGGTGCAGATTCCGGCCGTCTGGCTCAGCCCGATGTTCCCGGACCTCACCGCGCGGGCGTTCTCCGGTTCGCTGATGTCGGCCCTTTTCATGTCCGGGGCGGCGGTGCAGATCTTCAGCATGGGAGCCGATCGCGGTCTGCCGCGTGGGTATTCGCTGACGATCACCGCGCTGTTCGCCCTGAATCCGATGATCGTGTTCTACGGGTCCAACGGGATGAGCGAGGGGCCGTTCATCTTCTTCATGACCTGGGCGGTGCGCAGGCTGATCATGTGGATGGTCGATGACGATGTCCACCACCTCGTCACCGCCGGCGGCGTGGCGATGGGGCTGGCATACCTGACCCGTTACGACGCGCTGGCCACCGTGGGAGCGGCCGGTCTGATCGTCGGGATCACCACGTACCTGCGGGCCAGGCCGGCACCCAGACTGCGTCGCGCCGTGATGGACATGCTGATCGTGAGCGGACCGGGTGTCGCCGCCTTCCTGGGCTGGGCCGCGGCGGGCTGGCTGATCACCGGTGAGGCGTTTGCGCAGTTCTCCTCGCAGTACGGCAATGCCGCCATTCTGGAACAGTCCGGACAGGTGGCACCGACCGGCTTCGCCGCGCTGAGTTTTGCGGCCGCATGCGTCATGCTGCTGGCGCCGACGCTGCTCCCGTTGGCGCTGTGGGCCGTCATGCAGAGGTGGGGCCGGCCGAATTGGCCGATGATCGTGGTGCCGCTGGCGATGTACGGTGCGGTGCTGGCGTTTCAGGCACTCAGCTATGCGCAGGGCAGCACCTTTCCGTTTCTGCGGTTCTTCATCATCGCGATACCGATGGCGGCCACCCTGGCACTGCTCGGGGTGCCAGACGGTGTCATGGCCCGCCCCAAGCGGCCGGGCAAGTACGCGGCCGCGGTGGTGGAGGTCGCTCCGCAGCGTCGTTCGGCAGCGACCTGTGTGGCGGTTGCGGCCACCCTGGCCCTGGGAATACCGGTGACCGTGGTGGGCATGTCCGAACCCGACTACGCCCCGCAGGAATACGGGCTGGCGGCGGTGCTGGCACCCGATCCCGATGACGTCTCCGAGCGCGCGGCCACCGAACAGCGCATCGCCAGGACCTTCGCCACCGAGCGCAGGATCGCCGACTATCTGGAGTCACTGGACCTGCCCGACAGCTCGGTGATCACCGATACGGTCTACGGATTCGGCATCATCGCCGCGTCCGACCGGCCCCGAATGTTCGTGATCCCGTCGGACCCCGACTTCACCGAGTTGCTCAACGACCCGAGTGACAACGGCATCCGGTATCTGTTGTCGGTGCCCCCGGTCGGGCGTGGCACCTCCGACGCGCTCAACCTGCGTTACCCGACGTTGTACGAGACCGGGGCCGAGGTGGCGTCATTGGAGTTGGAGATCCCTAACGACGGTGACGGTCAACCTGATTGGCGGCTGTACCACGTCGACGATTCTGCAGAATCGGGCTGACGGCTGTCGTCTGCGTCAATTGTTCAGATGTGTGCCACCGCGCGGGTGTAATGTCCGGGCGATCGTCAACCGGGAGGTCCGATGACCGCTGAGTTCCAGGGCAAGATCGCGCTCGACATCCGTGATTCCGAACCGGACTGGGGGCCTTATGCGGCGCCGGTGGCACCCGAGGGCGCCCCCAATGTGCTCTACCTCGTCTGGGACGATATCGGCATCGCGACCTGGGATTGCTTCGGTGGGCTCGTGGAGATGCCGGCGATGAGCCGCATCGCAGACAAGGGTGTGCGGCTCTCACAGTTCCACACCACCGCCCTGTGTTCGCCGACGCGGGCCTCCCTGCTCACCGGCCGCAATGCCACCACCGTCGGGATGGCCACCATCGAGGAGTTCACCGATGGATTTCCCAACTGCAACGGCCGGATTCCGTACGACACCGCGCTACTGCCCGAGGTGCTCGCGGAACGCGGCTACAACACCTACTGCGTCGGCAAGTGGCACCTGACGCCGCTGGAGGAGTCCAGCCTGGCCGCCACGAAGCGGCACTGGCCGCTGGGTCGCGGTTTCGAACGTTTCTACGGTTTCCTCGGCGGGGAGACCGACCAGTGGTACCCCGACCTGGTGTACGACAACCACCCCGTCGCGCCGCCTGCCACCCCGGAGCAGGGTTACCACCTGTCGAAAGACCTGGCGGACAAGACGATCGAGTTCATCAAGGACTCCAAGGTGATCGCGCCGGACAAGCCGTGGTTCTCCTACCTGTGCCCGGGCGCGGGGCACGCACCCCACCATGTCTTTCAGGAATGGGCCGACAAGTACGCGGGCACGTTCGACATGGCTACGAGCTCTACCGGGACATCGTGCTGGAGAACCAGAAGCGTCTCGGGATCGTGCCGCCGACTACCGAACTGTCGCAGATGAACCCGTATGAGGATGTCACGGGACCCAACGGTGAGCCGTGGCCGAGCCAGGACACCGTGCGTCCGTGGGAGACCCTCGACGACGAGGAGAAGCGGCTGTTCACCCGGATGGCCGAGGTGTTCGCCGGATTCCTGTCCTACACCGATGCCCAGATCGGCCGGATCCTCGACTACCTCGACGAGTCCGGACAGCTGGACAACACCGTGATCGTGGTGATCTCGGACAACGGCGCCAGCGGCGAGGGCGGACCCAACGGGTCGGTCAACGAGAGCAAGTTCTTCAATGGCTACATCGACACCGTCGAGGAGAGCCTGCGGTACTTCGACGTGCTCGGCGGGCCGGAGACCTTCAACCACTATCCCATCGGGTGGGCCATGGCGTTCAACACGCCATACAAGCTGTTCAAGCGTTACGCCTCCCATGAGGGTGGCATCGCCGACAGCGCAATCATTTCCTGGCCCAACGGAATTGACGCACACGGCGAGGTCAGGGACAATTATGTCAACGTCGCCGATATCACCCCGACGGTGTACGACCTGTTGGGGATCACCCCGCCCGACGAGGTTCGCGGTATCGCCCAGAAGCCTTTGGACGGCATCAGTTTCGCGGCCACGCTGAAGGATCCTGGGGCCGGCCCGGTCAAGGAGACCCAGTACTACGCGATGCTCGGCACCCGGGGCATCTGGCACAACGGATGGTTCGCCAACACTCTGCACGCGGCATCGCCTGCGGGGTGGGGCCACTTCGATGCCGACCGCTGGGAGCTGTTCCACGTCGAATCCGACCGCAGCCAATGCCACGACCTGGCGGGCGAGCAGCCGGAGAAGTTGGAAGAGCTCAAGGCGCTGTGGTTCGCCGAGGCGGCCAGGTACAACGGGCTGCCGCTGGCCGATCTCAACATCTTCGAGACGCTGGGCAGGTGGCGGCCGTATCTGGGTGGTGGCCGCACCAGCTACACGTACTACCCGGACAACGCCGAAGTGGGCAGTGGCGCAACACCGGAGATCCGGGGCCGGTCGTTCTCGGTGTTCGTCGAGCTGAACGTGGACTCGATCGGCGCGCAGGGCGTGTTGTACAAACACGGTGCCGGCCATGGCGGACACGTGCTGTTCGTCCAGGACGGGCGGCTGCAGTACGTCTACAACTTCATGGGCGAGGACGAGCAGGCGGTCTCTGCCGGGGACGCGTTACCGCTGGGACGGCACATCGTCGGCGTCCGGTATGAACGTACGGGCAACGTCGAGAACAGTCACACCCCGCTCGGTGATGTGTCCCTCTACGTCGACGGCACGGTGGTCGCAACCCTGGGTGGCGTGCGGGCTCACCCGGGTAGCTTCGGTCTGGCCGGCGCCGGTATCAAGGTGGGGAGTAACCCCGGTCAGGCGGTATGCAGTGCCTACCGGGCGCCGTTCCCGTTCACCGGTGGGACGATAGCTCTTGCCGTAGTGGATATTTCAGGTGAGCCGTACCTGGATGGGGAACGGG
Organism: Mycobacterium sp.; assembly: GCA_051306235.1. Taxonomy (GTDB): domain Bacteria; phylum Actinomycetota; class Actinomycetes; order Mycobacteriales; family Mycobacteriaceae; genus Mycobacterium. The sequence goes on along the minus strand of JBPPMV010000091.1, from coordinate 23,971 downwards.
AACTGGCGCGGGCGTTCGCGAAGGACTGATGACACAATTCCGATGGACGGCAGCCTCAGCAGTGGTGACGATATGTCTGGCTGCTCCGCTGCTCGCCGCCTGCACGAGGGCCAGCGAGGGAGCTCCGGTCGCCGACAGCGCCGGCCCGGCCACCGGCCCGACCGAGACGTCCGGTTCTGCTCCCACGACCGAATCCGGCAGCCCCACCACCGATTTCGGGCATCCGGACTTCGGTGTCGTCCCCACTGTCGAGGCGCCGATCCCCGCAGGTACGGTCACCTGCGCGCCCGAGCAGCGCCCGCCGGTCGGCATGGTGGCCCAGGTTGCCGACTCGGTGGCGCCGGTGATCACGGTCGCCGTCCCCGAGGGTTGGTCGATGCAGGGTGGGACAGGTGACGTGGGCGCACAGTTGAACGGACCGGACGATATGTCGGCGACGGTGTCCATCGTGCCGACGACGCTCGAACCTCAGGAGGCGTTCGCCGACTACGCCGAAGAGTTGACCGGCGATGCAGCGGTGAGTTCGTTGAGCGTGCTGCCGGCCGAGTTGTGTGAGTACAGCGGGCAGAAACTCCTCGGCGCAGTGTCGGACACCCCCGAGGAGGCGATCGAGTTCGTCGACCGCGTGGTGCACGTGTGGACCAACAGCCGGAACTACCTGGTGTCGGTGCACACCCAGGCCCCGACCGGTACGTCCGCTTTCGACTCCGCCGCAACGCAATTGACTGAGGACTTCGAGGTCAGGATTCCCTGAATCCGGCCGGAACGCCCGCCGGCTACCTCGCGTCGACCATCTCGGCGCGTCGCGGTGACAACCGCAGATGGCCGAGTATCGCGACCGCGGCGGTGAGCACCGCCGACAGCGCGAACGGCACCGCGATGTGCCACCTCAGCAGCAGCGCCCCGGCGACCGCTCCGGCGAAGATCATGGCGATGGCCCCAAATCGGCGATTGAGCAGCACGCCGCCACCCCTGCGTGTCCAGGTCTCACCGGCCAGCGACGCGAGCGTCGAGGTCACCACGACGGTTGTCATATCGGCGACCGCCACAGCACGCGCGACCATCGCCTGGGAACCCATCACCGCGGCCGTCGCGGCCGCCATCACGATCTGGACGGCCGCACCGGAGTGGTCACCGACGATGACGGCGACCACGGTGAGGGCGGCCAGCGTGACCGCACCGAGCGTCAGCAGGACGGTGATCCGGTGTTGCCACCCTTTGGCGCCCGCGCGCAACACGAGCCCGGCGACGAAGGCCGCTGCGGTGAACGCGGCCAGCGCAATGGCCGGACCCAGCACCGGCAGATCGTCCGCGCCGGCCACACCCATGCCGAGGATCACGATGTTGCCGGTCATGTTCCCGGTGAACACCCGGTCCAGCGCCAGGAAACCGACCGCGTCGACGACGCCGGTGACAAAGGTCAGGATGACGGTCGCTGCCAGCGCGAGTTTCTGTTCGCTCTCGGTCAGCGCCATCAGAAGACGAGAATGGCGAAGACCGTGGACAGCACCAGACCGGCCATCACGGGCACGAAGCACTTCCGGGCCAGGGTGAGCACCGGAATCCGGGCGAAGCCCGCGACGGCGATCAGTGATGACCACGCCACCAGGGTGCCGCCGCCGGACCAGATGTTGCCCATCTGCCCGATGGCGGCCAAGGTGGCCGGATCCATGTTGGCGGCGGGGCCGAGCGCGCCGGCCAGTGAGCCCGTCAGAGGTAGCCCGCTGAAACCCGATCCATCAAGCCCGGCAACGATTCCCACCAGGAGAACGCCGAAGCCGAGGATGAACGGGCTCGGTGTCACATGGTCCATGGCGGAACTGATCAGATCGAAGAGGAAAGCCGGTCCGGTCGCGTCGGCCCCCATGCCGAGCACCCGGGCCGAGAAGTCACCACTGCCGATGAAGAAGAAGCCGGCGATCGGCAACACCACGCCCATGGCCTTGAAGGCGAACACCAGACCGTCGATGATGTGCGTTGACGAGCTCTCCAGGAACTCGCGCCTGTCATTGGTCAGGCAGGCGGCGAACAGCAGGATCGCCGCGATCCCGCCGACGATGCCTGCCGCGTCACCGCCCTGCAGCGGTGGAACGAGCGAGGTGAACTTGCCCAGCAACAGATAGACGATGAAGGCCAGGTACGCGGTCGGCACCAGTGCGGCGAATGTCTTGGCGGCCAATGATTTCGGCAACTCCGGTTCGGTCACCGTGTTGGCGGGTGCCAGCGTCGCGGTGGCTGAGGTGCCACTGGAGCCGGCCGGCACCGGGGTCCGCGGATCCGTTCCTTCCGGGGCCGCCGCGTTGCCACCGGCGCCGTCGCTTGTGCCACCTTCGGGCAGGCCGAACTTGTCGGCCTTGTTCTCCCAGGCGACCAGCAGATCCGGTGACGGCTTCTGCCACGTCCGGCGCTGCATGACGTAGGTGATGAGGAGCGCCGCGATGCCCGTGATCAGCGAGAGAACCAGGGCCTTGTCGGCCACGCTGTCGGCGTCGACGCCTGCCGCCGTTGCCGAGATACCGGGCGCGACTTTGATGATGTAGTCCGAGGACAAGGCCATGCCCTGCCCGGCGATGGCGATCACCATGCCCACCGACAGCGGGCTGAGGCCGGCGCGGATGGCCACCGGGATGAGCACCGCCCCGACCAGCGGGACAGCAGGCGTCGGCCAGAAGAACAGCGAGATCACGTACGTGACGACGGCGAGGGTGATGAAGCTGCTGGTACCGGCGCGCATCACCCGCCGGAACGGGGCCACCATCAGTTTGTCGGCGCCCATCTCACGCAGGGCGCCCAGCATCGCGGTTATGAAGGCGATGATCAGGAAGATGTTGAACAGTTCCTGGGCGGCGACCAGGCTGGCGTTGAAGATCGACGAGAGGCCGGTCACGATGCTGCCCGAAAACACCCACGCCGTAAGCAATGTCGCGACGACCGCAGGCACCACGATGTTCTTGCGGAGCGCCATCGTGATGAGGATGACGACGATTCCGGCCAGATAGATCCAGTGGGCCGCGCTGAGTTGTATATCCATCGACGGGTCTTTTCCTTCACAACTGCTCGTGGGCTGTGCAGTCTGATGGGGGAATGCTCGGCCCGTTACCCGAACGGGTCAACGCACACTGTGCACAACGGTGTGCGCACGGCGCTGTGCAACGTGTTCCGACATTGTCATCCTGATGTCGCGGTGTTTCGCAGACGTTAAAATCCGCACCGGGGTGTGGTGGGTCACGATGCCCGCGCCCGGGTCGGCTGTGCACAATGTCCGGTTCCGCGCAGCGTCGGTGTGCGCCCTGACCCATGCGGGCAGTACTTTCGGGACGTCGAGAATGAGACAGTGACTGCGCGGGTGCCATTGCATCTCGCGCACTCACACCACACAGATCGGCGACGGAACTCCCTGCCATGACTGACACAGACCGCCGCGCCCGGGTGGGTCCGGCGGTACCCGATGGAGCAGGCACACCGCTCGCGCTCGCCGCGCTGCTCTCCGGAACCCTGGTCGGCACGGTCAGCAACAACGTGGTGAACGTGCCGATGCCGGCCATCCTCGCCGAGTTCGACGCCCCCCTGAATAGCGGCGTGTTCGTGGTGGTCGGATTTCTGATGACATTCACCGCGACGATGCCACTCGTCGGCTGGATCGGTGACCGGTTCGGTCGACGCCGGATGTACTGCGCTTCGATGATCGCCACCGCGGCGTGCGCCATCGGCGCTGCGACCGCGCCATCGCTGGAACTGTTGATCCTGTGGCGCTGCCTGGGCGGTGCGGCCGCCTCCGCGCTCGGCCCTGCCGTCCTCGGCTTGCTGACCTGGCTGTTCGCCGGCGAACGCCGCGGCAGAGCGGTGGGGCTGTGGGCCTCGGTGAACGGGATCGGTCAGGCCATCGGCCCCACCATGGGCGGCTTCATTGCCGACGGCTGGGGCTGGCGTTGGGTGTTCGTGCCGCTGGTGCCGGTCGCGCTGGCCGGTCTGATCGGCACCCTGCTGCACATCCCTCGTCATCCCGGCACGAAGATGCGGTTCGACACCGTGGGCGCGACCGCGCTGACGTTCGGGTCCGGGCTGCTGATCCTCGGCGTCGCGCTCGTCCCGCAGCAGGGACTGTCGGTGGTTGTGGTGATCGCGGTGTCCGTGGCCGTGGCGGTCCTGGGGTTCTTCGTCTGGCATTGCGTGCGGGTGCCGGAGCCGTTCGTCGACATGCGCCTGGTGGCGGAGGCCCGGTTCGTGCGCAGCACGCTGGGCGCATTCGCGTTCATGTTCAGCCTGGGAGCCACGCTGCTGGCGGTTCCGCTCTATCTGGTGGGCAGCGGCCGGACCGGGTCGCTGGCCGGCGTGGTGCTGCTGGCGATCCCGGCCTCGATGGTGATCCTCGGCCCGCTGGTCGGGCGCTACCTGGACCGGATCGGGGCCCGCCGGGTCTTACGCACCGGGTTGTCGCTGCTGATCATCGGCCAGGCGCTGCTCGCCACGGCTGTCGGCGTGCACCTGGTCGAAAAACGTTGGGGGCTGGCCGGCTTCGTGGCGATCCTGGTCCTGATCGGCATCGGTACGGCCTTTGTGCAGACGCCGGCGGCCACCGGTGCCACCCGCTCGCCCGCCGGGGCGCAGGGCACCGGGCTCGGACTGTTCAACCTGGTGCGCTTCGGCGGGTCCGCGCTGGGCGCCGCCTGGGTGGCGATCGCGCTGGGCTTCGGCACCACCGTCGGCTTCGTCCTCGCGTTCGCGATGGTTTCCGGTGTCGCGGTGCTCGGTCTGCTGGGCTCGTTCATCGGGCCCGATCCGACGCCCGAGCGGTAGCGCCGCCCCACCTCAACGGAAGCTGGCCTCCCGGTCGACAGCCGCGTGCACCTCACTGAGCAGGTCCAGCCGGATGGCCAGCCAGACGGTGAACTGGTTGTCGGGTAATCGGATGTCGAGACCGATGGCCCGCGACACCCGATCCAACTTGGTCAGCATGGTGTTGCGGTGCACATTGAGCACCCGGGCGGTGGCGTTGACGTTCCCGCCGTTGGACAGGTAGCCGGTCAGGAAATCGCGCAGATCGGCCGTGGCGCGCAGGGGGCCCAGGATGTCGTTGACCAAGGCCTTGCTCTGTTCGGTCTCGGCGATCTCGGCGAGCACCGTGAAACTCCGTAGATCCTGGTAGGACACCGCGCCGGTGTGGCTCAGCCGGCGTGCGATGCCCAGCGCGATGCGGGCTTCGCGGTAGCTGGCCGAGACGGCCTGAGCGCCACTGGCCGGCCTGCTGTAGGACACCGCGACGGCGGCGCCGCGGCGACTCTCCAGTTCGCCTGCCATCGCCTCGGCGTAGTGGACCATCTCGCGGTGCCGCTCGGTGTCGTCGGCGCCGCACAGTGAGCGCACCACCACCAGGACGTCACCCAGCACGGTGACATACGAGCGGACGGCGGGATCGGGTGCCACATTGGCGGCATACCGGGCCAGCCGGACCATGCTCGCCGCGGGATTGTCCACACCGCGGGGAACCGCGCCCGGCGCGACGAAAACGCCGAACTGCGAGTCGATGTCGATATCGTGGTACTCGGCCCGTGCGCGCATATCGTGCTCGCTGGAGAAGTGGCCGTGGACCAGGGCCTGGACGAAGTCACCGCGGGCGCGTTCCTCGGCTTCGTCGACGCTGTGCTGCCGCAACATCTCCGAACCGATGATCGCGGTGGCCTGTTCGGTGACGACGATGTGCCGCGCCAGATCGTGGGCACCGGGTTCGGAATTCGGGACCAGGACCAGGACCCAGCCTTCGAACGCCTTGCCGAGCCGGATGGCGGTGGAGATGGCGGTCCAGGTGTTGCCGTGCGGGTCCGCGACATGCTCGACGCGCGTGTCGTGGTGACCCGGGAGCCGGGCACCGGCCGGCAGGTCGATCGTCAAGCTCGGCACGATGACATCGGTGAGGACACCCGCCGCCTCGGCGGCCAGGCCGTTGTGGGCCACGATCTGGCCGCGGGAATCCAGTGCGACCGCCGGGTTACAGGCCAGATTCGACACCTCACGGATCAAGATCTGCAGTCCGGCCCCGCGGTGGAAGAGCCCCGCCAAGGACGCGTGTACGTGGGTGGCGTACCGCATCACGTGCACTTCCTGGCTCAGCGCCCGTTCCGCCAGCAGTCGGTTCAGTGCGGTGAACCCGACCGGGAACGCCATCTCGATCACCACCAGTCCGGTGGGCAGGGCCGTCGGGAAATCGGCGGGCACCGAACCGTCCACGACCAGGGTCGTCGCGCCACGCGCCGCCAGGGCAGCCAGCGCGCCTGCGGTGCCCAACAGGGCTTCCGGGCGCGCGTAGACCGCGACGCCGTCCAGCGGCTCGTGGCGGGACAGTACCTCGGAAAGCGGCAGGACCCAATGCAACTCGCGACCGAGGTGATCCTGTCCGGCGATCACCCGGGCACCGGACATGAGCGATTCGTCGAGCAGCCCGGCGACCGTCATTCGGTCACCGTGCGGGTGCTCTACTGTCATGTGCTCACCTGCCCTGTGCGGCGCGTTGGTCGATGCGGTGGCGGATCGAAAACCACGATCGCACTGTCGGCTGCCCACAGCCTATGTGCAGTTTGACCATGACGCGTTCGATAAAGCGGACATTGTGACCAAGGCGGACGTCCGCTTGCGCCGGTAGACATTCACCAGGCGAACAGCCCGGGGCGGAGTGGCCGTCCCGTACGAACCCCGCAATTCTCAGGAGGTCAGCAGATATGCACCAGATCTACCGGATCACCCTCGACGACGCCCTGCCGCTACTCGCCGCCGGCCGGGCCAAGGCTGAAGAGATCGGGGTCAAGCAGACCTTGTGCATCTGTGACGACGGCGGCAATGTCCTTGCTCTGCACCGTCTTCCGGGTGCCCGGCTGACCGGCGTCGACATCTCGATCGCCAAGGCCTTCACCGCCGCAGGTCACGAGCGGGCCACCCATCTGTTCAACGAGGCCCCCGACGGCCCGGCACTGCCGGGCAACGAGGCCTTCGGTATCAGTCACATGCTGCCGGGCAAGTTCGCGGTCTTCGTCGGCGGGTTCCCGCTTGTCTTCGCCGGCCAGGTCATCGGCGGTGTCGGGATCAGCGGCGGTAACGGCGCACAGGACAAAGCGGTGGGCGCGGCGATCCTGGCCGAGTTCGAGGCGCTGACCGCTGTGGTCGGCAGCTGACGGTGCCTTCTCGGCGTCGGCTCGCACGCCCGGGCGGTGTGCACCATGCCTTGTCGGCGCATCCATCAGGGGTGATGTTGTCCATGTCGAAACTCCGGCCTGCTGGCTAACGTCGCTGGTGCAGAGTCGACTTCGCAATGTCGCGTCGTCTCGCAGCCCCACCAATTGCGAAACATTATCTGTTGCAGATGGTTTCGCGAATTCACATCATCGAAGGGATCTGATCCATGACTGAACTACTGGGCCGTGACGAGTTCCGCGCCGAGCTCGAGAACGCGATCAAGGGTCGTGAGGCCAAGAATGCGTCGTTCTCCAAGGCGTGGGCCGAAGGACAGCTGGAGCGCCACCACTTCGCCCGCTGGGCGGAGAATCACTTCCATTACGTCGGGCCGTTCGCCGACTACCTGGCCAACATCTACGCCAACACCCCGGACCAGTTCACCGGTGCGAAAGATTTCACGCTGCAGAACATGTACGAAGAAGAGCTCGCCGATATCCGGCACACCGACCTGCTGATCAAGTTCGGCGAGGCATGCGGCACCACCAAGGAACGCATCGAGGACCCGAACAACATGAACGCCATCACCCGTGGCCTGCAGTCCTGGTGCTACGCGGTGTCGCAGCGCGAGCACTTCGTGGTGGCCACCGCCGCGCTGGTGGTGGGCCTGGAATCGCAGGTGCCCAGCATCTACACCAAGCAGATCGTGCCCCTGCGTGAGGTTTACAAGTTCACCGAGGACGAGATCGAGTTCTTCGATCTGCACATCACCTCCGATGTGGTGCACGGTGAGCGCGGCTACCAGATCGTGCTGGACCACGCCGACACCGTGCCGCTGCAGCAGCGTTGCCTGCAGATGGTGCGGTGGGGAGCCGAGATGCGGTTCTCCTACACCAAGGGGCTGTACGACACCTACGTCGCGCCCGAGCTGGCGTCCGTCGCCGTTTGAGTGACTTCGGCGCGCTCGCGTACGCACAGCGAGCGTGGGCGCGCCGAAATCGGATAGGAGAATCATGGAGTGGGTTGCGGTGACGACCACCAAGGATCTCGGCCGACGGCGCAAACTCCGCGTCGAGGTCGAAGGCACCGCCATAGCGCTGTTCCAGGCCGCGGACAAGGTCTACGCGTTCGCCGATCTCTGTGTGCACCAGGACCGTTCACTGTTCAAAGGCACACTGCTGCACGGCAAGGTGATCTGTCCCGGACATCAGTGGCAGTTCGAGCTGGAAACAGGCTACGAGGCAGACCAGGACCTCTGCCAGCCCACCTACCCGGTGCGCGTCGACGACGACGGCATCGTCTACATCTCGGCCACCGCGTCCCAGAACGCGGCGGCACAGGAGGCCAGCGCATGACCCGTCCCACCTACCTCACCATCGGCGCAGGACAGACCGCCGCTGTCGCCGCGCGCAATCTACGTCGCCGCGGGTTCGACGGGCGGATCATCCTCGTCGGCGACGAGCCGTATGCGCCCTATCAGCGACCGCCGCTGTCCAAGGAATTCCTCGCCGGTACCGAAACCGAGAATTCCCTGTGGATCCTGAGGCCGACCTGGATCGCCGACAACGATGTCGAGATCATCACCGACACCACCGTCACACGGGTCGATACCAGCTCCGGCGCAGTGGAACTCGACAGTGGCGCAGTCATCTCCGCAGATGCCGTGCTGTTCGCCACCGGCGGTAGTCCCCGCACCCTGCCGGTCCCGGGTCCACGCTCGGACCTGGTGCACCACCTGCGCACACTCGACGATGCCCGGCGGCTGGCCCCGGTACTGGTGCCGGGCAAGCGGCTGGCGATCATCGGTGCCGGGTTCATCGGCCTGGAGATCGCGGCGACCGCCACGGCCGCCGGCGCGACGGTGACGGTGCTCGAAACCGCGCAGGTGCCGCTCGCCCGGGCGATCGGTGCCGAGATGGGCGCCCTGATGACCCGGTTGCACCGCGAGAACGGTGTCGATATCCGCGTCGGCGCCGCCGTCGACGATCTACGCACCACCGCCGACTCCGTCCTGATCGGTGCCGAAGAGTTCGACGCCGTCGTCATCGGGATCGGCATCGCACCGAATGTGGCCGCGGCAACGGCGTCCGGACTCGCCGTGGACGACGGCATCATCGTCGACGCGGTGGGCCGCACCTCCGTGCCCAACATCTACGCTGCCGGCGACGTCGCGCGGCGCTACTCACCCCGAGCCGGAAGGCATGTCCGGGTCGAACATTTCGACAACGCCAGCCGCCAAGGCGTTGCGGTGGCCGATGCCATGCTCGGCAACGATGTCATCTCCGATGACCCGCACTGGTTCTGGTCGGATCAGTTCGACCGCAATATGCAGTTCGTCGGCACCGCGCACGGTGAGCCCGCCATCCGCGGTGACCGCGACGGGATGGATTTCACCGGGTTCTACTTCGACGGCGCCGTGCTGTGCGGTGCCTTCACCGTCGAACGGGGCGGTGACATCTCCGCGGCCAGAGAGTTGTTGGGCCGGGAACTCGACGTCACCGCGCTGTGCGACGAGGACAGCGATCTGTTCGATCTGGCCTTTGTCGACGACGACGCGGAAGCGCAGGTACACGCATGATCGAGGGTTCGAACTTCATCAACGGGGACTGGGTACCGGCCCAGACGGGTGCGACGTTCACCCGCCGCAACCCTGCCGATCCGACGGATGTCATCGGCACCTTTCCCGCCTCGGGTCCAGAGGATGTACGTACCGCGGTCGACATGCTCGACAAGGCGGCCCCGGAGTGGGCCGCGACCGCACCGGAACGGCGCGCCGCCATTCTGGAAGCCGCTGCTGCGCAGCTTGAATCGCGCAGCGCACAGCTGATCGGCGAACTGGTCCGGGAAGAGGGTAAGACCCTCGCAGAGGCCACCATGGAGGTGAGCCGGACGCCGATGAATCTGCGGTTCTACGCCGCGGAGGCCACCAGGGCCCTCGGCTCCACCTACCCGGTCGCGGGCGACACACTGCTGTACACCGTGCGGGAACCGGTCGGCGTCGTCGGTGCGATCACCCCATGGAACTTCCCGCTGAACATTCCGTCCAGGAAACTCGGACCCGCCCTGGCGGTGGGAAATCCGGTGCTGTTCAAGCCTTCTGAGATCACCCCGCTGATGGGTCAGCGACTGGTGGAGGCGCTGCTGGCCGGCGGTCTGCCGCCGAATGTGATCGCGCTGGTTCAGGGCGGCGGCGAGGCCGGGGCCGCGGTGGTCGCCGACGAGCGGGTTGCGGCGGTGACATTCACCGGTTCGACCACTGTCGGGCGTCTCATCCACAGCCGGGTGGGTCCGCACCGCCGGGTGCAGCTCGAGATGGGCGGTAAGAACCCGGTGGTGGTGGCGGGTGATGCCGATCCCGACAAGGCCGCCGCCCTCATCGTCAAGGGCGCGTTCGGTTTGTCGGGCCAGGCGTGCACCGGCACCAGCCGGGTGATCGTCACCGATGCCAATCACGACGCGGTGCTCGAGGCCGTCGTGGCCCTGGCCCAAGCGCTGACCGTGGGGCCGGGCAGCCGGCCCGGTGTCGACATGGGGGCGCTGGCCAGTGCGGAGCAGTTCGACAAGTTCAACAGCTACGTCCAGGCCGGTATCGACGACGGGGCCACTCTTCGGTGCGGAGGAACGGCCGATAGCACATCCGGGTTCTTCGTGCGGCCCACCGTGTTCGGTGATGCGGTGCCCGGGATGAGAATCGTCGACGAAGAGGTCTTCGGTCCGTTGATCGCCGTACAACGCGCCACGTCCCTCGACGATGCGATCGACCTGGCCAACAACACCGAGTTCGGGTTGTCGGCGGCCATCGTCACCAACGATCTGGCCGTTGCGCAGATGTTCAGCCGCCGGTCCAGGACCGGCCTGGTGAAGATCAACCAGCCGACCACCGGGATGGCGATGAACGCGCCGTTCGGCGGATACAAGGCGTCGTCCACCGCGACCTTCAAAGAGCAGGCAGGCGCGTCGATGATCGAGTTCTACCTCAACGAGAAGACGGTTTACCTCACGCCGGCCGGCTAGGCCGCCCCGACCAGAGAAGAGCGGTGCCATGCAAGAAACAGAGCATTCGACACAATTCGTTCGTGTTGCCAGATCGGGGCAGGTGCCCGAGGGGATCGTGCGCCGGTTCCACGCCGGGGAGCACGAGTTCGCGGTGGCCAGGTTGCGCGGCAAGGCGTACGCGACCTCCAACTACTGCACGCACCTCGATTGCCTGCTGTCCTCGGGGAAGCTTCGCGATGACGGAATCGGATGCTCCTGTCACGGAAGCGCTTTCGACCTTGAGACGGGTGAGCCGATCAGCCCGCCGGCCACCGAGCCGATAAAGACCTTCCCCGTGGAGGAACGCGACGGCGAGATCTTCGTCGGACTGCAACCCGGCGAAGCGCCCGCAGGTCCCACCCGGCGGGCCCGTAGGCAGTCATGACCAGTGCGGCGGTCCGGCCACCGACCCTGTCGGCCAACGGGATGGTGTCCAGCAGTCATCCGGCGGCAAGCCTCGCCGGTGCGCGGGCGCTGGCCGACGGCGGCAACGCCATCGACGCGACGCTGGCGATGGCGTCGATGACGTGGCTGACGCTGCCCGGTCAGTGCGGTATCGGTGGCGATGCCTTTGCCGTCGTCCGCGAGCCCGATGGCCGGGTCTGGACCGTGAACGGGTCCGGGTTCGGACCCGACGGTGGAACTCCTGAATTCTATGCAGCACAGGGTCTTTCGGCCATCCCGATGGACGGACCGCTGGCAGTGGCGGTGCCCGGCGCACTGGCGGCGCTGTCCGGATTGCACCGCGGTGGGGCCACCAGATCCCTACCGGAACTCTGGGAGGGCGCCGCGCGGGTCGCCGAAGGTGGGCTGCCCTGCTCGGCACGCACCTCCGGCGATATCGCGTCGGCGCTGGATGCGATCACCGCGGACCCGGGGCTTTCGGCGGTCTACGCAGCCGGCGGTCACCCGGCGCCCATCGGGCTCCGACTGTCGCAGCCGGAACTGGCAGCCACCATCCGCGCGCTTGCCCACGACCCTGACAGCTTCTACACCGGCCGGTTCGCGCAGCGCGCGGTCGCGGCGCTGCAGGCCGGCGGCGCCCCGTTCACCGGCGACGAATGGGCCGCCTGCGGGCAGCTGATCGCCGAATCCGCGCTGACAGGCCGATATTCCGGCGCTCTGGTGCATCAGACCCCGCTGCCCACCCCCGGATGGATGGTGCTCCAGCAGGCGGCCCTGTGCGATGGCGTCGTCGGGTTCGACGGCTGGTTGTCGGCCACGGCCATCGACCGGTTGGCCCGCGCCGCCCGGTTGTCCTTCGACGACCGGTTCGCACTGTGCGGCAGCGACAACACCGGACCCGGCTACGTCATGACGGGGGAGCGTCTGGACTGCCAGCGCCAGGATCTCGACGGCCGCATCGAGCACCGCGGACCGATCCGGGTCGGCGCAGGCGACACGACCTCGACCGTGGCCGTCGACGGTGACGGTCGGGCCGTCAGCTTCATCCATTCGCTGGCGTTCACCTTCGGCGCGAAGATCACCGTGCCGGGTACCGGCGTCGTGCTCAACAACAGGTTGGGCCGGGGCGCCTACCTGCTGCCCGGACATCCCAATGAGGTGAAACCACGCCGAAAGCCGTTGCACACCCTCAATGCGTGGATCGTCACCGATGAGCAGGGCGCGCTGCTGCACGTCGGAAACACCCCCGGTGGAGACGGGCAGGTGCAGTGGAACATGCAGTTGCTCTCGCACGTCCTCGACCACGGGCTCGATCCTGCGGAGGCGGTCGCCGCCCCCAGGTTCACGGTCTTCCCGGGTTCGGACGCCGACGTCATCGGTGCGCCCGACGAACTGCGCGTGGAGCCCACCGTCCCGGCCGCCGTACGCGACCAGTTGGCGCAGCTGGGGCACCGCGTCGTCGTCCAACCGCACTGGGGCGCGGGCGGCAGCGCGCAGGTGATCTCGCTGGACGATCGCGGCGTGCTGAGCGGCGCGGCCGATCCTCGTCAGGAAGGCGTGGCGCTCGGTGTCGATTGACGGCGTCGCGCCGCCGCCGCAGGGCGATTACGTGCCGGCGGTGCTGCACAACGGCGTCATCCATACCGCGGGTATGACGCCGCGGCGCGACGGCGTACTCCTCTGCACAGGCATAGTCGGCGACACCATGCCGGCTGCGGATGCGCGGGCCGCGGCCGGGCACGCGGCGCGCAACGCGCTGGCCGCCGCGCTCTCGGTGGCGCCCGAACGGGCCGTGTTGCGATGCCTGAAGATGACGGTCTTCATCGCCTGTGCACCGGCATTCACCCAGCTCAGTGCCATTGCCGATGGTGCTTCGGCGGTGCTGTCCGCGGAACTGGGTGCCGATGGATTGCCCGCGCGCAGCGCCATCGGGGTCGCGTGCCTACCGTCGGGCGCGCCCGTCGAGGTGGAGCTGACCGTCGCCGTTCTGTGACGCCCGGGTGTGTCCGCGTCGCCCCGGCTGAGCTGGGATTTGGAGCATCGCAGCTCGTCCCCTAGACTTGCGGGGTTGCCTGGGGCAGACCTCGGTTCTCTCAGCGTGAGAAAACTTCGCGTGAGAAGACCCTGCGTGCTCTCGGGGCAACAAAGACCGCGTACGTCAGGTCGGTATCTGCCGTGCATACATAACCAGGTCAGGAGTATCGAGTGATTCAGCAGGAATCGCGGGTGAAAGTGGCCGATAACACCGGTGCCAAGGAGATCTTGTGCATCCGGGTTCTCGGTGGCTCCGCGCGACGTTACGCCGGTATCGGCGACGTCATCGTGGCGACCGTCAAGGACGCCATCCCCGGCGGCAACGTCAAGAAGGGCGACGTCGTCAAGGCCGTCATCGTGCGCACCGTCAAGGAGCGCCGTCGTGCCGATGGCAGTTACATCAGGTTCGACGAGAACGCCGCCGTCATCATCAAGCCGGACAACGATCCGCGCGGCACCCGCATCTTCGGCCCGGTCGGCCGCGAATTGCGTGAGAAGAAGTTCATGAAGATCGTTTCGCTCGCCCCGGAGGTGCTGTAAATGAAGGTGCACAAGGGTGACACCGTGCTCGTGATTTCCGGTAAGGACAAGGGCGCCAAGGGCAAGGTCATAGAGTCCTACCCGACCCGCGAGAAGGTGCTCGTAGAGGGCGTCAACCGGATCAAGAAGCACACCGCCGAGTCGCGCAACGAACGTGGCGCCTCCTCGGGTGGCATCGTCACGCAGGAAGCCGCGATCCACGTTTCCAACGTGATGGTCATCGACTCCGACGGCAACCCGACCCGCATCGGCTATCGCGTCGACGAGGAGTCCGGCAAGAAGGTCCGAGTCTCCAAGCGCAACGGCAAGGACATCTGAGAATGACCACTACAGAAAACGCCGCCAAGGTGCTGCCGCGACTGAAGCAGCGCTACCGCGAGGAAATCAAGGACTCGCTCAACAAAGAGTTCGAATACGCCAACGTGATGTTGATCCCCGGTGTGGTCAAGGTCGTCGTCAACATGGGTGTCGGCGACGCCGCCCGCGACGCGAAGCTGATCAACGGCGCGGTCAACGACCTGCAGCTGATCACCGGCCAGAAGCCGGAGATCCGCAAGGCCCGCAAGTCCATCGCCCAGTTCAAGCTGCGCGAGGGCATGCCCATCGGCGCCCGCGTCACGCTGCGCGGCGACCGCATGTGGGAGTTCCTGGACCGCCTGGTCTCGATCAGCCTCCCGCGTATCCGCGACTTCCGCGGCCTCTCGCCGAAGCAGTTCGACGGCAACGGCAACTACACCTTCGGGTTGACCGAGCAGTCGGTGTTCCACGAGATCGACGTGGATTCCATCGACCGCCCGCGTGGCATGGACATCACCGTCGTCACGTCGGCGACAAACGACGACGAAGGCCGTGCGCTGCTTCGCGCACTCGGCTTCCCGTTCAAGGAGAACTGAGCAATGGCAAAGAAGGCGCTGGTCATCAAGGCCAACAAGAAGCCGAAGTTCAAGGTGCGCGGTTACACCCGGTGCAACCGTTGTGGCCGTCCGCACGCCGTGTTCCGCAAGTTCGGCCTGTGCCGGATCTGCCTGCGCGAAATGGCGCATGCGGGCGAACTGCCCGGTGTCCAGAAGTCCAGCTGGTAACAGCCCTACTACTACCAATTCAAAAGCTCGGTAGGCCCACAGTGTCGAACAACCACAGGTTGGTCAGCGTGGGAACCGCCGCGAGGAAGGTGAACCGGCTGTCATGACGATGACCGATCCCATCGCAGACTTCTTGACGCGTCTGCGCAACGCCAATTCGGCGTACCACGATGAGGTGACGCTGCCCCATTCGAAGATCAAGGCGAACATGGCCGAGATCCTCAAGGAGCAGGGTTACATCTCCGATTACCGCACCGAAGATGCCCGCGTCGGCAAATCCCTTGTGGTGCAGCTGAAGTACGGTCCCAGCCGTGAGCGCAGCATCGCCGGCCTCCGCCGCGTGAGCAAGCCCGGCCTGCGGGTCTATGCAAAGTCCACCAATCTGCCTCGGGTGCTCGGCGGCCTGGGCGTGGCGATCATCTCCACGTCCTCCGGTCTGCTCACCGATCGCCAGGCAACTCGACAAGGCGTGGGCGGCGAAGTCCTCGCCTACGTCTGGTAGGGGAACGAAAAACATGTCGCGTATTGGAAAGCAGCCGGTCCTGGTTCCCACCGGGGTCGACGTGACCATTGATGGTCAAAACGTGTCGGTCAAGGGCCCGAAGGGCACCCTGACCCTGGATGTCGCCGAGCCGATCGTGGTGTCGCGCAACGACGACGGCGCCATCGTGGTGGCCCGTCCCGACGACGAACGGCGCAGCCGCTCGTTGCACGGGTTGTCGCGCACCCTGGTGGCCAACCTGGTCACCGGCGTCACCGAGGGCTACACCACCAAGCTGGAGATCTTCGGCGTCGGTTACCGCGTGGCACTCAAGGGCTCGAACCTGGAGTTCGCGCTGGGCTACAGCCACCCGGTCCTCATCGAAGCCCCCGAAGGCATCACTTTCGCGGTGGAAACACCCACGAAGTTCTCGGTCTCGGGCATCGACAAGCAGAAGGTCGGCCAGATTGCCGCGGTCATCCGCCGCCTGCGCCGCCCCGACCCGTACAAGGGTAAGGGCGTGCGTTACGAGGGTGAGCAGATCCGCCGCAAGGTCGGAAAGACAGGTAAGTAACCATGGCCACCAAAACTGATGCAACCGCGGGCGCGAAGAACAAGCCTGTCGGACAGAACATCTCCGAGACCCGTCGGATCGCGCGGATCCGTCGTCACGCCCGGCTTCGCAAGAAGGTCGCCGGCACCTCGGGCACTCCGCGTCTGATGGTCAACCGGTCGGCACGGCATATCCACGTGCAGCTGATCGACGACCTGACTGGTGTCACCGTCGCAGCGGCCTCGTCCATCGAAGCCGATGTGCGTGCCGTCGAGGGTGACAAGAAGGCGCAGAGCGTGCGGGTCGGTCAGCTGATCGCCGAGCGCGCCAAGGCTGCCGGTATCGACACGATCGTCTTCGACCGTGGCGGGTACACCTACGGCGGCCGGATCGCCGCGCTGGCCGATGCCGCGCGCGAGGGCGGGCTGAAATTCTGATGACTGTTAACGAGAGGACTGCATGATGGCCGACCAGGCTGGCGCCGGTTCGGCGCAGGACAATCGCGGCGGCCGCGGAGATCGCGGCGGCCGAGGCCGTGACGATCGTGGCGGCCGTGGCCGTGACGACCGCGGTGAGAAGAGCAACTACATCGAGCGCGTCGTCACCATCAACCGCGTCTCCAAGGTGGTCAAGGGTGGTCGGCGTTTCAGCTTCACCGCGCTGGTCATCGTCGGCGACGGCAACGGCATGGTGGGCGTCGGCTACGGCAAGGCCAAGGAAGTTCCGGCCGCCATCGCCAAGGGTGTCGAGGAAGCTCGCAAGAGCTTCTTCCGCGTGCCGCTGATCGGCAGCACCATCGTGCACCCGGTGCAGGGTGAGGCCGCAGCCGGTGTCGTGATGCTGCGTCCGGCCAGCCCCGGTACCGGTGTCATCGCCGGCGGCGCTGTCCGCGCGGTGCTCGAATGCGCTGGGGTGCACGACGTCCTGGCCAAGTCGCTGGGCAGCGATAACGCGATCAACGTGGTGCATGCCACCGTCGCCGCGCTCAAGATGATCCAGCGGCCCGAAGAAGTGGCGGCCCGTCGTGGGCTGTCCATCGAGGACGTTGCGCCGGCCGGCATGCTCAAGGCCCGGCGCGAAAGCGAGGCGCTGGCCGCCAGTGCCGCGCGTGAGGGGTCGGCATAGTCATGGCAGAGCTCAAGATCACCCAGGTGCGCGGCACGATCGGCGCACGCTGGAAGCAGCGCGAAAGCCTGCGTACGCTCGGACTGCGGAAGATCCGACAGTCCGTGGTCCGTGAGGACAATGCCCAGACCCGAGGTCTGATCAAGACCGTGCATCACCTCATCACGGTCGAGGAGGTCTAGGAATATGAGTGTCATCAAGCTTCACGATCTGAAGCCGGCCCCCGGGTCGAAGACGAAGAAGACCCGCGTCGGCCGTGGCGAGGGCTCCAAGGGTAAGACCGCGGGTCGCGGCACCAAGGGCACCAAGGCACGCAAGAACGTCCCCTCGACCTTCGAGGGTGGCCAGATGCCGATCCACATGCGGCTCCCGAAGCTCAAGGGCTTCACGAACCGCTTCCGGGTTGCCTATGAGGTCGTCAACATCGGCGATATCACCAAGGCGTTCCCGGAGGGTGGCACCATCGGTGTCGCCGAGCTGGTGGACAAGGGCCTGGTTCGCAAGAAGAGCCTGGTGAAGGTTCTCGGCGACGGCAAGCTGACCGTCAAGGTCGATATCACCGCCAACAAGTTCAGCGGCAGCGCCCGCGAGGCCATCACCGCCGCAGGCGGTTCGGCCACCGAACTGTAAAGAGTCTCCACGCGAAGGCCCCCGCCGCCCGGCGGGGGCCTTCTGCGTTCACGATTGGCGAAAGGGCCGGATTCTGCGGCGCCGGTAGGCTCGGGAGATGTTCGGATTCCTTCCCAGCCTGCCCGGTCCCGACGATCTGAAGGCGCTGGTCCGTAAGGTCGACACCGCGCGCCACAACGGCGTCCCCGGGGGCTGCGTCCTCGAGCTCGATCTGCAGATCGCACCGCCGGAGTCGGTCGGCTTCGACCCGCTGGCCCTGCTTTCCCTGGGCGGCAAGCCGCTGACGCTGCGCCAAGCCGTCGACGCGTTGCACCGAGCCGCCGAGGACGACCGGGTCGCGGGGCTGATCGCCCGGATCCAGCTGCCGGCCGCCGCCCCCGGCCCGGTGCAGGAATTGCGGGACGCCATCGTGGCTTTCGGCACGACCAAGCCGACGCTGGCGTGGGCGGAGACCTATCCGGGCACCCTGTCCTACTACCTGGCCTCGGCGTTCCGCGAGGTGTGGATGCAACCCTCGGGCACGGTCGGGTTGATCGGTTTCGCGACCAGCGCGCTGTTCCTGCGCGGCGCGCTGGACAAGGCCGGTATCGAAGCCCAGTTCGTGGCTCGTGGCGAATACAAGTCGGCGGCAAACCTTTTCACTCAGGACAGCTACACCGATGCGCACCGGGAGGCCGACACCGCGCTGATCGGCAGCCTGCACGCGCAGGTTGTCGACGCGGTAGCCGCATCCCGCCATCTGGACGTTGCCGAGGTGAACGCGCTGGCCGACCGGGCGCCGTTGCTGCGCGACGCCGCGGTGAGCGGAAAGCTGGTGGACCGCATCGGCTTCCGCGACGAGGCGTATGCGCGTATCGCCGAACTCACCGGCGCACCGGCGCAGGCTGATGGCGACGACGCGCCGCCGCGGCTGTTCCTGTCCCGCTACGCCAAGGCGAGCGCCTTCAAGCCGGCACCGTCGATGCCGGGGCGCAAGGCGAAGCCGACGATCGCCGTCGTCACGCTGGACGGGCCCATCGTCAGCGGCCGTGGGGGTCCGCAGATGCTGCCGCTCGGGAACTCCAGCGCCGGCGGTGACACCATCGCCGCCGCACTGCGGGAAGCCGCCGCCGATGACGAGGTGTCGGCCATCGTCTTACGGGTGAACAGCCCGGGCGGGTCGGTGACCGGATCGGAAACCATTTGGCGCGAAGTGGTTCGGGCCACCGAGGCCGGCAAGCCGGTCATCGCCTCGATGGGCGCGGTGGCGGCGTCGGGTGGCTACTACGTATCGATGGCCGCCGATGAGATCGTGGCGAACGCGGGCACGATCACCGGATCGATCGGCGTGGTCACCGGAAAGCTGGTGTCCCGGCAGCTCAAGGAGAAACTGGGTATCGGGTCGGATACGGTGCGCACCAACACCAATGCCGATGCGTGGTCGGGCAATGCGCCGTTCACCGCCGAGCAGCACGCGCAGGTCGAGGCGGAGGCGGACCTGTTTTACGCGGACTTCATCGAGCGCGTGGCGGCCGGCCGCGACCTCACCGTCGCGGCCGTCGACGATGTGGCGCGGGGCCGGGTCTGGACGGGAGCCGACGCCAAGGACCGCGGCCTGGTCGACGAACTGGGTGGGCTGCGCACGGCGATCGACAGGGCGAAGGTGCGGGCCGGGTTGGACGCCGGCGACGAGGTCCGGATCGTGAACTATCCAGGATCGTCGGTGCTCGACGTCCTGCGGCCGAGGGCCTCCTCGCAGCCCGCCGCGGCATCGCTGCCGCAGGCCGTCGGCGCGCTGCTGGGCAGTTCGGTGGCCGGTGTCCTGGACCAGGTGGAACGCTCGGTCACCGGTGCGCACGCGCTGTGGCTGGGGGACTTCAGGTTCTGAGGCCGCCCGCTTCGAGTGTTTAGCCTCGCGCCGGCCCGGGCACAGATTCGGTGACCCGGTGCGCTGCGCCCCGTGCCAACCCGTGCACGTAGCGCGCCCTCAGAGAGGGCCGGACTGTTCCTTGCGGTGGTGCCGATGTTCATGTTGATGAGCACCGGTGTGGTGGGAGCCATCGTGGGCTTCGCGGTGCTCGGTCTGCTCTATGTCCCGCAGTTGGCCACGATATCGGCGACCTTCCCGGCGATGTTCCCGACGCAGGTGCGTTTCGCCGGGTTCGCCATCGCCTACAACGTGTCCACGTCGATCTTCGGTGGCACCGCACCCGCGTCAACGAGTGGCTGGTGAATCTGACGGGCAGCAGCCTGGTGCCCGCGTTCTACATGATGGTGGCCTGCCTCATCGGCGCGGTCGCGCTGGCCGGTATCCCCGAGACGGCCCGCTGTCCGATCGACGGTACCGAGACTCCGGGAACCGCGGATGCACCACCGCCACTGGAGTATTCGGCGCGCGACGCCTGATTACGGCGACGCCCGATCAGGGCAGGGTGCCGCTTATGTAGACGATATTGCCGAGCACATCGCGGTCGCCGAAATCCGGTACGGCAAGACCGTATCGGGTGAACAGTTCCGACCGGGCGACCCCGGTCATCTGCCAGCCCTTGTCGCTCAGGTAGTCGGCGGCCGAAAGTCGTTCCCCGTGATAGATGAGCGAGGGCATGTCCATCTCGAGACCCAGCCGGGAGAAGGTCTCGGCTGCGGCGCGCGCCTTCTCGGGGTCGAATTCCCGCATGCCGGGCACGAATTCGGTGGCGACGGCGCTGCCGGGTGCACTGAGCGCGTGGATGTTGTCGAACAACCGGTCCTGCGCCTCCTGCGGGAGGTAGATCAACAACCCCTCGGCGCACCACGCGGTCGGCCGATCCGGGTCCAGGCCCGCGGCACGCATGGCCGACGGCCAGTCCTCGCGGAGGTCGATCTGGACGGTCCGTCGCTGCGCGGTCGGTTCGGCACCGATATCGGCCAAGGTGCGCGTCTTGAACTCGATCACCGCAGGCTGGTCCACCTCGTAGACCACGGTTCCGTCGGCCCACGGCAATCGGTAGGCGCGGGCGTCCAGGCCTGCCGCGAGGATCACCGCCTGCCGGATGCCGGTATCGCCCGCGGCGACGAAATAGTCATCGAAGAACTTCGTCCGGACCGCCATCTCGTCGATATTCGACCTGACCTGGGCGGCGCCCTCCGGTGCGATCTCGGCGATGTCGAGGGTGCCGTCGACCATCTTGGTGAAGGCGTCGATGCCCACCGCGCGCACCAGTGGCGCGGCGAACGGATCGTCGAACAGCGGGTGCTCGACGCTGGTGGCGATGGCTCGGCCCGCGGCCACCATCGTCGCCGTCGCTCCCACACTGGAGGCCAGATCCCAGCTGTCACCCTCAGTACGCGCCATCGACCGACCCTATCTCTTGGTCGCGCTCAGGTAGCCGGAGTCGCCGACCATCGCCGCGAGTTCGTCATTGGGCCGCTCGAAACCCTGGGCGGCATAGGCCTTGTCGTTGGGCAGAACCGTCACCTGCCAGCCCGCTGCGCTCAGGTGATCGCCGGCCGCGGTGCGAGGTCCGCTGTAGAACAGCTCGTCGAGATCGATATCGCTGCCGTACCGCCGGCCGCGTGCGCTGAGCTCTTTGGCCCAGTCACCGGTGAGCGCCTTGGCGTCCATGTGCTCGGTCGCCAGCGTGCTGCCGGGTGCGCTGAGGGCGCCGATATTGTCCAACAGCCGATCCTGCGCCTCCGGCGGCAGGTAGATCAGCAATCCCTCGGCGATCCAGGCCGTCGGTGCCGACGGGTCGAAGCCCGCATCCCGCAGTGCCGTCGGCCAGTCGTCGCGCAGGTCGATGCCGACGGTGCGGCGATCGGTGCCGAGCGCGGCACCTGCGTCGGCGAGCACCCGGGTCTTGAACTCGATGACCGCCGGCTGGTCGATCTCGAAGACGCGGGTGCCGTCCGGCCAGGCCAGTCGGTAGGCGCGGGTATCGAGCCCCGAGGCGAGAATGACGGCCTGCCGGATACCCGTCGCGAACGATGACGCAAAAAAGTCGTCGAAGAACCGGGTGCGCACCGCGATGTGCTCGCGCATCTGGTCGGTGCCGAACAGCGGATCCTGGGTGTCGTCGAATTCGCCGTTGGCCATCCGGACGAAGTGGGGGAGCCCGACCGCTTCGACGAGCACCGCTGCATAGGGGTCGTCGATCAGCGGGTCGGGCCCACGGCTGGCCAGCGCCCGCGAGGCGGCCACCGATGTCGCGGTGGCGCCCACGCTGGTGGCCAGGTCCCAGCTGTCTCCCTCGGAGCGCGCCATCACCTCACCCCGGTGATGTACGCGGCCTGGCCGAACTGCAGATCCTCCTCGATCCGCTGCAGCCCGTACTGCGTGAGCAGATCGTTGGAAGGAATCGCGGACGTCGCCCAGCCCAATTCGGTGAGGTGGGTGGTCGCATCCTTGCGGTCACCGAGGTAGATCAGCTCACCGAAGTCCAGATCGAATCCGTGTGAGGACCATTTCTCGGTGACCGCCTGCATCCGTTCCCGCACGGCGTCGGGGTCGATGTCCATCGTGCTGGGCACCGCTTCGGCGGCAATGCGGCTCCCGGGTGCGCTGATCTCGGTGATCATTTCGAGCAGGCGGGTCTGCGCCTCCGGGGGCAGATACCCGAACAGTCCCTCGGCGATCCAGGCAGTCGGCGCGGAGGGGTCGAAGCCCGCTGCACGCAGCGCCGACACCCAGTCATCGCGAAGGTCGACGGCCACCGTGCGGCGCTCGGTGGTCGGCTGGGCGCCCAGATCGGCCAGCGTCTGCGATTTGAAGGCGATCACCTCGGGTTGGTCGATCTCGTACACCACGGTGCCCGCCGGCCAGTCCAGGCGGTAGGCGCGCGAATCCAGGCCGGCGGCCAGGATGACGGCCTGCCGGACACCCGCCGCGCCTGCATCGGTATAGAAGTCGTCGAAGAAGCGGGTGCGCGCGGCCATTCCGTCGGCGAACCGAGCGATGTTCATCTGGGGGTCGTCGCCGAGATCGGATTCGGTGAGCTCCCCGTCGACGAGCTTGGTGAAGAAGTCCACGCCCACCGCGCGCACCAGGGGAGCGGCGAACTGATCGTTGATCACCGGGTCCGGGGCGGCCGAGGCCATCGCCCGGGCCGCGGCCACCATCGTCGCGGTGGCTCCCACGCTGGACGCCAGATCCCAGGTGTCTCCATCGGTGCGTGCCATCGTCGTCTCCTCTACGCAATTTACTTAGCTGATGTAATGAACAAGGCCGACTGTACGCTTCGTACCTGAATGACCATGTCAACGAGCCCAGCGCTGGAACGCCGCCCGGGCCCTTCGCCCCAGCCCGCCGGGACCAGGGCAGTGCGGGTTCCAGCTGTTACTCTCGTAGACTGTTTGACGCGCGACCCTGCAGGTACTGAACCTGCAGGTAGACCGCGCGAGTCTTAACAACCGCTGGATTGTTCCAGCCCCATTTGCACGCCGTGTGATTGAAGTCGGCTGCGCAGGAGGAAGAGTGCTTTCGGCTTTCATCTCGTCGCTGCGGACTGCCGACCTCAGGCGCAAGATCCTGTTCACCCTCGGGTTGGTCGTGCTGTACCGCGTCGGCGCGACCATTCCGTCGCCGGGTGTCAACTACCCGAACGTCCAGCAGTGCATCGAGCAGGTCAGCGGCGGTGACTCGGCGCAGATCTACTCGCTGATCAACCTGTTCTCCGGCGGTGCACTCCTACAGCTGTCGGTATTCGCCGTCGGCGTCATGCCCTACATCACCGCCAGCATCATCGTGCAGTTGCTGACGGTCGTCATCCCTCGCTTCGAACAGCTCAAAAAAGAGGGTCAGGCCGGCCAGGCCAAGATGACGCAGTACACCCGGTATCTGTCGATCGCGCTGGCGATCCTGCAGGCCACCAGCATCGTGGCGCTGGCCGCCAACGGTGGCCTCATGCAGGGCTGCAGCCTGGACATCATCGATGACACCTCGATCTTCGGTCTGGTCGTCATCGTGCT
>JBPPMV010000090.1:0-12338 GCA_051306235.1 Mycobacterium sp. | reverse complement strand
CCGGACTACGAGATGGACTGGTACGGCGCACCCGGCGGTGAGTACGCCCCCCGCACGACGGGCCCCGACGGCCAGTACCCGGGATCGGACCCGGCGGTGGTGGCCAAGCACCTGTTCGTCGACCGCGGCGTCGATATCGCTGTGCTGCATCCGATGACGCGCGGGATCATGCCCGACCGCCACCTCGGCTCCGCGATCGCCGCGGCCCACAACGAGATGATGGTGACGCGCTGGCTGGCGCACGACGAGTTCGGAGATCGCTTCCGCGGCACCATCCGGGTCAACCCCGATGACATCACCGGCGCCCTGCGCGAGATCGAGAAGTACAAGGACCACCCGCAGGTCGTACAACTCGGGATTCCCCTGCAGTCCCGCGAGCTCTACGGCAAGCCGCAGTTCTGGCCGCTGTGGGAGGCCGCCGTCGACGCCGGCCTACCCGTGTCCGTGCACTTCGAGGTCGGCTCGGGCGTCGCGCTGCCGCCCACCCCCAACGGGCTCACCCGCACCTACGAGCAGTACGTCGGGTTCACGGCGATGAACTTCCTGTACCACCTGATGAACATGATCGCCGAGGGCGTGTTCGAGCGGTTGCCCGCGCTCAGGTTCGTCTGGGCCGACGGTGCGGCCGACATGCTGACCCCGTTCATGTGGCGGATGGACTGTTTCGGTCGCCCCCATCTCGAGCAGACCCCGTGGGCGCCGAAGATGCCCAGTGACTACCTGCCCAATCACGTCTTCTTCGTCCAGGGTGCCCTCGACGGGCCCGGTGATGTCGACTTCGCCGGCGAATGGGCGGGATTCACCGGCAAGGACGACATGGTGATGTACGTCTCGAGTTACCCGCACTGGCAGCTCAACGAGCTCTCGGTGCCCAGCTCCTACAGCGCCGAGCAGCGCGACAAGTTGTGCTGGCGCAACGCCGCGCAGCTCTACGGCATCGAAGTTGGCACAAGTCCATCCGTCGCATCCGCGGCTGCGGCACAGTAGAGGAACCGAGGAGGCCATCATGACAATTACCGGGTCCACCACAGCCAATCCACGGACACCCGCCGCCGAGCGCATCGCCGTCCGGTGCGTCGACTCAGACGTCCATCCCGCGCCCCGTACCGGCGAACTCGGTCAGTACCTCCCCGAGCCGTGGCGCAGCAAGTATTTCGGCACGCACAAGGTCGGCGATCAGATCTACTACGACGCCCCCGATTACGCCCATTCCTATGCGATGCGCCTCGATTCCTTCCCGCCCGACGGTCAGTTCCCGTGCAGCGACCCCGAAATGGCGTTCAAGCAGCTGATCATGGAGGCCGGCGCGGATATCGCGATCCTGGAGCCTGCCGCCTACCCGGCGCGCATCCCCGAGGCGCAGCACGCGATGTCGATGGCACTCAACGACTGGCAGGCCAATCACTGGCTGGATCCTCAGAACAACTGGCACGAGCGCTGGCGCGGGTCGATCTGCCTGGCCATCGAGGAGCCCGAGAAGAGCGTCGAGGAAATCGAGCGCTGGGCCGATCACCCCTTCATGTCGCAGATCCTGATCAAGGCTGAACCGCGACCGTCCTGGGGCAACCCCAAATACGCCGCCATCTGGGCGGCGGCCACCAAACACGACATCCCGGTAAGCTGCCATCTGTCCCGCAGCCACTACGACGAGCTGCCCATGCCCCCGGTGGGGCTACCGAGTTACAACCACGACTTCATGGTCACCTACTCGCTGCTGGCGGCGAACCAGGTCATGAGCCTGATCTTCGACGGCACCTTCGATCGGCACCCGACTCTCAAGATCGTCTTCGTGGAGCACGCGTTCACCTGGATCCTGCCGCTGATGTGGCGGATGGACGCGCTGTATGCGGCCCGCAAATCGTGGGTGGACATCAAGCGCAAGCCCAGCGAGTACGTCAAGGACCACATCAAGTTCACCACCCAACCGCTGGACTACCCGGAGGACAAGACCGAGCTGACCCGGGCCTTCGAATGGATGGAATGCGAGAAGATCCTGCTGTTCAGCAGCGACTACCCGCACTGGACCTTCGATGATCCGCGCTGGCTGGTCAAGCACCTGCCCGAACATGCCCGCGAACCGATCATGTTCCGCAATGGGATGGAGACCTACCGGAACGTGCCGCAGACCGTGCCGGCCCTTGAGGGCCAGGTCCGGGTCTTCTAGGGATGCGGCGGGCAGGAGCGAAGCGACCAGGGAAGAATGAATGACCGAACCGACAACGCCCCGCCTGGCGCAGGGGCGCGAACACGTCGTGGCCACCGTCGATGAGATCCCGCACGGCACACACAAACTGGTGCCGATCGGCCGGCACGGCGTGGGTGTTTACAACGTCAACGGCACGTTTTATGCCATCGCGAACTACTGCCCGCACGAGGGCGGACCGCTGTGTTCGGGCCGGGCACGCGGTCTCAACATCGTCGACGACAACGTGCCCGGAGACGCAGTGATGGTGCGCGACAAGGAATACATCTTCTGCCCGTGGCACCAGTGGGGTTTCGAACTGGCCACCGGCACCACCGCGGTCAAGCCGGAGTGGAGCATCCGCACCTACCCGGTCCGGGTGGTTGGCAACGATGTGCTGGTGCAGGCATGAGCGAACTTGTGAGCGAATCATCGACGAAGGGTGCGGCCATCCCACTCGGAGGCGGCGAACAGTCCATCGAGATCAACGGCGGTAACGTCGTCTACGAGATCTTGGGCGACACAGGCGAATTCATAACCCTCACGCCGGGCGGACGATTCAGCAAGGACATCCCGGGACTCCGGCCGCTGGCCGAAGCGCTGGTCGCGGGCGGTTATCGGGTGCTGCTGTGGGACCGACCCAACTGCGGCAAGTCCGATGTGCAGTTCTACGGCCTGAGTGAATCGCACATGCGGGCCGAGACGTTGTATCAATTGGTGACCAAGCTCCAGATCGGTCCGTGCATCATCCTCGGCGGGTCCGGCGGCGCACGAGATTCGATGCTCACCACCATGCTTTATCCGGAGATCGTCCGAAAGCTGGTGGTGTGGAACATCGTCGGCGGTGTGTACGGATCCTTCGTGCTCGGCGGCCACTACGTCACCCCAAGCATTCTCGCGGTGCGCGGTCTGGGCATCGAGGGACTGCTCAGCGTCCCAGAATGGCGCGAGCGCATCGAGCAGAACCCGGCCAATCGTCAGCGCCTGCTCGACTTCGATACCGATGCCTATCTCAAGGTGATGCTGCGCTGGCTGAACGCCTACGTACCCAAGCCCGGCCAGACCATCCCCGGTGTCCCCGACGAGTTGTTCGACAACATCACCGTCCCCACCCTGATCATCCGAGGCGGCGAAAACGACTGGGACCATCCCAAGCGCACCTCGCTTGAGGTGAGCTGCCTGATCAAGGGTTCCACGCTGATCGACCCGCCGTGGCCCGAGGACGCTTGGGAACGTGCCGGCGAGAAATTCGCCCAGAGCGGCGGGAAGACGTTCTGCCTGTTCGACACCTGGGTGCAGGCCGCGCCGCCCATCCTGGATTTCCTGGGCGCCCCGGACGGATCCTGATGAGCTCACTGCAACAGGATGCGAACCTCGCTGTTCAGCGACGCCTCCAGCGCGGTGTGGATCCGGCTTTCCGGAACCCGCAGCAGATCCGCCCTGCGCAGGGTCACCTCGACCACATCCCAGCCCTGCCCGCTGCGATAGCGGCGCACATCCCCAGTCAGCCCGAACCCGGCCAGCACGCCGTGCGCGTCATCATCGGTGCCACGACTGACGAAGGTCAGCACCCCGGGCGCCACATCGGTTCCGAATGCTCTGCCGCACAACGTGACCACGGCACTGCGCAGCGCCTCGGCATCATCGCCGGCCAGCAACACCTCGACCTCGCGCCGATGGGCGGGCATGACCGAAAGGTCCGCATCGATCACGTCGGCTCCGATCGGGGCGCACAGTCCCCGGAGCGTCAGCATGCCCTCGGCTAACTGTGCGGGCGTCAGCCGCCCCGACGGATCCACATCGACACGCACCACTGCGGTTCTCACGGCCGTCAGCCTAACGGCGGAAAGGAAGAGCCGGTCATGACAACCACCGCAACCGATCTCGACGTCGATATCTGGCCCGGGCTCACTCCCAGGCTGCTGCGGACATCGTCGGCGCCGGAGGACCTCGACGAATACGCGGACGCCGGGGGCTATCAGCAGATCGACGATGCCGATGCGCTACTCGAGGCGGTGTCCGCATCCGGCCTGCTCGGTCGCGGCGGCGCGGCATTCCCGTTGTCTGTCAAGCTGAGCACGGTGCGGGCGGCCGCACGGGCCGGCAAGCAGACCATCGTCATCGCCAATGGCGAAGAGGGCGAGCCCGCCTCGGTGAAAGACCGCTGGCTGCTGCGCAACCGGCCGCACCTGGTGCTCGACGGCCTGCGGCTGGCCGCCCAGATCATCGGCGCCCAGCGCGGCTATGTATATGTCTCCGACCCGCACGCCGCCACCGCGGTGGAGTCGGCACTCGCCGACGCTCGCCTCGGAGCACTGGAGGTCAGCGTGGTGACCGTGGACTCCACCTATATCGCCGGCGAGGAGTCGGCGGCGGTTCGGGTGATCAACGGCGGACCGGCCAAACCGACCGACAAGCCACCGCGCGTGTTCGAAGTGGGCGTCGCAGGCAACCCCACCCTGGTGAGCAATGTCGAGACGCTGTCGCACCTGCCGTTCATCCTGCGCAACGGGCCTGCCGAGTTCCGCAGGTACGGCACCCAGTCCTCGCCGGGCACCTTCCTGGCGACCATCACCGGCGCGGGCCGCCCACCGGCACTCTACGAATTACCGCACGGCACCAAGGCCGCCGATCTGTTCGTGCTGCACGGCGTCGATCCCGAGTCGGTGACCGGTGCGCTGATGGGCGGGTATTTCGCCGGTCTGCTCAACCGGGCCGTCATGGACACCACCTTGGACCACGAATCGGTGCGGGCGCTGGGCAGTGGGCTCGGGTGCGGTGCCATCGCGGTACTCACCGAGGACTGCCCGGTCGCGGTCGCCGCCTCCGTGCTCGCCTATTTCGACCGGGAGAACGCCGGGCAATGCGGTTCATGCTTCAACGGCACGGCAGCCATGGCGGCCGTCGCCAACGCACTGCGCGACGGAGCCGCCACCGCCGACGACGTGGCCCGGCTGCGTCGCTGGTCGGTGGTGCTGCGCGGACGAGGCGCCTGCGCGACCCTCGACGGTGCGGCCAATGTGGCGGCGAGCCTGCTGGATCAGTTCCCCGAAGTCATCGAAAGCCATCTCGACGGCGGTTGCGCCGGCTGCAGCGGGTTCTCGGCCCTGCGTCCCTTCGAAGTTGAGGCGGTGTCGTGAAGATCAAACTCGACAGAACCCTGTGTGATGGGTTCGGTGTCTGCGCCAAGCACGCACCGACGTACTTCTCGCTCGACGACTGGGGCTACGCCTGCCTGGAGGGCAACGGCGAGGTTCCCGAACAGGACCGCGATGCGGTGATGCGCGCACTGCTGGACTGCCCGGTGCACGCCATCATCGAGATCCCGACTGTGGAAACGGATGTCGCCACCGATGCCGCTGCCACGACGGCGAGGAGCTGACTTGTCCGCCATACCCGGCCGGCCACTGCCCCAACTCACGGTGCAGAACGAATTCTTCTGGACTTCCGGCGCCGACGGGCGATTACGGATCCAGGAGTGCCAGGCCTGTAAGGCGCTGATCCATCCGCCGGCACCCATCTGCCGGTACTGCCGCAGCCATGATCTGGGCGTGCGGGCCGTGTCGGGACGGGCCACGTTGTCGGGCTTCAGCGTCAACCACCGCTTCGGCTTTCCCGATCTGCCCCCGCCATACGTCATCGCCGAGGTCGCCATCCTGGAGGACCCCCGGGTCCGGCTGACCACCAATATCGTCGACTGCGACGCCGACAGCCTGGTCATCGGCCAGCCCGTGGAGGTGCTCTTCCAGCAGTTCGACGATGTCTGGTTGCCGGTGTTCACACCCGCCGCCGACCCCGATTCTCCCACCGCATTACCCGAAGACCTGATCCCGCCAACAGAATTCGCCGCGTACGTCCGGCCGATGCTGACGGCCGACAAGTTCGAGGACAAGGCGGCGATCACCGGTATCGGCGCATCCAAACTGGGCCGGCGGCTGATGGTGGCGCCGCTGTCGCTGACCATCGAGGCGTGCGAGGCGGCCGTCGCCGACGCCGGACTGACCTTCGAGGACATCGACGGACTGTCCACCTATCCGGGACTGGATATCGCCGGGATGGGTGAGGGCGGCGTCAGTGCGCTCGAAGGCGCGCTCGGGCTTCGGCCGACCTGGATCAACGGCGGTATGGACACCTTCGGGCCGGGCGGATCGGTCATCGCCGCGATGATGGCCGTCGCCACCGGGATGGCGCGCCACGTGCTGTGCTTCCGCACACTGTGGGAGGCCACTTTCCAGCAGCTGATGAAGGAAGGCAAGATGTCGCCGCCGGGAGGCTCCCGGGCCACCGGATGGCAGCAACCCTTTGGCGGTATCTCGGCCGCACACACATTGGCCCAGAACGCATCCCGACATTTCCACCGCTACGGCACCACCCGGGAGACACTGGGCTGGATCGCACTGAACCAACGGGCCAATGCCGCACTGAATCCCACCGCCATCTACCGCGACCCGATGACGATGGACGATTACCTCTCGGCGCGGATGATCACCACTCCGTTCGGGTTGTACGACTGCGACGTGCCGTGTGACGGTGCGGTCGCCGTCATCGTCTCGGCTGTCGACGTCGCCCGCGATCTGCCCAAGAAGCCGATCCGGGTGGAGGCGGTGGGGACCCAGATCATCGAGCGCCTCGACTGGGACCAGACCACGCTGACCCACGAACCGCAGGTGCTGGGCCAGTCCGCCCACCTGTGGTCGCGAACATCGTTGCGGCCCAGCGATGTCGACGTCGCCGAGCTCTATGACGGTTTCAGCTTCAACTGCCTGTCTTGGCTGGAGGCGCTGGGTTTCTGCGGGATCGGCGAGGCCAAGGACTTCCTCGATGGTGGCCACGCCATCGCCCGCGACGGTGTCATCCCGCTGAACACGCACGGCGGCCAGCTCTCGCACGGTCGCACGCACGGTATGGGGCTGATTCACGAGGCGGTCACCCAGCTGCGTGGCGATGCCGGCGAACGTCAGGTCGCCGATGCCAAGGTCGCCGTGGCCAGCAGCGGTGGTCTGACCCCCAGCGGTGTGCTGCTGCTGCGGACCGATGACTAGTGCCCCGCGAAGGCGACCGGGAGTGAGGATCGCAGCGAGGCACGAGCGAGGACCGGAGCGACTGGGAGACGAGCCATGACTCAGGTCCGCCCTCGCGTGGTGATGGTCGGCGGCGTGCCGATGTCCGCGGTGGTGGCGGCCGTCCCCGAACCGCGGGCGGTGATCGTCGCGATTCACGGCGGCGCAACCACATCGGCGTACTTCGACTGCCCGGGCCGCCCCGACCTGTCCTTGGTGCAGAACGCCGCCGCACAAGGTTTCACCGTCATCGCTCTGGACCGCCCCGGCTACGGAGCGTCCGCGCTCTACCAGGACACCATGGCCGAGCCGGCCGCCCGGGTGGCGCTGGCCAACGGCGCGGTGGACAAGATCCTCGCCGACGGGGCCCGCGGTACAGGAGTCTTCGTGCTCGGGCACTCGCTGGGATGTGAACTGGCGCTGCGGATGACGGTCGATGATGCCGACGTGTTCGGCGTGGAACTCGCCGGGACCGGCCTGCGCTACAGTCCCGAGGCCAAGGAGATCCTCAGCCAGGCGACGTTGACGCGCCGGCCGGTGGGGCTGCGGGAACTGCTGTGGGAACCCGCGGATCTGTATCCGGCCGAGGTCCTCACCGGCGCACTGTCCGCGCCGGGGGTTGCCTACGAGGGTCCGGTCACCGCCGACTGGTCTCGACGGGACTTCCCGGAACTGGCGGCCACGGTGCGCGTGCCGGTTCGCTACAGTGCCGCCGAGCATGAACGGGTCTGGGACACCTCGGCCGCTGCACTCACCGATATCGCAGGACTGTTCGGCTCCTCGCCGAGAGTCGTGGTCGGCGAGGAGCCGAACAGCGGACACAATCTCAGCGTCGGACTCTCGGCGCAGACCTACCACCTGCGGGTGTTGTCATTTGTCGAAGAATGTATCGCCGCCGGATCCGGCGGTGTCAGTGAAGCGGAGGCTGGTTGATGCGCGTTGGATTCATCGGACTGGGCAGTCAGGGCGGGCCGATGGCCCGCCGGATCGTCGACGGCGGTTTCGAGCTCACACTGTGGGCCCGCCGCGCTGCGTCGCTGGAGCCCTATGCGGACACCGCGGCCAAGACGGCGGGAACCCCCGCCGAACTGGGCGCCGCCAGTGATCTGGTGTGCCTGTGCGTCGTCGGCGATGACGATGTCCGCCAAGTGATCTCGGGCGAGAATGGCGTGCTGGCCGGACTGGCCCCCGGTGGCATCATCGCCATCCACAGCACCGTGCACCCCGATACCTGTTCGGAGATCGCAGAACTGGCCGCCGAAAAAGGCGTCACGGTGATCGATGCCCCGGTCAGCGGTGGTGGCCCGGCCGTCGAGGCCGGCACCTTGCTGGTGATGATCGGCGGCGACGAGGCCGCTGTGGAAAAAGTGCGTCCGGTGTTCGCCACCTACGCCGATCCCATCGTGCACCTGGGTCCGTTGGGCAGCGGACAAGTCGCCAAGATCCTGAACAACCTGCTGTTCACCGCCAACCTCGGCAGCGCGATGAGCGCCCTCGAACTCGGCGAGTCCCTCGGTGTGCCGCGGGAACGCCTGTGCGAGGTCATCACTCGCGGGTCGGCCACCAGCAAGGCGCTCAGCAGCATCGCCGCCTTCGGCGGCAGCCTGGACAACCTCGCCCCGATCGCCGGCGCGCTGCTGCAGAAGGATTGCCGGCACGCCGCGACGCTCGCCGACAAGGCATCCGCACCGGAGGGGGCGGTGTTCGACGCCGCAGATGCCGCGCTGCACCTCATGGAACATCCGCGGTGATGAGCGCTTGCGCGAAGAACAGAACACACCGATGAGCGCTTGCGCGAAGAACAGAACGCACTGATGCGGGTCGGTTTCATCGGCGCGGGCCGGATGGGCGCACCGATGGTGCGCCGCTTGTCCGAGGCGGGCCACGATGTCCGTGCGGTCGCCCGGACCGATGAGAAGCGACTGGCCGTCACCGAACTCGGCGCCACACCGGTCCCCGATGTGGCTGGGGTGGCCGATGGCGCCGAGGTGGTGGTGATCTGCCTGTTCACCGACGAGCAGGTACGCGAGGTCGCCGGGCCCGAACTACTGTCCGCGATCCCGCCCGGCGCGGTCGTGATCGTCCACACCACCGGTAGTCCCCGCACCGTCGAGCACCTGCGCGACCTGGCACCGCATCTCGACGTGCTCGACGCACCGGTCAGCGGCGGCCCGCACGATATCGCTGCCGGGCAGGTGACCCTGTTCGTCGGCGGCCCCGACGATGCGGTGGCGCGCGCGCAGCCGGTGCTGTCGGCCTATGGCGACCCGATCCTGCATGTCGGGGCGCTCGGCGCGGGCCAGAAGGTGAAGCTGGTCAACAACACGCTGTTCGCCGCGCAGATCGGACTGCTGGCCGAGGCCGCGCGATTGGCCGACAGCATGGGTGTCGATGAAGCCGCACTGCTGCGGGCACTACCGCACGGCAGTGGCGCCAGCCGCGCGCTGGGCAACGTGGCGCGCGCCGGATCGACCGCCGCATTCGTCGCGGCCGTCGGTGAATTCCTCGGCAAGGACGTCGGGGTGATCCGGCGGACCGTGGCCGATCTCGGGACAGATCTGGGTGCCCTCGACGCCGTCGTCGACGCCGGATTGGGGCGCTGAGCCGCGCCCAAATTGACCGTTTCGCATTCCTGCGGAACGGACTACTGTTAGCGTTACAGTTTC
This sequence comes from Mycobacterium sp., assembly GCA_051306235.1. Taxonomy (GTDB): domain Bacteria; phylum Actinomycetota; class Actinomycetes; order Mycobacteriales; family Mycobacteriaceae; genus Mycobacterium. The sequence goes on along the minus strand of JBPPMV010000090.1, from coordinate 2,430 downwards.
ACAGCCTTCCGTAACGCTTCGGGTGAACAGCACCACCCTGGAGGAGGACCCCGAGTATGACCACAGCGGAACTCGTTTTCGATCCGTTCTCAGATGAGTACTTCGAGAACCCTTTCGAGATCTACCGGCGGATGCGCACCGAGGCGCCGCTCTACTACTGCCCGAAGCGGGACTTCTATGCCCTCACCCGGCACGAGGATGTCTCGGCAGCGCTCAAGGACCACGAGGCGTTCTCGTCATCGCGTGGTTGCGATCTGGCGATGGTGCAGGCCGACGAGCCGCCCCAGAAGTCGATCATCTTCATGGATCCACCCGACCACCGGCACATGCGCAGCCTGCTCAACAAGGCGTTCACCCCGCGTGCCGTGCAGGCTCAGCGGGACACCATCGTCGAGCAGATCGACCACTACCTCGGTCTGATCACCTCCCCCGATTTCGATATCGTGCAGGACTTCTCCGGCCCGTTCCCGGTCGAGGTGATCACCCGGATGGCCGGTGTCGAGCCGGACTACCGCCAGATGGTGCGGCACTGGATCGACACCAGCCTGTCCCGCGAACCCGGACAGATCAGCACCTCCGAGGCCGGCATGCAGGCCAACATGGACACCGCGATCTACTACTACTCGTTGGTGCAGAAGCGTCGGGAGAACCCCACCGACGATATGATCAGCCGGCTCATCGCCGCCGAGATCCCGCGCGAGGACGGCCGACTCGACAAGCTCGACGATATCGAGATCACCGGCTTTGCCACCCTGCTCGGTGGGGCCGGCGCCGAGACGGTCACCAAGCTGATCGGGACGGCGATGGTGCTCTTCGCCCGCAATCCCGCGCAGTGGCAGAAGCTGTTGGACAACCGCGATCTGGTGCCTGCCGCGGTCGAGGAACTGCTGCGGTTCGAGGGTCCCGTGCAGTACAACGTGCGCTACACGCTCAAGGAGGCGCACGTCCCGAGCGGCGTCATCCCCGCCGGCAAGGCGGTCTTCCTGCTCAGCGCCGCCGCCAACCGGGACACCGACGCGTTCACCGATGCCGACACCTTCGACATCGAGCGTGACCGCACCGAGGCACAGAACCTGGGCCTGGGCTATGGCATCCACAGCTGTCTGGGTGCGGCACTGGCCCGGATGGAGAGTGTGATCGCACTGGAGAAACTGCTCGACTACATGCCCCGGTACGAAGTCAAATGGGATGGACTGCAACGGGTTCACATGCAGAACGTGGCCGGCTACTCCCATGTCCCGGTGCGAAGGCTCGGCTGAGCATGAGCAAGATAGAGGTGGATTTCGGGCTCTGCGAGAGCAATGGCGTCTGCATGGGCATCATCCCCGAGGTGTTCGAACTCGACGATGACGATTACCTGCACGTACTGTCCGAAGAGGTCACCCCCGACAACGAGCAGCAGGTCCGCGAATCGGTCCGACAATGCCCGCGACAGGCCATCGCCATCGTAGAGTAGCCGGATGCGATTCCTGTTCGTACACGGTGGATTTCACGCCGGATGGTGCTGGGACCGGACCATCGAGACGTTGAGCCGGATCGGTCACGAAGGTGTCGCTGTCGATCTGCCGGGGCATGGGGCGCTGGTGGATCAGGAGTCGACGCTGGCCAATCGCCGCGATGCGATCCTTTTGGCGATGCATCCCGGTGACGTACTGGTCGGTCATTCCGGTGGTGGGTTCGACATCACCCTGGCCGCCGACGCCGCACCGGATCTGGTGTGCCACATGGTGTATCTCGCGGCAGCGCTACCTCGCGAGGGGCGTACCTACCCCGAAGCCATGGCGATGCGTGACGACGACCAAGAACTCGGTGACGGTTTCGACGCCGATGTCGGTGAGATGTTGAGCTACCTGAGTTTCGACGAGGACGGCGTGATGACCTTTGCCGACTTCGACGGTGCTCGGAAGTACTTCTACCACGACTGCGATGAGCAGACCGCCCGCTGGGCCTTCGACCGGCTGGGCCCGGAACGCTTCGGCGACACCACGGTCACCCCGGTATCGGTGCCGCAGTTCTGGGCGGCCGATCTGCCACGCAGTTTCATTGTCTGCGAACAGGATCGGTCGATGCCGCGGTGGCTCGCAGACACCGTGACCCGCCGGCTCGGCGTAGAGCAGTTGTCCATCGACAGCTCGCACTCACCGTTCCTGAGCAGGCCTCGCGAGCTCGCCGAACTACTGGTGCACGCGACGACCACCAAGCCCATCGACCCCCTGATCCCCCACTGACTCTCGCCGAAATAGAATTCCACGTCGTGAAACCCGCAGTTTTACGACGTGGAATTCTATTTCGGCACAGGGTCAGAAGCCCGCGATGATGACTCCGTTGCAATCGGCCGCCGCCTGGCGCAGCTTCGCGGCCGCCTGGTATTCGTCGGAGTAGTACCACTCCTTGGCCGCCTCGACGGATTCGAATTCCAGCAGCACCGTC
>JBPPMV010000089.1:0-2751 GCA_051306235.1 Mycobacterium sp. | reverse complement strand
CCGGCCGAATGCGGACTGCCCCGGGTCGACGATGACGGCGTCGGCTCCCGCGTGCGGCGCCAGCACGTAGCAGTTGCACGCCAGCACCCCCGTCGGGAATCCGGTGATCAGCACGGCGCCAGTTTCCCACGCCGGGCACAGGCTGCGGTATTCGCGCGGGTCGCACGGCTCGTCCTCAGTTACGCCTGGCACACTCGTTGCCGATGTGAACGCGCGGCCGACGCTGCGCAGACCCGAGGAGGACAGCGGCGGTGCCGACCAACGAACAGCGCAGGCAAGCGGCCAAGCGCAAGCTCGATCGTCAACTGGAGCGCCGGGCCGAACGGGCCAAGAGACAGCGCCTGATCACCATCATCGCGTCGGTGACCGGTGCACTCGTGGTGGTCGGCGCGGTGGTGGCCACCGTCGTCATCACCAACAAGGACTCCGCGAGCACCGCGTCGGCCTCCACGACCACAAGCCTCGACCCGGGCGCCCCGCAGCCCGCCGCGGACGGCAAACTGCCCGCATTCGTGGCACCGGCCGGGCTCGGTTCGGACTGCCAGTACCCGGCCGCCGCCGAGGCCAGCAAGAAGGTCAACCCGCCGCGCGCCGGCCAGGTGCCCACCGATCCGCCGGAGGTCAGCGTCAGCGTGGCCACCGACCAGGGCAATATCGGCCTGCAGCTGGACAATGCCAAGGCGCCCTGCACCACCAACAGCTTCGCCAGCCTGGCCGGGCAGGGCTACTTCAACGACACCCAGTGCCATCGGCTGACCACCAGCGAGAGCCTGTCGGTCCTGCAGTGCGGTGACCCCACCGGGCAGGGCACCGGCGGCCCGGGCTACGAGTTCGCCAACGAGTACCCGACCAACCAGTACCAGCCCGACAACCCGGCGCTGCAGTCCCCGGTGTTGTACCCGCGCGGCACCCTGGCCATGGCCAATGCCGGTCCCGGTACCAACGGCAGCCAGTTCTTCCTGGTCTACAAGGATTCGCAGCTGCCGCCGAACTACACGGTGTTCGGCACGATCGACGAGACCGGCCTGGCCACCCTGGACAAGATCGCCGGTGCCGGCGTGGAGGGCGGCGGCTCGGACGGCGCCCCGGCCACCAAGGTGCTGGTGAAGACAGTCCAGTTGGACTGAGTCGATGAGCGTCCCGCCGTACGGGTCCTACCCGCCCGGTTATCCGGCACCGTACGGCTATCCGCCCACACCCAGGCCCACCAACGGTCTGGCCATCGCGTCGCTGATCTGCGCGTTCCTGATCGCGCCGCTGGGCGTCATCTTCGGCCACATCTCGCTGTCGCAGATCAAACGCTCCGGCGAGGACGGCCGCGGGTTGGCCATCGCCGGACTGGTTATCGGGTACCTGCTGACGGCGCTGGGAGCGCTGGTGCTGGTCTTCACGTTCGTCGTGACCCGGGCAATCGTCGAGGACATCCGCCAGTACGACCCGGGCTCGCCGGGTTACACCGCGCGGCCCGGTGTCGCCGCCGAAGAGTTGCCGGCGTTCAAGCCGCCGGCCACCCTGGGGTCCAACTGTCAGTACCTGAGCACCTCGGAGCCGGCGAGCAAGCCGGTGCGTCCACCCCGGATGGGCCGGATCCCGACGACACCGGCGACCGTCATCGGCGTGATCACCACCGACCGCGGCGCGATCGGCATCGAGCTCGACAACGCCAAGGCGCCGTGCACGGTGAACAACTTCGCCAGCCTGGCCGGCCAGGGCTACTTCACCGATACCCGGTGCCACCGGCTGACCACCGCCCCTGAGCTCGGGGTGCTGCAGTGCGGTGACCCGACGGGTACCGGTAAGGGCGGGCCGGGCTACCAGTTCCCCAACGAGTACCCGACCAACCAGTACCGGCTGACCGATCCGGCGGTGAAGACCCCGGTGCTCTATCCGCGCGGAACCGTGGCGATGGCCAATGCCGGGTCCGGAACCAACGGCAGCCAGTTCTTCCTGGTGTACGAGGACTCCGAACTACCGCCCACCTACACGGTGTTCGGCACCATCGACGAGACCGGACTCCAGGTGCTCGACAAGATCGCCGCAGGCGGTGTCCGGGACGGCGGCGATGACGGCGAACCGGCCACGCCGGTGACCATCACATCGGTGTTGGTGCAGTAACAGGCTCAGCTCTCGAGCTTGGACTGGATGTAGAACTCGACGTTCTCACCCTCGACCTTGGTGACCTTCACGGTGGCGATGTAGTTGCCGTCCGGTCCGGTGAACGTGCATTCGAATTCCTGCCCCGCCTCGGCCTTGACCCCGTCCGGGCAGGCAACATCGGTCGGGGTGAAACCGGTCTCCTTGGAGACCAGATCGGTCACCGACTGCGCGGCACCGTCGGGCGTGATGGTGGCTCCGCAGCCGGTGACGGCGACGGCCAGCGACGCAAGGACGATCAGGAACGCTCTACGCATGCGCGCAGTATCGCACTCACGCCGCTGACGTGACCCGATACACGTCATAGACACCCTCGACATTGCGCACCACGTTCAACACATGCCCGAGGTGTTTGGGATCGCCCATCTCGAAGGTGAACCGGCTGATCGCGACCCGGTCGTTGGACGTGGTCACCGAGGCGGACAGGATGTTGACCTTCTCGTCGGCGAGCACCCGGGTCACATCCGAGAGCAGCCGGTGCCGGTCGAGCGCCTCGACCTGGATGGCCACCAGGAACACCGACGACGGCGACGGCGACCACTGCACCTCGATGATGCGCTCGGACTGGTCCTGCAGCGATTCGGCGTTCGTGCAGTC
>JBPPMV010000088.1:0-7878 GCA_051306235.1 Mycobacterium sp. | reverse complement strand
CCGTAACGGCGGTACCAGGTCTTGGATTCCAGGTAGATCTGTTCCTTCTCGGCCTCGCTGAGACGCTTGACGAAGGTGTCGGCGAAGTAGATGACCTGCTCGACGAACGTGGCGTGCGCCCAGAAGTAGGTCTCCGGATCCAGCGCGTGGTACCGGCCGGCCGGGGTGCTGTCGGTGGCGGGCATCTCACCCTTGATGTTGGTGTGGAAGTCGCGCACCTGGGTGCCAGCGTTCTGGTCTTCGGAGCCGTACACCGTCTTGAAGATGGGCGGGATGGTGCGCTTGAGCCGCTCGGCGGTGTCGGAGAAGAAGGTCGAGTGATCCAGCACGCCCTGGCCGAGCTCGGCCAGCATGTTCTGCAGCACCGCGGGCCGTGGGCCGATGAGGTACATCCGGTTCTCACCGAAGTATTTCCACACCAGCGAGTCGGGCCCGAGCGGCAATGCGTCGTCGAGGGCCTCGGGGGTGTTCTGGGCCAGTTCGGTCATGAGGGACAGTGTTACAGATTATGAACTTTGTTCCAATCGGGTGTGGCGCATGTCATAGATGGCGCGTATCATCGAACGCATGTTCGAATCAATGTCGACGGCGGAGCTGGTGGAGTCGATCTCCGCCGGCGCCCGCCAGGAGTCGATGTTGATTGCGACGCGGATGTCCCAGATCGCCGAACTACTGGGCCGCCGGACCGCCGAAGCCGAGGCGGAGGATCCCGACTGTGGCTACATGATCATCACGGGTCTGCAGCGCACCAGCGCCGAGGTGGGTGCGGCATTGAACCTTCCGTCAAGGGCGGCCTCCGACATGGTGTCCCATGCCGATGCACTCGATATTCGACTGCCCAAGATCGCCGCCCTGCTCGCCCGCGGCGAGGTGGACTGGAATATCGTCCAGCCCATTCTGGCCCACACCGAGCTGTTGAGTGATCGGGCGGCCGCCGCGGTCGACGACGACCTCGCCGCACGGATATCCCGATGGCACTGCTGGTCGCGGCGCCGGATCATCAATGCCGTCGACTCCACCGTCCGGGCGAAGGACCCCGATGCCTGCCGGGAGCGGGAGCGCGGTGAGAACCGGCGGTATCTGCGGATCATCGCGCGCCGCGACGGCACCGCCAAGGTTGACGGGGTCATCTCCGCCGAGGCCGCCGCCGCACTGGGCACCAAGGTGTCCGCACTCACCGACGGCGTCTGCTCGCAGGACCCACGCACCCTCGACCAGCGTCGGGCCGATTCCGTCATGCCGTTGGCGGCGGGTCAGACCATGGCCTGCACGTGTGGCCTGCCCGACTGCGGGTCGGCCACCGAGAAGACGTGTGCACCCACCCGCATCGTGATCAATTTCCTCGCGGATGCCAATACCGGGTACCTGCCCGGGTTCGGCATCCTCGACGACGCTCAACTGCAGTCGCTGCACGAGCGGGCGACGATCCGCCTGCTGGAGGAACCCGTGGTCACGGGAGCGCAATCGCTGCGTTACCAACCGTCGGCCGCAGTCGAGCGCTGGGTGCGATACCGCGATCTGACCTGTCGCTTCCCCGGATGCACCCGACCCGCCGAGCACTGCGACCTCGACCACACGGTGCCGTTCAATCACGACGACCCCGCTGCCGGTGGCCACACCTTGCCGGAGAATCTCAAATGCCTGTGCCGTGCGCATCACCGAGTGAAGACCTTCGTCGAGGGTTGGCGCGATGTCCAACTCGCCGACGGGACGGTCGTGTGGACCTCACCGACCGGTCGGGTCTACCGCACCTCTCCCGCGGGCGCAGACCTGTTCCCGCGGTTCGCCCGCACCGCCTGTCCGGCACCGGAAGCACTGCAGCGCAACAGATCCGAAGCGAGCGATGCCCGCAAACAGCGGAGCAGGATGAAGAATCAGCGGCTGCGACCGGCCAATGAAGCCGCCCGACACGATTATTTTCATCGCGAGCGCGAGATCGGTCACCTGCAGTGGCGCAACGAGTTTCGTCGCAAGCTCATCCTGTTCAAGGGCCGACAACCCAGCACGAGCCCGTTCAGCACCTGGGTCAACGACCCCTACGAGTCCGAGGAACTACTGGCGGATTGGCGCCCACCACCGTTATCGGACCAGACACCCGACGACCCGCCCTTCTGAGGGGTCCGGCGCAACCGCGCGACACCCAGCACCGCGAGCACGCCCGCGACGGTGAGCAGGAACAGCGCCAGCACAACCAGCGGCGGGTAGAAGACGACACTCGTCATGGCGGGCTGGCCCTCCGCGATCGGCGGCACCTGCTCCTGCGAACCGGCGGCCAGCCAGCTCCATACCGACCCGCCCAACGCCAGCACAGCACCCACCAGATGCACAGACCCGCGCCTCATGCGGCGCGCTCCTGCACCAGCGTGTCCAGTGCCTTGCGCAACGTACGGTGCCGCCGCGCCCAGGCCTGCCCCGAGCGGCCGTCGGTGAGCTTCATGCCGATGCCGGTACGCCCGCGCGGCATGCTGCTGAGCTCACCGAAGGCGCGGTAGGACTGCCAATGCTCGCGTTCGTGGCGCTTGGGCTCGGGGTAGATCTTGACGATATCGGCGATGGTCACGAACTCGGTGCCCTGCCGCAGCGTCGTGGGCGTCAACTCCACCGAGGTGTGAATGCGGGCCGCCTTGATCTGAATCGCGAGGAAGCCGCTCACCAGGATCATGAAGGCGACGGGCACCCCGTACTGCACGCCCGCACCGGCCGACAACTGGATGAACATCATCGCCCCGCCGGCCGCCGGTCCGGCCAGCAGCCACCACCAGCTTCCACCGAGCTCACGGAACAGCACCGGCTCGGTGTCCGCGGCCGCGGGTGCCGGCGGGATGCTCTCGGTCATCGCACCTCCAGAAACCAGTCCGTGGCGGCCGGCCGCATGAACAGCGTCGCGCCGATGGCCACCGGCACCACACCGAACAGCGCCAGCGGCGTGATGGCGAACGGCGCCAGCAAGGTCAGCACGAACACCAGAACCACCAGCACCACCGAGAGCCAGACCACCGAACGCCGGAAGCGCAGGTCGCCGTTGCGGGCGCGGCCCGCCAGGAAGCTCAGCACCAGCCCGGTGATCAGTAGCAGCCCGCTGATGCCACCGCGCATGATCACGATGCTGCGGACCTCACCGTCGGACAGGTCGGGCCCGAAGGCATCACGCGGCGTACTGATCGCACTGCTGAGCCCGAGCAGACCACCGGCGAGCAACAGCACCGCACCCGCCAGAACCAGCCAGAATGCGATGTTGACGATGGCCGGGCGCGCAGGAGTTGTGGGTTGGGTCATAGCCGGGCCAGCCTATCGGGTGAGGTATTCGTGAGCGTCCTTGCGGTGCAACAGCACCACGCCGCCGATGATCAGCACCGAACCGATGATGGTGCACGCGGCGAACCCGAAAGCGGCGACCTCGGTGCGGTCCACGGTGAACAGACTGGACACCGAGTACACCACCGAACTGAGCCCCGCTGCGGTCAGCACCGTGCGCGGCCACCGATACCCCGACCGCATCAGCACCGCAAAGGTCGCGACGACGGCGGCCAGCACCACCACGAACAGACCCGACACCGCATAGACGTAGGCCGCTCCGTCCGGGACCCGCACTGTGACCAGATCGATGACGTAGCCGATCACCATCAGCGGTAGTGCCACCATCCACACCCAGAACCCGGTGTCCACATCCTCCGGACGGACCTCGCGACGAGGCGCGGGTTGCTCGGTCACGCCAGCCATCCGGCGGCCTCGGCCGCCCAGTAGGTCAGCACGATATCGGCGCCGGCGCGGCGGATGCTGGTCAGCGACTCCAGGGCCGAGGCCCGCAGGTCGATCCAACCGTTGGCGGCGGCAGCGCAGATCATCGAGTACTCACCGGAGATCTGATAGGCGGCCACCGGAACCGGCGAGATGTCCGCGGCGGCGGCCACCACGTCCAGGTAGCTCATCGCGGGTTTGACCATGACGATATCGGCACCCTCGTCGATATCCAGGGTGATCTCGTGCACGGCCTCCCGGGCGTTGCCCGGATCCTGCTGGTAGGTACGCCGGTCACCGGAGAGGCTGGAGCCGACTGCTTCCCGGAACGGACCGTAGAACGCCGAGGCGAACTTGGCGGCATAGGCCAGGATCGCGACATCCTCGTGCCCGGCCTCGTCCAGGCCGTCCCGGATGGCGGCCACCTGACCGTCCATCATGCCGCTCGGGCCGACCACATGGGCGCCGGAATGCGCCTGTGCCACGGCAAGTTTCACGTACTGGCTGTTGGTGGCGTCGTTATCGACCCGGCCGTGCGCATCGAGCACACCGCAGTGACCGTGGTCGGTGAACTCGTCGAGGCAGGTATCGGCCATCAGCACGGTGGCATCGCCGAGATCGGCCGCCAGGTCCCGCAGCGCCACATTCAGGATGCCGTCCGGATCGATCGCGGCGGTCGCAACAGGGTCTTTGTCCTGCTCTCTTGGGACACCGAAGAGCATCAGCCCGCCCACTCCGGCAGCGACCGCCTCGGCAGCGGCCCGGCGCAGCGAATCCCGGGTGTGCTGGACGACTCCCGGCATGGAGGTGATGGCCCGCGGTTCCGACAGACCGTCGGCCACGAACATCGGCAGCACCAGATGCCGTGGCTCCAAAGAGGTCTGCGCGACAAGCCGGCGCATCGCCGGCGTGGAACGCAGCCTGCGGGGGCGGACCCGCATCTAGCTCTCCCGTCGCTTCGCTCGCCCCATCTACATTTCCCGTCGCTTCGCTCGCCCCAATTACCGGCGGCGGCTCTTCTTGCGCGGCGGAGGTAGCGCACCCTCTGCACGCAGACGCGCGGCATGCTCGGCGAGCGCCTCGACCAGCGGACCGACCGCCGCCGTCTCCGGCTGCACATCGACGCGCAGGCCGAATTCGACTGCAGTTTCCGCCGTCTTGGGCCCGATACAGGCGACGATGGTCCGCGCATGTGGCTTACCGGCGATACCGACCAGGTTGCGCACCGTCGAGCTCGAGGTGAAGCAGACGGCGTCGAACCCACCGGTCTTGATCATCTCGCGGGTCTGCGCCGGCGGCGGGGCCGCGCGCACGGTGCGGTAGGCGGTGACGTCCTCGATCTCCCAGCCGCGTTCCCGCAGCCCCTCGGCCAGCGTCTCGGTGGCGATATCGGCGCGCGGCAACAGGACACGGTTCACCGGGTCGAAAATCTCGTCGTAGTCCGGGAATTCGTCGAGCAGGCCCAGTGAGGACTGCTCGCCGGCGGGCACCAGCTCCGGGTTGATACCGAAGGCACGCACCCGGTCCGCGGTGGCCTGACCCACGCAGGCGATCTTCACACCGGAGAACGCGCGGGCATCCAGACCGAACTCGTTGAACTTCTCCCACACCGCACGCACCGCGTTGGTGGAGGTGAAGACCACCCACTGGAACCGACCGTCGACCAAACCCTTTACGGCCCTTTCCATCTGGGCGGGGCTACGCGGCGGCTCCACGGCGATGGTGGGTACCTCGACCGGCAGCGCACCGTGGGTGACCAGCCGATCGCTCATCTCGCCGGCCTGATCCTTGGTGCGCGGCACCAACACGGTCCAGCCGTACAGTGCCCGGCTCTCCCACCAGTTCAGCTTCGCGCGGTTGGCGACGGTCTTGCCGATCGTCACCACCAGCGGGCCGGACAGCAGGCCCGGCGTGCCGCCGGTGGACTCGGCTGCGGTCAGAATCGCCTTGTCGCCCAGGCCGACCAGCGTGGTCTCCACCGAATGCTGCTGGCAGGTGGTGCCGTGCGCGGTGACCACGGCCGGGGTGTTGTCGGCCAGGCCGTACTCGACGAGCGTGCGTGCCGCATCGGCCAGATGGGAGGCGGTGGCGTGCAGGATCAGCGGACCGGGAGCCGCGGCCAGCGCGGCCCAGTCCACATTCGGGTCACGGACGTCGGCGACGGTGTGCGAGGACCCCAGCGGCAGACCGGCATAGGTCGGCACCGCGGTGGTGTCCGGCAGGCCGGGCACGATCTCGAAGTTCAGGTGGGTGCGCGCCAGGGTGTTGACCTCGGTGATCACCGCATCGACCGACAGCGGGTCGCCGGCGACGAGTCGCACCACGTCCACACCGTGGCGGGCCTCGGCGGCCAGCGTCTTGGCGACCTCGGCCGGGTCACCCAGCGCGGGACGGATATCGGGGCCACCGGGGATCACGGCGGCGACCGGCTCGGCAGCGGACCCGTCTGCGGTGGTGGGCTCGGCCGCGGCCGGCTCGGGACCTGAGGCCGGCGGCAGGTCGGAACCGACCAGCGCCAGTACCGCGTCGGGCACATCGGGGTCGGTGAAGACCGTCGCGGCATTGGCGAGTACCGTCCGCGCGCGGGTTGTCAGCAGGCCTGGATCACCCGGGCCTGAGCCCACGAATGTGATGCGGCCGGGTCGGATCTTTCGTCCCCGGCTACCTGCGTGCCCAGTCATCTGTTACTCCCAGCATCTGCCAACACGTCACGCGCCCCCAGTTCGAACAGTTCCGCGGCCACCGAGAGCCCTAGCTCCCGTGCCCGATCGGGACTCCCGATACCGGACGCACGGATCACGTCGGATCCGTCCAGCGCCGCTACGCAGGCACGCAGCGACAGCTCTACGAAGACGCGGCCGTCCTCATCGATGGACTCGACCACCTCAGCGATGGCACCCACCGGCGCGGAACAACCCGCCTCCAGTTCGGCGAGCAGGGCACGTTCAGCAGTGACCGCGGCGCGGGTGTCGGCGTCATCCAACTCCGCCAGCACCGCGACGAGCTCGGTGTCGGCGGCGCGACACTCCACCGCCAGCGCCCCCTGAGCCGGTGCCGGCAACATCTGCACCGGTTCCAGAGCCTCGGTGACATCGCCGAGCCGTCCGATGCGTGCAAGACCCGCCCGGGCGACGACGACGCCGTCGAGATCACCACTGCTTACCCTGTTCAACCTGGTGTCTAGGTTGCCTCGTAGGGGGCGAATTTCCAAACCGAGACCCAGTGCTCTAAGCTGCGCGGCCCGCCGCGGGCTGGATGTGCCGATCGTGGAACCCACGGGCAACTCCCCCAGCACCATGCCGTCCCGGGCCACCAGCGCGTCCCTGGCGTCCTCACGGGGCGGGATGGCGGCGATGTTGAAGCGGGCATCGGGTGCGGTCGGCAAATCCTTGTACGAGTGCACGGCCATGTCGACCGAACCGTCGGCGACCGCTTCCCGCAGTGCGGCGGTGAAGACCCCGACCCCGATCTCGGCGATCGGCGCCATCGACTTGTCACCATCGGTGGCGACGATGATCAGTTCGGCGGGGTGGCCGTTGGCGATCAAGGCATCACGGATGAAGCCGGCCTGAGTCGTCGCGAGCAGGCTGCCCCGGGTGCCGATTCGGATCACTCGGGCTTTTCGTTATCTGTTGCGATATCTGTTGCCATCAAAGGCAATTCACCACCGGAGACCGCGTCGACGGCCTGCGGGTCGAGCTCGAAGAGCTCACGCAGCGCCTCGGCGTAACTGTCGCCACCCGGCGCTCCGGCAAGCTGCTTGACCCGCACCGTGGGGGCGTGCAGCAGCTTGTCCACGACGCGGCGCACCGTGCGGGCCACCTCGTCGCGATGTGAGGAATCCAGTCCCGGCAGCCGGTTGTCCAGCCGCAGCAGTTCGGCCTCCACGACGTCGGCGGCGCGCTGGCGCAGCGCCGTGACCGTCGGGGTGACCTCCGCCATCCGTTGTCCGGCCAGGTAATTGGCAACCTCGGTGGCCACGATGGCACGCGCCGCCTCCGCGTCCGACGCCGCCGCGCGGGCGGACGGTTCGCGCTGGATGCGGTCCATGTCGATGACGTGCACGCCGGGCAGACCGGCCACCGCGATGTCGATATCGCGGGGCATGCCCAGATCGCACATCACCAGCGGGCGGTCCCC
>JBPPMV010000087.1:0-22001 GCA_051306235.1 Mycobacterium sp. | reverse complement strand
GTGAGGCCACCGATGCCGAGCGCGACCAGTACTGGCCCAAGCTCGACGCCATGTACGCCGACTTCGTCAACTACCGGTCCTACACCGACCGCAAGATTCCGATCCTCATCTGCGATCCCGCTTAGCTCGCTAATGTGAGCCGATGATCAACGGGTCGCACCGCCGGTTGTCGAAGATCCTGCTCGCAGCGTTGACCGCGGCGGTCCTGTTCGTTCTCACCGCCGTGCCGGCGGCCGCCCTGACAGTGACGTTCGTCCGGCACGGTGAGTCCGAGGCCAACGCGAGTCACATCATCGACAACTCGATTCCCGGTGCCCACCTGACGCCGCTCGGCCAGACGCAGGCGGCGGCGGTCGCGGCAGCACTGGTCGCCGACGGTATCGCCTATGACGCGATCTACACCTCGAACATGGTGCGCACCATCGAAACCGCGGCGCCGTTCGTGGCCGCCACCGGCCTCACCCCCACCGTGCTGCCGGGGGTCCGTGAGATCAATGCGGGCTGGTTCGAAAAATCACCCGAATCCGGTCTCGGCGGAATCGGCTATGTGCTGGCGCCCGCGCTGTGGACACTGGGCGCCCGGTCGTTGCGGGTCCCCGGCGGCGGCGACGGCAATGCCTTCGATGCCCGCATGGACGCTGCGCTCCGGGTCGTCGAGGACTCCGGGGCGCAGAACCCCGTCGTGTTCTCCCATGCCGCCACCATCATGTTCTGGACGATGATGAACGTAGACAATCCGGACCTCGGACTGATGCTGCGCCATCGGCTGGACAACGCCGAGATGGTGGTCGTCGAGGGTAGCTCCGAGGAAGGGTGGACGCTCACGAGCTGGGCCGGCATCCCGGTCGGGCCTGCGACATTGGGCACCAAGCTGCTCGTGAATGTCCGCGATCTGGTGGTGACGCCGCAGACCGCAGCCTATGACGTCGTGCAGGCCTTCGGCACCGGCGATATCCGAAAGATCGCCGGCGCCATCCGGGACGGGGTAGCTGATGTCGTTCGGGCTCCGATCACGTTCGCCGCTGCGGTGGGCCGCGATATCGTCGAGGCCATCAGGCCCAGTGCACCGTCCGTCGCCACCACGCCCACCAACGTGACCGCAGAGACCAGGGTCGCGGCGGCGCAGGTTGCCGGGCCGGAGCCAGCGGTCACTGCGCCGGTCAAGAAACTGCGGACCACCCGAACGGTGAAGAAGCCGGGCCGGCCGAGCCTGCCGGTGACCGAGATAGAGACGGCGACAACTGATCTGAGCGCAGACCGCGCCGTGTCCCGTATCGCGCCGAAACGGAAGGCCCGCCCCGACACGGACACGGACCCGGACACCGACAGCAGGCCTGCGGCCCGCGAGTCCGCCGAGAAGGATGCCGCCTGAACCTGCCGGGGTGACGGTCAGGCCCCGAGCGACACCACGCTGATATCGGGCGGCGCGCCGATGCGTACCGGCGGGCCCCAAAAGCCCGCTCCCCGAGACACATACAGCTGGGTGTCGTCGACGGTGGACAACCCGGCCAGCGACGGCTGGACCATGTCGACGGCGTAGTGGAACGGCCACATCTGGCCACCGTGGGTGTGCCCGGACAACTGCAGATCCACGCCACGCGCCGACGCCTCGGTCACCAGCACGGGCTGGTGCGCCAGCAACACCGTCGGCCGGGTGTCGACGGACCCGCGCAGGGCCCGGTCGAAATCGGGCCCGTCGTTGCGCTCGGCACCCACGACGTCGTTGACCCCGGCCAGATCGAATGCCCCGGCGCCCCGGCGGATCGTGGTGTTCTCGTTGCGCAGGGTCTGCACGCCCAGTCGGTCCAACTCGCGGAGCCACGATGCCGTGTCATCGACGAAGTACTCGTGGTTGCCGGTGACGAAGAACGAGCCCTCGCGGGAGTGCAAGTCGCGCAGCGGTTCTGCCGCATATCCCAGCTCTTCGACGGTGCCGTCGACAAGATCGCCGACGATCGCGACGAGGTCGGGTTCCTGCTCGTTGATCATCCTGACGATGCGTTCGGTGTGGGCGCGCCCGGCGAGCGGTCCGAGGTGGACATCGGAGACCACGGCGATCCGGAATCCGTCGAAGGCGGGATCAAGGCGGCGCAACCGGACCGGGATGTGCAGGATCTGCGGCGGGCCGATTGCTGTCGCCGCGCCCACCCCGACCAATCCCACCGAGGCGGCACCGGCGGCGACCGCGGCGGTGCGCGCAATGAAGACCCGCCTGTTGACGCCTGATGCGGCAGGTTCGGCGGGCTCGTCCGGAACCTCCGGAGGTGTCTTGCGCGACCAGCGCCACAGGGCCAGTCGAAACAATTCGGTCACCAGCAGCGTGAGGAACAGGTACGCCACCAGACCGAACCACAGGTAGCCCGGCCAGGCGAGCCAGGCCGCCTCCGGCTTCCCGGTGAGGCGCGGGAGGATCAGTGTCGCGACCAGGAGCACCCCGAGTCCGACCAGCACCGTCGTGGCCACCCGCCGCCGGAACCCCGGGGCCGCGGTGTCCTTGATCAGCCGCTTCCACACGTACAGATGCATGAGCACGAGGACCACGCCGAGCACAACGATGAACATCTGTTCCTTCTGATCGGGGATTACCCGTCAGTTTAGGCTCGGGTTTGCGCGGCCAACCACTGTGATTTGTGGAGCCGCAACCGGAACCATTCCGGGTGAGACTCCTCAAATCGCAGGGGTCAGGCGCCGAAGACCGGCAGCGGCGCCCGCGACTCGGCCAGCAGACCGGTGACCACCGGACCGAGTTCGGCCGGATCCCACCGCGCGCCCTTGTCGATCTCGCCGCCGCGGGCCCACCCCTCGGCCACCCGGATGATGCCGCCCTCGACCTCGAACACCTTTCCGGTGACATCGCGGGACTCGACACTGCCCAGCCACACCACCAGAGGTGAGACGTTCTCCGGGGCCATCGCATCGAAGTCGGAGTCCTGGGTGGACATCATGTCGGCGAACACGGTCTCGGTCATCCGGGTGCGGGCCGACGGGGCGATGGCGTTGACGGTGACGCCGATGCGGCCCATCTCGGCCGCGGCGACCAGGGTCAGGGCTGCGATACCCGCCTTGGAGGCGCTGTAGGTCGCCTGCCCGACACTGCCCTGCAGGCCCGCGCCGGAGCTGGTGTTGATGATGCGGGCGTCGACACTGTTGCCGGCCTTGGACTGTGCCCGCCAGTAGGCGCCGGCATGCCTCATGGTGGCGAAGTGCCCCTTGAGATGCACGGCGGTGACGGCGTCGAATTCTTCCTCGGTGGCGTTGACGAACATCCGGTCCCGCACGATGCCGGCATTGTTGACCAGGACGTCGAGCCCACCGAAGGAATCGACGGCGGTCTGGATCAGGCCCTCGGCCTGGCTCCAATCCGCGACATTGGCCCCGCTGGTGACGGCTTCACCACCGGCAGCGACGATCTCGTCGACGACGGTCTGCGCGGCGCTGCCGCCACCGGCCGGCGAGCCGTCCAGCCCGACACCGATATCGTTGACCACGACGCGCGCACCCTCGGCGGCGAAGGCGAGCGCGTGTGCGCGCCCGATGCCGCCGCCGGAACCGGTGACGATGACTACCCGACCGTCGAGCAAACCCATATTCCTGGTCTCCTTCTGCTGAATGTGTCTGTTACTTGATATCGGCGGTGGTGGTGTTGAGGTAGTGCGGTGGCTCGCCGCCACCGTGCACCTGCAGCGACGCACCGCTGATATAGGAGGCGGCCTCGGAGGCCAGAAATGCTGTGGCCCAGCCGATATCGGCGGGCTTGGCGAGACGCCCCAGCGGGACGTTCTTGGAGATGGCCGCGATGGAGTCGGCATCGCCGTAGAACAGTTCGGACTGCTCGGTCTCGACCATGCCGACGACGACCGAGTTGACGCGCACCTTGGGCGCCCATTCGACGGCCAGGGTGGCGGTCAGGTTGTCGATACCGGCCTTGGCTGCACCGTAGGCCGCGGTGCCCGGTGTGGGCCGGTGCCCGCTGACGCTGGAGATGTTGACGATGGAACCGCCGGAATCCTGGTTCTGCATGACCGCATTGGCATGGGTGGAGACCGACAGTGCACCGATCAGGTTGAGTTCGATGATCTTGGTGCTGAACTTGGCCGAGGCGTCGGCGGCCAGCACGTAGGGCGAACCACCGGCGTTGTTGACGACCACATCGAGGCGTCCGTGGGTGGCCACGATCGCGTCGATGAGGGACTTCACCGACTCGTCATCGCGGATATCGCAGGGGTGGAACTCGTACGGCGAACCGTCCACGGCCCGGCGCGCACAGGTCACCACGGTGGCGCCCTGACCGGCGAAGACGGCGCTGATACCGGCCCCGACGCCGCGCACCCCACCGGTCACCAGGACCACCCGGCCGTCCAGTTGCAGATTGATTCCAGCCGCGTCACTCACTGTGCTAGCGTACCAAGCAAGTGCTTGCTTAGGTAGCGACCCCTCCAGGAAGTGGAAGTCCCTGATGACGATCACCACCACGACAGTCGAGCCGGGCATCGTCTCGGTGACCGTGAATTACCCGCCCGTCAATGCCATCCCGTCTCAGGGCTGGTTCGAACTCGGCGATGCCATCACCGCCGCGGGCCGCGACCGCAGCACCCATGTGGTGATCCTGCGCGCCGAGGGCCGCGGCTTCAACGCCGGCGTCGACATCAAGGAGATGCAGAACACCGAGGGATTCACCGCCCTCATCGACGCCAACCGCGGCTGCTACCACGCATTCAAAGCGGTCTACGAATGCGAGGTGCCGGTGATCGCCGCCGTGAACGGCTTCTGCGTCGGCGGCGGGATCGGACTGGTCGGCAACGCCGATGTCATCGTCGCCTCCGATGACGCAAAATTCGGCCTGCCCGAGGTGGAACGCGGCGCACTCGGTGCCGCCACCCACCTGTCGCGGCTGGTCCCCCAGCACCTGATGCGCCGGCTGTTCTTCACCGCCGCCACCGTGGACGCGAACACCCTGCACCACTTCGGCTCCGTGCACGAGGTGGTGCCGCGCGCCGATCTGGACGAATCCGCACTGCGGGTGGCCCGCGATATCGCCAACAAGGACACCCGGGTGATCCGGGCGGCCAAGGAGGCACTGAACTTCATCGACGTGCAACCGGTCACCGCGAGGTACCGCATGGAGCAGGGCTTCACCTTCGAGCTGAACCTGGCCGGAGTGTCCGATGAACATCGGGACGCGTTTGCCGGAACCGACAAGGGAACCAAATAGCTATGACAGACAAGAGAACAACTCTGGACGAGGCGGTCGCCTCGATCGAGAGCGGGATGACGATCGGCATCGGCGGCTGGGGCTCGCGGCGCAAGCCGATGGCCTTCATCCGCGCGCTGCTGCGCACCGATGTCAAGGATCTGACCGTGGTCACCTACGGCGGACCGGACTTGGGCCTGCTGTGCTCGGCCGACAAGGTCAAGCGCGTCTACTACGGCTTCGTCTCGCTGGACTCGCCGCCGTTCTACGACCCTTGGTTCGCCAAGGCCCGCACCACCGGTGCCATCGAGGCCCGCGAGATGGACGAGGGCATGCTGCGCTGCGGTCTGCAGGCCGCGGCCCAACGGCTGCCGTTCCTGCCGATCCGGGCCGGCCTGGGCAGCGATGTCCGGACCTTCTGGGGCGATGAACTCAAGACGGTGAAGTCGCCCTATCCCACCGGTGACGGATACGAGGAACTCGTCGCGATGCCCGCGCTGAACCTGGACGCGGCCTTCGTGCACCTGAATCTCGGTGATGCGCAAGGCAATGCCGCCTACACGGGTATCGACCCCTATTTCGACGACCTGTTCCTGATGTCCGCCGAAAAGCGCTTCCTGAGCGTGGAGAAAGTGGTCTCCACCGAGGAACTGGTGAAATCCGTTGTGCCGCAGCAATTGCTGATCAACCGCATGATGGTCGATACCGTCGTCGAGGCCCCCAATGGTGCGCACTTCACCATCAACGAGCCGGACTATCGCCGCGACGAGAAGTTCCAGCGCCTTTATGCAGAGAGCGCGGCCACAGAAGAAACCTGGGCCGAATTCGTGAAGACCTACTTGTCCGGTAGCGAGGCCGACTACCAAGCGGCGGTGCGCAAATTCGCCGAAGCACAGAAGGAAGGGGCCAAATGATGTCGGTGACCCGAGCCGAAGTGTGCGCCGTCGCGTGCGCCGAACTGTTCCGCGATGCCGGCGAGATCATGGTCTCGCCGATGACCACGATCGTCCAGATCGGGGCTCGGCTGGCTCGACTGTCCTTCTCCCCCGACATCGTGCTGACCGACGGTGAGGCGCGCATCATCGCCGACACCCCCGCCATCGGGGCGCCCGCAGCCATCGAGGGTTGGATGCCGTTCAACCGGGTCTTCGAAACACTGTCCTGGGGCAAGCGCCATGTCGTCATGGGCGCCAACCAGATCGACCGGTACGGCAACCAGAACCTCTCGGCGTTCGGGCCGATCCAGCACCCGACCCGGCAGATGTTCGGTGTGCGCGGCGCACCCGGGAACTCGATCAATCACGCCACCAGTTATTTCGTGGGCAATCACTCCAAGCGGGTGTTCACCGATACCGTCGACATCGTGTCCGGGATCGGTTGGGACAAGATCGATCCCGCCAACCCCGCGTACCGGTTCGCCAATATCTTCCGGGTGATCAGCAACCTCGGGGTGTTCGATTTCAACGGTCCCGATCACCAGTTCCGGGCCGTCTCGCTGCACCCCGGCGTCGAGGCCGATCAGGTCGCCGAGAACACCTCCTTCGAGGTGCACGGGCTGTCCGAGGCCGCCACCACTCGACTGCCCGACGCCGAGGAACAGCGGCTGCTACGCGAGGTCATCGATCCGAAGTCGCTGCGCGACAAAGAGGTCAAGATCTGAGATGGCGAAACTGGCCACATCGCTGACTGAACTGGTCGGCATCGAACATCCGGTCGTGCAGACCGGTATGGGCTGGGTCGCGGGCGCCCGACTGGTCGCGGCGACCTCCAATGCGGGCGGTCTGGGCATCCTGGCCTCGGCAACCATGACATTGGCGGAGCTGCAGACCGCGGTCACCAAGGTCAAGGCCACCACCGACAAACCGTTCGGCATCAACATCCGTGCCGACGCCGGCGATGCGAATGACCGCATCGACCTCCTGATCCGCGAAGGAGTCAGAGTTGCCTCCTTCGCTTTGGCCCCCAAACCCGATCTGATCGCCAGGCTCAAAGAGGCAGGTGTGGTGGTCATTCCGTCCGTCGGTCTGGCCAAGCACGCCAAGAAGGTTGCGGGCTGGGGCGCCGACGCGGTGATCGTGCAGGGCGGCGAGGGTGGCGGGCACACCGGCCCGATCGCGACGACCCTGCTGCTGCCCTCGGTGCTCGACGCCGTCAAGGACACCGGTATGCCGGTGATCGCCGCAGGCGGTTTCTTCGACGGCCGCGGTCTTGCCGCCGCATTGTCCTACGGTGCCGCGGGTGTCGCGATGGGCACCCGCTTCCTGCTGACCTCGGACTCGACGGTGCCCGACGCCGTCAAGCAGCGTTACCTGGATTCGGCGCTGGACGGCACTGTGGTCTCCACCCGCGTCGACGGGATGCCGCACCGGGTGCTGCGCACCGGCCTGGTGGAGAAGCTGGAAAGCGGCTCCCCGGTGCGCGGTTTCGCCGCCGCGGTCGGCAACGCCCAGAAGTTCAAGAAGCTCTCCGGCATGAGCTGGAAGTCCATGGTCACCGACGGCCTCGCGATGCGGCACGGCAAGGACCTGACCTGGTCGCAGGTGCTGATGGCGGCCAACACCCCGATGCTGCTGAAGGCCGGTCTGGTCGAGGGCAATACCGATGCCGGTGTGCTGGCCTCTGGGCAGGTGGCCGGCATCCTGGCGGACCTTCCGTCGTGTGCGGAGTTGGTGCCACAGATCGTCGCCGAGGCCGTGGCGCACCTGCGGGAAGCATCCTCCTTCATCACAACGTAATGAAGACAATAGCTTCATTATAGAAAAATGAAGCTATTGTCTTCATATGACCAGCGTCCAGCAGTCGGCTTCATACCGTGCCACCTTGATCGGCGACGTCGTGGATTCACGGCGGGCCACCGACCGGCGGGCGCTGCACCATGAGCTGACCGCCGCACTCGACACCGTCGCCGCCGGCGCCCTCGACGCTCCAGCCCTCACCGTGGGCGACGAGTTCCAGGGCAGCTATCCCCATGTCGGCGCCGCGCTGGCAGCGGCATGGGAGGTGCGACTGGCGGCCGCCCCAGCGGTGGATATCCGGTTCGGCGTCGGATGGGGGCCGGTAAGCGTTCTCGACGAGGCCACCGGTATCCAGGACGGACCCGGTTGGTGGGCGGCCCGGGAGGCCATCGAGTGGACCGCCGACGCGCAACGCCAACCCGGGCTTGCCCTGGTGCGCACCACCTACCGCAGCAGCACCGGCGTCGGACCTTCCGCCAACACCGTCAATGCCGCCCTGATGTGTCGGGACCACATGTTTGGATCACTCGATGAAAGGTCCGTCCGCATCCTGAAAGGTCTCGTGTCCCGCCGCTCCAAGAAGGAACTCGCCGCCGAGGAGAAGATCACCCCGTCGGCGGTCTCCCAACGTGCCGGGCGGGACGGGCTGGACCTCATCATCCTTGCGTCCCGGTATCTTTCGGAGATCACATGAGCATCCTGGCGGTCTTTCTGATCGCCGTCGGTATCGGAGACATCAGCCGGAGACTAGTCGGTGCCCACTGGCTGCCGCCGGTGATCGGCGCAGCCGCCCTCGTGGGGTGGGCGATGCTGGCAGGGTTGTGGCATCAAAGTGACCTTGCACTGCTGTCTCTCGCATCGATCGGGGCGGCCTGCTGGCAGGTGTCATGCGAGCGCGCCGAACGGACGAGCAGCCACCAGACCGTTCCGCTGGTGGTTCTCGGCGGCACCATCACGGTGCTGATCCTGTTGTCCGGGTGGGCATCCGAGGTCGACGGACCGGTCAGACATTGGGCAACGTGGGTCGATCTGAACGTGTCGGGTGAGCGCGTCCTGATGATGCTGGGCGTGCTGCTGGTGCAGGTGGCCACCGCCAATCAGGTGGTACGGCTGGTCCTCGGTTCGGTTGGCTCGGTCAAGCCCGTCGGGCAACCGCAGGCCTCGGATCAACTCAAGGGCGGCCGTCTTCTGGGACCCATGGAGCGACTGCTGATCGTCGGGCTCGGGGTGGCCGGCCAGCTCACCTTGGCGTCGGCTGTGGTGGCAGCCAAGAGCATCATCCGGTTTCCGGAGATCAGCGCGAAGCGTGACCGCGACGGTAAGCCCGAAGACAGGATTGCCGTCGGAATCGACGACGTGACCGAGTACTTCCTCGTCGGCAGCCTCGCCAGCTGGATACTGGCATTCGCCGGTCTGGCGCTGATCGCTCTACCCGGTTGACGGGCATTCCGCGCGAAACGATCTACGCGCCACATGAGCATTCCTACACTCCAGGCATGAAGACCAACGCGGCGATTCTGTGGGAGTACGGCGGCGACTGGACGGTCGAGGAGATCGACCTGGACCCGCCGGGCGACGGCGAGGTGCTGGTGTCCTGGGAGGCCACCGGGCTGTGCCACTCCGACGAACACGTTCGCACCGGCGATCTGCCCGCCCCACTGCCGCTGATCGGCGGTCATGAAGGTGCCGGAATCGTGCGTGAGGTCGGCGCAGGCGTCGTGGGCCTGGCACCCGGAGATCACGTCGTCGCCTCGTTCCTGCCGGCCTGCGGACGATGCCGCTTCTGTTCGACCGGACACCAGAACCTCTGCGATCTCGGTGCCATGATCATGGCGGGCACCCAACTCGACGGCACCTATCGCCGCCACCTCAACAACCAGGACATCGGCGTGATGGCCCTGGTCGGCACCTTCTCGCAGTACGGCACCGTGCCCGAGGCATCCATCGTCAAGATCGACGACGACATTCCGTTGTCACGGGCCTGCCTGCTCGGCTGCGGGGTCACCACCGGGTGGGGTTCGGCGGTCAACACCGCCGATGTCAGCCCAGGTGACACCGTCGTCGTCATCGGGTTCGGCGGTATCGGCAGCGGCGCGGTTCAGGGTGCGCGGTTGGCCGGCGCGGAGAAGATCGTCGTCGTCGAACCGGTGGAGGCCAAACGGGCCAAGGCAATTCAGTTGGGCGCCACCCATTTCGCCACCTCGCTGCCGGAGGCCACTGCGCTGGTCGCCGAACTGACCCGCGGCGTGATGGCGGACTCGGCGATCTTGACGATGGGCGTGCTGGAGGGCGCGATTCTGGAGGATGCCGCCAATATCGTCCGCAAGGGCGGCGCGGTGGTCATGACGGCGCTGTCCACGATGGCCGACAACTCGCCCACCCTGGGCCTGATGATGTTCACGCTCTTCCAGAAGCGACTGCTGGGCAGCCTCTACGGCGAGGCGAATCCGCGCGCCGATATCCCCCGGCTGCTGTCGCTGTACCGGGAGGGCAAGCTACTGCTCGACGAGACCGTCACCCATGAGTACAAACTCGCCGAGGTCAACGAGGGTTACCAGGACATGCGCGACGGCCGCAACATCCGCGGCGTGATCCTGCACGATCACTGAACGGGTGCGCGAAAAGGGGCTCGGTAGCAACATCGTCGAAACGCGCACGACACAGGAATAGAGCGAAGCTGCCGGATTCTGTTCCCATGTCGGCACCGAGCACCACCAATAAGCGCAAGCGCGTGCACCCCGTCGACGAGGTGCTACCGCTTCCCAAGCTGGCCGCCTACGGTTTCCAGCACGTCGTGGCCTTCTACGCCGGCGCCGTACTGGTGCCGATCCTGATCGCGAGTGCGCTCGGGCTGTCCGGCGAAGAACTGGTCATGCTCATCACGGCCGATCTCTTCACCTGTGGCGTGGCCTCGATCATCCAGGCGGTCGGATTCAAGAACGTCGGCGTGCGGCTTCCGCTGCTGCAGGGCGTGACCTTCGCCGGCGTCGCCCCGATCATCGCCATCGGGCTGGCCCACGGCGGCGGCACGGCAAGCCTGCTCTACGTGTACGGCGCGGTGATCGTCGCCGGCGTCTTCACCTTCCTGATCGCACCCGTCTTCGTCCGGCTGCTCAAGTTCTTCCCGCCGGTGGTGACCGGCACCCTCATCACGATCATCGGGTTGTGTCTGGTCCCGATCGGCGCCCTGGATGCGGTGACCAACCCGGCCACCCACGAGCCCGATCCCACCAACCTGCGCTGGGTGCTCTACGCGCTGGGAACCATCGCCGTCATCGTCGCGATCCAGCGGTTCTTCCGCGGCTTCATATCCACCATCGCGGTGCTGCTCGGGCTGGTCGCGGGCTGCGCGGTGGCATACGCGTTGGGCGATATGACCTTCGAGCGCGTCGGTGCCGCGTCGATGTTCGGTTTCACGCCGCCGTTCGCGTTCGGCATGCCGAAGTTCGACGTCGTCGCCATCATCACCATGATCATCGTGATGATGATCATCGCGGTCGAGTCGACCGGCAGCACGCTGGCCACCGGTGAGATCGTCGGTAAGCGGGTCCGCCCGTCCGATATCGGCAACGTGCTGCGCGCCGACGGTGTCGCCACCACCATCGGCGGCATCTTCAACTCGTTCCCCTACACCGCGTTCTCCGAGAACGTCGGTCTGGTGCGGCTCACCGGGGTGAAGAGCCGCTGGGTCGTGGCGGCGGCCGGCGTCATCATGATCGTGCTGGGCTTCCTGCCCAAGGTGGCCGCCATCGTCGCGTCCATCCCGAACCCGGTGCTCGGCGGCGCCGCCCTGGTGTTGTTCGCCACCGTCGCCGTGGTCGGCATCCAGACGCTGGGCAAGGTCGACTTCACCGACCACCGCAATGTCATCATCGTGACCACCAGCCTGGCGCTGGCACTGCTGGTGACGTCCTACCCCACCATCTCCTCGGCATTGCCTGCCGGACTGGACATCCTGTTCGGCAGCGGGATCAGCACCGGGGCCATCACCGCGATCGTGCTCAACATCGTGTTCTTCCACATCGGCAAGAAGGGACCCCGCGTCGCCGGCGGCGGATCGATCAGCCTCGACGAGGTCAACACGATGACCAGGGAACGTTTCACCGAGGTATTCGGGCATGTCGTGCAGGACGTGCCGTGGGCGGCCGAACGCGCCTTCGAGCAGCGGCCGTTCGCCGATACGACTGCGCTGCGCGAGGCGTTCCAGGATGCTGTGCTGACCGGAACCTCCGAGCAGCAGGAGGAACTGCTGAACTCGTTCCACGATCTGGGGGCCGAGGACGACACCGGTCAGGTGCTCGCGGTCGACCACGTGGCACTGAGCAACCTCGACGAGGAGGACCATCAGGACGTGGTGAGTCTGGCGGCGGCCTATCGGCAGCACTTCGGGTTCCCGTTGATCATCTGTGCGCGGGAGACCGAACGTTTCGATCGTGTGCTGCGCAACGGGTGGTCGCGGATCGACAATTCCGCGGCCACCGAGCGGGCCTACGCCCTGATCGAAGTGGCCAAGATCGCCAACTACCGGTTCACCGATCTGGTCGCCGACGCCAATCCCATTGCGGCGGCGCGGTTCGGCAGGCTCAACGAACTCTCGTGAAGGCGATCGGACTGGAGGGTTTCAACGAACTGTCCGAGCGGCAACGGATGCACCTTCTGTTCGAGGTGTGCTCATCGACGATCTGGGCCCGCCGGGTGGTGGCAGGTTCGCCGTTCCGGGACGCCGACGCGCTCTACGACCGCGCCGACCGGGTGCTTGCCGAACTGCCCGATGCCGAGATCGATGCCGCACTGGACGGGCATCCCCGTATCGGCGCCAAAGCGGACAATCCCTCCTCGGCGCGCGAGCAGGCCCGCGTCGCCGCTGCCGATGAGGCGGTCAAAGACGAACTGGCGGTGAAGAACCGGGAGTACGAGCACAGGTTCGGCTATGTCTACCTGGTATGCGCCAGCGGACGCTCGGCCGACGAACTGCTGGCCATCCTGACCGACCGGCTGGACAACGATCCGGAGACCGAGCGCAGGGTCATGCGTAACGAGCTGGCCAAGATCAACCGGCTGCGGCTGGAACGCCTGCTGAGCGAGCCGACATGATAGGAAGCATGACCCTGTCCACACATGTCCTCGACGCGAGCACCGGCAGGCCCGCCGTCCGCGTCGCCGTCACCCTCACCGCCGCCGGAATCCCGGTGGCCGACGGCATCACCGACGCCGACGGCCGCATCGCCGACCTCGGCGGCGAGTTGGCAGTCGGCGTCTACCGGTTGCATTTCGACACCGGCGCCTATTTCGCCGCCGAGGGTATCAACGGGTTCTACCCGGAGGTCGTGATCGCGTTCGAGATCACCGATCTGACCGGCCACTACCACGTGCCGCTACTGCTGTCGCCGTACGCCTATTCCACTTATCGAGGGAGCTGAGCACGTGAAGGTAGTGATCATCGGTGCGGGTATGGGCGGGATGAGTGCCGCGATCGCGCTGCGGCAGATCGGTATCGACACCGAGGTCTACGAACGTGTCACCGAGAACAAGCCGGTCGGTGCCGCCATCTCGGTGTGGTCCAACGGGGTGAAATGCCTCAACTACCTTGGTCTGCAGGAAGAGACGGCGCAGCTGGGCGGCATCGTCGAGACGATGAGCTATATCGACGCCCACACCGGTGAGACGATGTGCCGCTTCTCGATGCAGCCGCTGATCGACGAAGTCGGCCAACGCCCGTACCCGATCGCCAGGGCCGAGCTGCAGTCGATGCTGATGCAGGCCTATGGATTCGATGACATCAACTTCGGGATGAAGATGGTCAGCGTGTCGGATGGTCCCGATACCGCCACAGCGACCTTCGCCGACGGCACCACGGTCACCGCCGATGTCATCATCGGCGCCGACGGGGCCAGTTCCATCACCCGCGAGTATGTACTCGGCGCACCGGTCACCCGGCGCTATGCGGGGTACGTCAACTTCAACGGACTCGTCGAAACCGATGACGCGATCGGACCTGCCACCGAATGGACCACGTATGTCGGTGAGGGGAAACGGGTTTCGGTGATGCCGGTGGCCGGCGGCCGGTTCTACTTCTTCTTCGATGTCGTCGAGGACGAGGGTGTGGCCTATGAGAAGGGCAGCGCCCGCGAGGTGCTGCGCGGGCACTTCGCCGGCTGGGCGCCGGGCGTGCAGACCCTGATCGACAAGCTGGATCCGCAGACCACCAACCGCGTGGAGATCCTGGATCTCGATCCGTTCCACACCTGGGTCAAGGGCCGGGTCGCGGTGCTCGGAGACGCCGCCCACAACACCACACCGGATATCGGGCAGGGCGGCTGCTCGGCGATGGAGGATGCCATCGAACTGCAGTGGGCGTTCAAGGACCATCCCGGTGATGTTCACGCCGCGCTCGCCGCGTATCAGACCGCCCGCACGGAACGGGCGGGCGAGCTGGTGCTCCGGGCGCGCAAACGCTGCGATGTCACCCACGCCAAGGATCCGCAGGCCACCGCGCAGTGGTATGACGAGCTTCGGAAAGAGGATGGCACCAACGTCATTCGCGGTATCGTCGGGAACATTCTCGGCGGCCCGCTCACGCCCGTCCTCAGCTGATCAGCCGGCCCCGCACGTACACAGCAGCGATGGCATCCTCGCGCATACCCATCAACAGCGTGAACAGCAGGCGGTCGGTATCGCCCGGGTCGATCCGGTCCAGCAGTTCGGGCAGCAGCGGCTGACGCTGCGGATCGAGCACCAGGAAATCGGCCTCCTTACCCGCATCGAGATTGCCCACCCGCTCCTCGATGTCCAGGGCACGCGCGCCGGCGAGCGTCGCGGTGAACAACAGGTCGGCAGGCGGGATCGACAGTGCCGCAGCATCGGGTTCACTGATGTGCACCTTGAAGCAGTCGTTGAGCACTCGCGGGATCAGCCATTCGTCACCGGCGGACACATCGGTACCCAGCGCGACATTCACCCCGGTAGCGGTGGTGCGCCGCCATCCCATGGTGCCCGAACCGAGGAACAGCTGCGATGTCGGGCAGTGCGCGATGGAGCTACCCGTCTCCGCCATCCGGTGCAGTTCGTGATCGGTGCAGTGCACCGCGTGCGCGAAGATGCTGCGCCGCCCCAGCATCGACCGGCCGCCGCCCGCGCAGCGACCGTCGTAAGTGTCCAGATAGTGCTCGACACCGTAATCTGCGCGCACGGCGGCGATCTCGCCGAGGTTCTCCGACAGGTGGGTGTGGAAGTACACACCATCCCCGCGTACCGCCTGGTATAGCTCGCCCAACTCGTGCAGGGTGCGGGCGGTGACCGACAGCGCGAACCGGGGCACCACCGCGACGTGGGCCAGGCCGACGCCCGCCGTATGCCATTTATCGATCTCGGCACGGGTCAGCGCGATGGCCGTCTGATCGTCGGTCAGCAGCGGCCCGGCCGCGTCCGGCCCCACCGTCTGGATACCGCGTCCCGAGATGATCCGTAGACCAGCCCCGATCGATTCCTCGAACAGGGCATCCTGGGCGTGCGGGAAGGCCGACCCGAAGACCAGGGCCGTGGTGGTGCCGACCGCGATACGACGATCGCAGAAGTCGCGGGCCACCGCGCGGGCGTAGCCGGGCTCGGCAAGCATGGACTCGGCGGGAAAGATGCAGCGCTGCAACCAGTCCAGCAGCTGACCACCACCGTAGGAGTCGGTGCAGTGCGTCTGCGGAAAATGGATATGGGTGTCGATGAATCCCGGAACCAGGAAGCCCGGCCTGCCGTCGATGATCTCGGCTCCGGTCGCCGCCGCAGGCAGCTGCCCATACTCACCGCTGTAGGTGATGACACCGGCATCGTCGACCACCAGCGCCCCGTCGGGAATGCTCACCAGCTGGGCACGCGCACCGTCCAGGCGGGGCGCACCGCTGATGTGGATCAGATGACCGCGGTGCACACGCATCTGCTGATTCTCACAGTGTCTGCGCCACCGCGCAGTTCGATCGTTTCGATCTGCACGCGACACCGGCGGCGACTACGGTCGGTAGATGGACCTCAATACCGTCGAGGCGGTGCACATTCCCACCTGCCGCGACGAGCTGTGGCCGCTGGGGCCCGCCGATGCCATTCTGGCCGGTGGCACCTGGCTGTTCTCCGAGCCCCAGCCGATGGTGGCCCGCCTCGTCGACATCACCGGCCTGGGATGGCCCCCGGTGATGATCGGCGAGGACGGTATCGAACTCGCGGCCACCTGCACTCTGGACGAGATCGCACGGCTGTCGACCACGCTACCGGGTGACTTTACGGCGGCCCCGTTGTTCCGCCAGTGTTGCACCGCCCTGCTGGCATCGTTCAAGATCTGGGGCACCGCCACTGTGGGTGGCAACATCTGCCTAGCGCTGCCGGCCGGGGCGATGATCTCGCTGTGCACGGCACTGGACGGCATCGCCACGGTATGGCGCGCCGACGGTTCCGACCGTGTGCTGCCGGTGTCCGAGTTCGTCACCGGTACCGCCGCGAATGCGCTGGAGCCCGGGGATGTGCTGCGATCGGTGCACCTCCCGGCCGCGGCCGTGCGCGCCCGTACCGCCTACCGCAAGCTCGCTCCGACCCCCCTCGGTCGCTCCGGTGTCGTGATCATCGGTCGCAGAGACCGTGCCGAGGACGGCGGCCGGTTCGTGCTGTCGGTGACCGCAGCGACCGTGCAGCCCTACGTGTTCCGTTTCCCGTCCATGCCATCGGCCGATGACCTGCGCGTCCGGCTGTCCGAGATCCCGGGTCATGCCTGGACCCTGGATGCGCACGGTGATCCGGACTGGCGCCGGGCGGTGACGCTGACACTTGCCGAGCAGATCCGGGACGAACTGACATGAGATTCTCGGTCAACGGAAACGGTTGCGATGCCGACCCGAATCCCGGGCAGTGCCTGCGCACGTTCCTGCGCGATCACGGCCACTTCGAGGTCAAGAAGGGCTGCGATGCCGGGGACTGCGGTGCCTGTTCGGTGCTCGTCGACGGCGCCGCGGTGCACTCCTGCATCTTCCCGGCGTTCCGCGCGGCCGGGCGGGAGGTGACGACAGTCGCCGGGTTGGGCACCCCCGAGGATCTGCACCCGGTGCAACGCCGCTTCGTGGAGGCGGCCGGATTTCAGTGCGGGTTCTGCACCGCCGGTATGGTCACCACCGCAGCGACTCTGACGCCGGAACAGCTCGACGATCTGCCGCAACAGCTCAAGGGCAATCTGTGCCGGTGCACGGGCTACCGCGCGATCACCGATGCGCTGTCCGGGGTGGTCAACATCGACAAGTCCGACGGCCGCGATACCGGGAGGTCCATCGGTGCTCCGGCGGGAGTGCGGGTGGTCACCGGCACCGAGGAATACACCATGGACGACGCGCCCGCGGGGTTGCTACACATGGCCGTGCTCGGAAGCCCGTTGGCGCACGCCCGGATCCGGTCCATCGACACCTCGGCGGCCACATCGATGCCGGGAGTGCGACTGGTACTGACCCACCGGGACAGCCCGGCGGTTCTGTTCTCGACCGCGCGCCACGAACTGCGCGACGACGACCCCGATGACACAGCGATCCTCGACGATACCGTGCGATTCGTCGGCCAACGCGTCGCCGCGGTGATCGCCGACAGCATCGGTATTGCCGAAAATGCCTGTCGGGCAATCATCGTCGATTATGACGTGCTTCCAGCGGTCTTCGACCCCGAGATCGCCCGGACAGCGGGTGCCCCGCTGTTGCATGCCGACAAGGGGCCGGCCGCTCGTATCGCCGATCCGGGCCGCAACCTGGTGGCCGAGCTCCACGGCGAGGTGGGCGATATCGCCGCCGGGATCGCCGTCGCCGAGACGTCCGGCGGCGCGGTGGTACGTGGACGCTGGCGGACGCAGCGCGTGCAGCATGTGCACCTGGAGACGCACGGGTGCACCGGATGGCGCGATCAGGCGGGCCGACTGGTGATCCGGACCAGCACCCAGGTGCCGTTCCTGATCCGAAATGAGTTGTGCCACATCTTCGGACTGCAGCCCGAGGACGTCCAGGTGTTCACCAAACGCGTCGGCGGCGGTTTCGGCGGCAAGCAGGAGATGCTGGTCGAGGATCTCGTGGCGCTGGCGGTCCTGCGTCTCGGAGTACCCGTGCGATACGAATTCCGCCGCAGCGACCAGTTCACCGTGGCACCCTGCCGGCATCCGGTCCGTGTCGATGTCACCGTCGCTGCCGATGGCGACGGGTTGCTCACCGCACTGGCCATCGACGCACTCGTCGACGCCGGCGCATACGGTAATCACAGCCCCGGGGTGATGTTCCACGGCTGCGGCGAATCGATTGCGGTGTACCGCAGTCCGAACAAACGGGTGGATGCCCAGACGGTGTACACCAACAACCTGCCCTCGGGTGCGTTCCGCGGGTACGGCCTCGGGCAGGTCATGTTCGCGGTCGAATCGGCGATGGACCAGCTGGCCGATCGGCTCGGTATCGACCCGTTCGAGTTCCGCCGCCGCAATGTGATCGCACCCGGTGACAGTTTCGTGGACTCGCATGTGCTCGAGGACGACCTGACCTTCGGCAGCTACGGGCTGGACCAGTGCCTCGATCTCGCCGAGGCGGCACTGCGGGACGGCAACGGGGTGGCCGCACCGGAAGGCTGGCAGGTCGGCGAAGGGATGGCGGTGGCAATGATCGCCACCATCCCGCCGCGTGGGCATTTCGCCGAGGCCGCGGTGACGGTGGATGCCGACGGTGTCTACACCCTGGACATCGGCACGACAGAGTTCGGCAATGGCACCACCACGGTGCACACCCAACTCGCGGCCCATGAGCTCAACACCGTCGCCGAGCGCGTTCTGATCCGTCAATCGAATACCGAGACAACAGGTTACGACACCGGTGCGTTCGGGTCGGCCGGAACCGTGGTCGCCGGACGGGCGACGCAGCTGGCCGGTCGACAGCTGCGGGGCGCACTGGAATCGGCGGCCGCCGAGCTGACCGGGGTATCGCCTGCGCTGTGCACGCTGGACCGCAACGGGGTCCAGTGCGGTGCGCAACTGGTCGACTTCGGATCGCTGCCGACGCCGATGACCGGTGTCGGAAAGCATGACGGCACACCGCGTTCGGTGGCCTTCAACGTCCACGCGTTCCGGGTGGCGGTCAATACCGAGACCGGCGAGGTGCTGATCCTGCAGTCGGTACAGGCCGCCGACGCCGGTGTGGTGATGAACCCGCAGCAGTGTCGCGGTCAGGTGGAAGGTGGCGTCGCCCAAGCGATCGGATCAGCACTGTTCGAGGAGATCCAGATCGGTCCGGACGGCACCGTCACCACCGCGACCCTACGCAGCTACCACGTCCCACAGCTCTCGGACGTCCCGGTGACCGAGGTCTATTTCGCCGACACCTATGACGAGCTGGGGCCGCTGGGTGCCAAATCCATGAGCGAGTCACCGTACAACCCGGTGGCACCCGCCCTGGCCAACGCCATCGCCCGGGCCTGCGGGGCCCGGCTGTACCAGCTGCCGATGACGCCGGCCCGGGTGTGGCGTGCCCTTACGGCAGACGTTCGATGATGGTGACGTTGGCGGTGCCGCCACCCTCACACATGGTCTGCAGGCCGTAGCGACCGCCGGTGCGTTCCAGGGTGTTGAGCATGGTGGCGAACAGCTTGGCGCCGGTCGCTCCCAGCGGGTGACCCAGTGCGATCGCACCGCCGCTGGGGTTGACCTTGGCCGGGTCGGCGCCGGTCTCCTTGAGCCAGGCCTGCACCACGGGCGCGAAGGCCTCGTTGATCTCGACGGTGTCGATATCGTCGATCGACAGTCCGGTCTTCTCCAACGCATAGTGGGTGGCCGGGATGGGCCCGGTCAGCATGAAGACCGGATCGGCACCGCGGGCACTGATGTGGTGGATGCGGGCGCGCGGCTTGAGCCCGTGCGTCTTCACCGCATCCTCCGAGGCGAGCAGTACCGCGCTGGCGCCGTCGGAGATCTGGCTGGCCATCGCGGCGGTCAGCCGTCCACCCTCGACGAGGGTCTTGAGCCCGGCCATCTTCTCCAGCGTGGTCTCGCGCGGCCCTTCGTCGGTGGCGAATCCGTCGACCGCGATGATCTCGTTCTCGAAGTACCCGGCGCGGATGGCCTCCTGCGCACGCTGATGACTGGTCAGGGCGAACTGCTCCATGTCCTCGCGGGAGATGTTCCACTTCTCGGCGATCATCTCCGAGCCACGGAACTGCGAGATCTCCTGATCGCCGTAGCGGTGCAGCCAGCTCTTGGACTCGTTGGTCGGCGAGGTGAAACCGAACTGCTCGCCGACGATCATCGCCGAGCTGATCGGGATCTGGCTCATGTTCTGCATGCCACCCGCGACGATGACATCGGCGGTGCCGGACATGATTGCCTGCGCGCCGAAGGAGATGGCCTGCTGGCTGGATCCGCACTGGCGGTCCACGGTGACACCGGGCACCTCTTCGGGGAAGCCCGCAGCCAGCCATGACAACCGGGCGATATTGCCGGCCTGCCCGCCGACGGCGTCCACGCAGCCGGCGATGACATCGGTGACAGCGCTCGGGTCCAGGTCGGTGCGGTCGAACAGACCCCGCCAGGCGGCTGCGCCGAGGTCGACCGGGTGCACACCGCTCAGCGACCCGTTGCGCTTGCCGATCGCCGTACGAACGGCATCGATGACATACGCCTCAGCCATGATCAGACTCCTTCTTTGGTTATACCGCCAAGAACGATGGCGAGGTACTGGCGGCCGACTTCCTCGGCCGTGAGGGGCCCGCCCGGCTGGTACCACCGGACCGACACCCAGGTGGTGTCCCGGATGAAGCGGTACACGAGATCGACGTCGAGGTCCGGCCGGAACGATCCGTCGGCGATACCGTCGTGCAGCAGGTCGATCCACATCTTGCGCTGCTCGCGGTTGCGATCGTCGACGAACCCGAACTGGGGCAGCGTGGACAGCCGCTTGGCCTCATCCTGGTAGATCACCACCTGCGCGTGCCGGTGCTCGATCGCCTCGAAAGAGGCCATGAACAGGCCTTTGACCCGGTCCAGCGGAGTGGACTCGGTAGCGACGATCTCCTGGTAGCGCTCGAAGAGCCAGTCCAGGAAGTCCTTCAGGACCTCTTCGACCATCTGCTCTTTGGACTTGAAATGGTGGTAGAGGCTGCCGGAGAGAATGCCCGCGGAGTCGGCGATATCACGGACCGTGGTGGACTTGAGTCCGCGATCGGCGAACATCGTCGCGGCGAGCTGCAGAAGCTCGTCGCGGCGGCTTGCCGGCTGCGTCATCCCGCCAGCATAGCAACCAAGCGCTTGCTAGGTATGCAACAGCTAGTAGCCGGGCCAGTACGGACCGCAATACTCCGGTAGATCCGCGGTGTATGCCCGGTGGCCGCGGGTCTCGGCGAGGTTGAACAGATACCAGGGTTTCCCAGTGGGGGTCTCACCGGTGACGCACTGGCGGACCGGTTCGGGCAGTCGGTGCAGCGCTGGATCGATATCGGCGGACAGCCCGGACAGGTAGGTCGCGTCGAGTTGGCCGGTCTGCTCGTAGCGGTCGATATTGCGATCGGCGATCAGCCGTTCAGGGTTCAGCACCGCCAGTCCGAGCAGCGCCGCCACACCGGCGACCAGCACCGCGCGCGGCAACCACGTCGCCGTGTTGTCCCCCCGGTCGCTTCGCTCTCCCCCGCAAGCGGGAGGTGCCCCCAGCCCGCCGGACATCCGGATACCGGCCGCCATGATCAGGACGAACACCACCCCCAGCCACACCTCGATGGTGATGACCATCAGCCGTTCGGTGCTGAACCCGTAGGCCTGCTGATAGACCCACATCCGGTGAATCGCCGAGATGACCACCACAACCGATGTGGCGCAAAGCGTTCCGACCAGCGCACGCAGCATGCGGCGGTCCTGCGCCGTCATCCGGGCGGCCACCCGGATGACGATGCCGAGCACCAGCATCGTCAGGGCGGACACCCACAGCAGCTGCCAGAAACCCTGCCTGGCGTACTCGGCGTATGTCAGCCCCTCGGTTTCCAGCACGTGGGCGTGACCACCGAACAGCACCGTCGCCTGCACCACGACGAACGCGATGAACAGC
>JBPPMV010000086.1:0-12454 GCA_051306235.1 Mycobacterium sp. | reverse complement strand
GACTGGCCGCCGCGAGGTGCGGAAGATTCATCCACTCCGAGCTCATCTCGGAGTCGGTGTCCGGGTTGGCAACCCGGGCGGCGTTGGGGGCATCGATACGCGGGATCTGGGGGGGACCCACCGCGCGCACTGCGTCCGGGATGTCGGTCAGTTCACGCGGGAGAATCGGCAGAGCCTCGTCGATGTCGATCATTTGATATCGGAGCCTACCTAACGGCCAGATGTTCGAGTGGTCTACGCCAGCTGGATCGTCCCCCTGCGCTGAGAACTTCTTCAGCGTGGTTCAGCGTCCCTCACCTTTCGTCCTCCCCGACGCCCGCGGGTACCCCGCGACGACCGATGCGAAACTGTCAACTCGCAGCCGCAGCCGGGCGCAGCTAGCAATATAGGCGCATGACCCGCGACCTCGTCGAGGAACTCCGCCGGTGGGAGGATGCCGGCGCGCACTGGCAGGTGATCGCCCGGACAGCGAATCGGTTGACCATCGCTCTGCTGCGCTGCGATGGCGGCGAGGAGGTCGACCGGCTCGTGTCGACGGATCCGGCCGTGCTGGCATTCGTCGGGTCACGAGATTGCTCCGGCGACTGAGCCCGTCCACTTAGAGTGTCTGACTGTGCAGATCCCGTTCGCCGACGCCGAGCCGGCCGACTCCGCCGAGGAGCAGGAGAATGCCGCGGCCCTCGGTGCCGAGCTGCCCTCGTCCGAGCCGGCGCTGGCCCTGCAGAAGATGGAGAACCGGCTGGTCCGGCTGAACCTGGCGCACCCCGATGTGCTCAGCGCCGAGCAGGTCCGCAAGCTGCGCTATCTGCTCAATTTCGCCAAACTCGCCGATTTCGAACCGGGGGCGGCGGGGCCGGGTGGATCCCGCGGCCGCGGTGACGTGTCGGTCGGCGCCGAGCAGGCCGGCTGGCAGTCCCGGGTGGCCGACGCGTTGCGCGGGCCGTTGCGCAAGGAGCGCCACGGGGTGAGGGCACTCACCGCCGCGCGTGAGGTGCTGGCCGCCCTGTCCGAGGGCCAGGACGAGCAGCGACGGTCGCTCGCCGACCGCCACGGCGGCGACTTCTCGCTTGCCGAACTGGATGCGGAGGTCGGCCACAAGAAGCTGGTGACCATCCTCGGCGGCGGCGGTGGCGCGGGCTTCGTCTATATCGGCGGGATGCAGCGGCTGCTGGAGGCCGGTCAGGTACCGGACTACATGATCGGCTCGTCGATCGGCTCGGTCATCGGTTCGGTGATGGCCCGCTCCGTGCCGGTGCCCATCGAGGAGTACGTGGCATGGGCGAAGTCGGTGTCCTACCGCGCGATCCTCGGACCCGAACAACTGCGCCGGCGGCACGGGTTGACCGGGGTTTTCTCGCTGCGGTTCGACCGGTTCGCCGATGCCCTGTTCACCCGGGCCGATGGCGAGCAGATGCGGATGTCGGATCTGGGTATCCCGTTCGATGCGGTGATCGCCGGGGTGCGCAGGCAGCCGTTTGCCGCGCTGCCCGCCAAGTTCCGGCATCAGGAACTCGCGGTGCTCAAGCTGCGGACGCTGCCCTTTCTGCCCATCGGCGTCGGGCCCGAGGTGGCGGCCCGGCTGTGGCAGGCCGCCGCGTTCATCGATTCGCGGGTGGTCAAGGCCGTCGTCATCGGCGGCGACGATCTGACCCGCGACGTCAATGTCGTTGACGCGGCGTCGTTCTCATCGGCCATCCCCGGGGTGCTGCACCACGAGACCCGCGACCCGCGGATGCTGCCGATCCTCGACGGGGTGCTCGAGCACAATGATGTCGCTGCGATCGTGGATGGCGGCACGGCCAGCAATGTGCCGGTCGAACTCGCGTGGAAACGGATCCGCGACGGGCGACTCGGCACCCGCAACGCCTGCTATCTCGCCTTCGACTGTTTTCATCCGCAGTGGGATCCGCGGCACCTGTGGCTGGCGCCCATCGCGCAAGCCATCCAGTTGCAGATGGTGCGCAACCTGCCCTACTCGGACCACATCGTCCGGTTCTCGCCGACGTTGTCACCGGTGAACCTCGCGCCGTCGGCGGGTTCGATCGACCGGGCCTGCACCTGGGGACACAGGCGTGTCGACAAGGCCATCCCGATCACCTCGGCTCTGCTGGAACCGATCTGGTGGGAGGACGCCGAACCTGCCGCCCGGACGGGCCGCGGGGCGGCGCATTCTGCGGCGTCACCGATGAGCGCGGTGCTCTCCGGAGTTCAGATGCCGCGCAACCGGTTCGAGCGCTGGCGCAACCGCTACATCACCTAGAGATCGCTGGCATCATCGGGCACATCCACGGCGTGCTCGGCCAGCGCCTCCAGCGGCACCACCTGCACCGTGCTTTCGTGGGTGCACGCCAGCACCACCGGCGCGGCACACCCGTCCTGGTAGGCGCGCAACCAGTTGACCGCCGTCACACACCAGCGGTCGCCGGGGGTCAGGCCGGGAAAGCGGTACTGGGGCATCGGTGTGCTCAGGTCGTTGCCGATGGAGCGTTGATGGTCGAGGAACTCGGTGGTGACCACCGCACAGATGGTGTGCAGACCCGCGTCCTCGGGGCCCGTCGAGCAGCAGCCGTCACGGTAGAAGCCGGTCACCGGATCGGTCCCGCACGGTTCCAGCGGTCCGCCCAGCACATTGAGGTCGGTTTCGTCGGGCATGGCCCCATCATGACCTACCGAACGTCACAGCGCGGTGATCGGCACCCCGTTGATGGTGACCGCGATCAGCTGGTAGGCCGCCGCCAAGGCGTTGGTGTAGCTGACCGGGATCGAGTTGGAGCGTTGCAGTGCCAGGTTTCTGAAGACGATACCGCTGATGGTCGCGCCGTTCTCCCTGATCATCCCGATGATGCGGGTGGCGGTGGCCGGCGTGCCCGCGACGGTGAGGTCGGCGAACGTCACATTGCGCACCGCGGTGGCGGCGTTGCCCGCGTAGACCAGGATCGCGCCGTGCACGGTGGCGGGATTGGTGTTGGCGTTCGTCACGGTGCCGCCGTTGATCTGAACCCCGTCCACACCGCGGGTGTTGTAACTCCATTCGCTGGCGATGTAGACGCCCGCCGAGTCGGTGTTCGACACGGTGATGTTGTTGTAGGTGATGTTCTCGCCGCCGACGACGGAGACCCCGCGCCCCCACACGGTGCCGTTGACGACCGGGTTGTTGATGGTGATGTTCCTGCTCATCGCCTTGTCGGGCACATAGGACACCACGGCGACGCCATCATCGCCGGTCCACTCGGTGTAGGGGTTGTTGACCACCCCGTCGTGCGAACCGTTGGTCATGTGGATCCCGTCGGCACGCGACCGGATGACGCGGACATCGTTGAGCTCGAAATAGCCTGAGCCGTCGATGTATATCCCTGCCCCGGCCGAACCGTTGATGACGACGTCGGTCACCGTGACGTGGTCGGCCATGATGACGAGCTTGTGTTGTTCGGGGGCGTAGTAGCGGGGGCCGGTCAGCGGGGCGCCGAGCGTGATGTCCTTTAGCGTGACATTGTCGGCGAGGATCTTGACCGCCGAGGTGCTGTCGTTGGTGGCGAGCAGGGTGGCGCCGTTGCCGTTGATGGTCACCCCGGCGACCCGGATGGTGAGTACCCCGGAGTGCTGGTAGGTCTGCGGCGCCAGGGTGAGGGTGTCACCGGGGCGCAGCGCGTCGAACATGGACTGCAGCAGCGAGGTGCTGTCGCCGGGCACCGTCACCTGGCCGGGGGTGACGGGCACGGTGACGGTCACGGTCCCGGTGGCGGTACCGTCACCGGCGCGCACGCTGAACGTCACGGTGCTGCCCCCGACCAGACGTGCTGTCTGGCTGGGGGTAAAGGTGAACGTGCCGGCCGAATTGATGGTGAGCGTGCCGTTGGCGGGCGGGCTGACCACCGTGTAGGTCAGCGGGTCGCCATCGGCGTCGGTGAAGTTGAGTGCGCCGCTGACGGCACCGGTCTGGGCGTGCGGTGTGCCGACGGTCGGGGTGCCCGCGATCGGGGCGGTGTTACCGCGGACGAGGTTCAGGATGCGCAGCGAATTGTCGGCCATATCGGTGACATAGATCTGCCGGCCGTCGGGGCTCAGCGCGAGACGGTGTGAACCGTTCTCCGGCGACGAGTCGATGCTGACGGTATTGATGACGGCGCGACCGGCGGTGTCGATCACCGATATGGTGTCGCGGCCGTTGGCCACGTACAGCACACTGCCGTCGGGGCTCAGTGCCATCCCCATCGGTTGGGCGCCGACGGTGATCACCCCGATGACCGGGGTGGCGGCGGTCG
This sequence comes from Mycobacterium sp., assembly GCA_051306235.1. GTDB lineage: Bacteria > Actinomycetota > Actinomycetes > Mycobacteriales > Mycobacteriaceae > Mycobacterium. The sequence goes on along the minus strand of JBPPMV010000086.1, from coordinate 8,192 downwards.
GGTTGATCACCGAGACGGTGCCACTGCCGAAGTTGGACACGTACACCCGTGTGCCGTCCGCGGACACCGCGAGGTCGGAGGGCTTGGCGCCCACCGCAATCGGGCTGCGGACCGCGGAGTTGGTGGTCGTATCGATGACCGATACCGTGCCGGCGCCCCAGTTGGCGACGTACAGCCGGTTACCGGCGACGACGATGCCCCGCGGTTGGGCGCCGACGGCGACGGTGGCGATGACCACAGGTGTCGCCTTGGTGGTGTCGATGACCGACACCGTGTTCTTGCCGCTGTTGGCGACGTACACACGCTGCCCGTTGTCGGAGAAATCGATACCGTAGATCTGGCCGCCGTTGGTGGTGACCTTGGCAACCACCGCGTTCGTCGTGGTGTTGATGACCGAGACGGCATTGCTGCCACCGACGTAGAGCCGGGTGCCATCGGGGCTGAGCGCCAGGGCTTTCGGTTCACTGATCACCTTGATGGTGCTCGTCGCGCCGGTCACCCGATCGATCACCGATACCGAGTAGCTGCCGGCATTGGTGACGTAGATCGTGGTGGCCGAGACCACCACCCCGGTCGGATAGCCGCCCACGCCCTTGGACGGTGCCGCCGAGATCGCGGCCGGCAGAACGGGAACCGTGACGGTCACGGTGGTGACGTTCGCCCCGTCGCTGACCGATACCGAGAAGCTGTCGAAGTCCGGTGTCGCGGTGACGTTCGCGGCCAACCGTGCCGCCGCGGTCGGCGTGTAGGTGTAGGTGCCGGTGGTCCGGTTGACCACGACCGTTCCCCTGGCCGGTGCCACCCCGGCGACGGTGTAGATCAACGGGGCGGACTCGACATCGGATCCGTTGATGGCACCGGAGACCGCGCCGGTGTTCTGGTCGGGGGTCTGCTGGCTGGGCGACGCGGCCGGGGGCGCATTGGTCACCGCCGCGGCAGCCAACGCGACCGGCTCATCGGACTGCCTGCGGGTCCACGCCAGCAACGCCCAGGCCGCCGGGGTGCCCTCCGGCAGATCCGGGATGCCATCGGCTGATGGCGCTTGGCTGGCGGTGTCCGTCGCGATCGGCGTCGCGGTCACTGGTGGTGCGGTGACCTCCGGAATGGGCTGCGGTTCAACCGGACCGGCGGCCACCGGGGTGGCGACGGGTTCGAGGGCCGGCACGGCGGGCGACGGGGTGGTGTCCTTGCGCTCCAGCTCGGTGCTGATGGTGTCGGCCTTCGCGGTGGTCCGCAGCGTCGGGGTGGTCGACTCGTCGATGTCTCGGCACGTGGTGCAGCCCGCGCCGCGAACCGCGCGGGAACGGGAGGTCGAGCTCTTCGGCGCCTGCGTGGCGGTGGGCCGTGCGGTCGGCTCCGGCTTGTCGGTTTCCGGTTCACCATCCGGAGCCGGCCCGGGATCATCGGCCGGGTCGGTCGACGACGGTGTCGGGCCGGAGGGTTCCGACGGGTTCGATGGGCTTGATGAGCTCGACGGGCTTGCTGGGCTCGACGATTCGGTGCCCGCCGATTCCGGCGTCGCCGCCGCCATTCCCGGGGTGAGTCCATACCCGATACCGAGCGCAACGGCCAGCGCTCCGATACGTCCGACATGCTTCGCATAATCCGTTGCCATGGTTCAGCCCGTTCGCGTCGGAGATGTACTTCATATTCGGTTTACGTATTCGCGATCATGTCGCCTGATGCGCCGGAATGTGTGCCGTTTCAATGAATTCGACGCAAACTTGCTGGCTGAACCGCATGCGTTGCCCGGCCGCTCGACAAGCGCCACGTTTCAGGAGTTTGCTGAAAATCAACAGTTGCACGGAGTTTGCGGCATAACCAATGCGACTGGAGCATTAGCCAGAATTGCCGATCAGTGCGCCATTCATCAGTGGCAGCTTGATTTTGCCCGGCAGAGCAATACGGTGTTCACATGGTGCTGATGCTCATGGTGCGGGCAATCGACGTTCTGGTGCGCGCGGTGCGACTCATGGCGAGCGGTTCCGCCGCCGGTATCGCACTACTGGTGTTGGTGGTCGTGCTGTTCGCGGCCGGGGCGGTATCGGTCGTCGCGCTCGGGGCCTGGCTGCTCGCCACCGTGCAAAACAACCACGGCTGGGTGGACGCCGTCCTGCCCTGCGCGCTCGGCGGAGCGTGTCCGCCGCTGTAGATCGCTCAGCGCAGCCAGGTACCGCGGTGTAGGACACCGGTCACGGTCAGGTCGCCGTCCAGCACCACCAGATCTGCTGCGGAGCCGGCCTCCAGCCCGGTGGCCGGCAGGCCCAGCGCGCGAGCCGGATTGATCGAGGACTGCCCGACGGCCAGTTGCAGTGCCGCATCGCGGTCCAGTCCGCAGTGCTCGACGGCGAACCGGAAGACACGGTCCATGGTCGCGGTGCTGCCGGCGATGGTGTCGGTACCGGCCACCCGCGCCACCCCGTCGACGACGTCCACCCCGAGCGGCCCCAACTCGTATCGGCCGTCGGACATCCCGGTGGCCGCCATGGCGTCGGTGATCAGCGAGACCCGCCGGGCGCCAACGGTGTTGGTGACGTGTCGGTAGATCGCCGGATCGATGTGCACACCGTCGGTGATGAGTTCCACCGTCACCCGGGGATCCTCCAGCAGCGCGATGACCGGGCCCGGCTCGCGCCGGTCGATCGGGCGCATGGCATTGAACAGATGGGTGCCGACGGTGGCGCCGGCGTCGACGGCCGCCCGGGCCTGCGCGTAGGTGGCCTCGGTGTGTCCGACGGCGGCCACCACACCCGCGGCGGTCAGCTGGGCGATCGCGGCCAGTGCGCCGGGGCGTTCGGGCGCCAGCGTCACCATCGCGATGGCACCGTCGGCCGCGGTGAGCACCCGGTCGATCTCGGCCGGATCGGGGTCGCGCATCAGGGCGGGCTGGTGCGCCCCGCAGCGGTGCACCGAGAGCCACGGCCCTTCCAGGTGGATACCGGCGAGCACGCCGGCGCGGATGGCTTCGGCCAAACTGCGCACCTGAGCCAGCAATTCGTCGGGCGCAGCGGTGACCAGCGAGGCGATCAACGTGGTGGTGCCGTATCTACGGTGCAGCGCGGCGGCGGTCGCCGTCTCCTCGGCCGAAGCGGCCGAGAAATTCGCGCCGCCCCCACCGTGCAGATGGGTGTCGACGAAACCGGGCACCACGGTGGCCAGTGCGCGATCCACCGGCCCAGGCGGCGGTCCGGCGCCGACCGCACGGATCGTCGTGCCCGCCACGTCAATCCAGCCGGGCCGCAACAGTTCCGCGCCGGTGAGCAGGGTCTCTGCGGACAGCAGCACTCAGATGCCCTGCCAGTCGGGTTTGGACCGGTGCGTCTCGCGGTAGTAGTCGGCCAGTTGCAGGCGCCGCGCCGCGGCATCGTCGAGCAGCACCGTGACATGCGGATGATGCTGCAGGATCGACGCCGGCCACATCGCGCTCACCGCGCCCTCGACGAGGTGGTGCACCGCCTCGGCCTTGTGCCGTCCAGTCGCCACCAGGATGACGTGCCGGGCGTCGAGGATGGTGGCCAGCCCCTGGGTCAGGCAGTGCGTGGGCACGGCGGCGATATCGTCGTCGAAGAAACGGGCGTTGTCCGAACGGGTCTGCGCGGTCAGGGTTTTGATGCGGGTGCGCGATGCCAGCGAGGAGCCCGGCTCGTTGAAGCCGATGTGCCCATCGGTGCCTATGCCAAGTATCTGCAGGTCGATCCCACCGGCGGCGCGGATACCGTCCTCGTAGTCGGCGCAGGCCGCCGCGATGTCCTGGGCCAGGCCGTCGGGGCCGCGCACCGCACCGGGGGCGAAGTCGACCCGGGAGACGAATACGTTGTCGATGACGTTGCCGTAGCGCTCCGGATGGGCGGCGGGCAGGCCGACGTACTCGTCCAGGGTGAATCCCCGGGCCTGGCTGAACGAGATCTGCCCTGCCGCACAACGGGTCACGAGTTCGTCGTAGATCGCCAGCGGTGAGGACCCGGTCGCCAGCCCCAGCACGGCATCCGGCTTACGGTGCAGCAGCGTGGTGATGGCGTCGGCGGCCAGGGTGCCGATCTCGGGTGGGCCACCGACGATGATGACCTCCATCAGCGGGCCGACACGAACAGGTCGGCGCCGGCGGTGATCGCAGCGGACAGCGCCGCCGTCACCGAGATGTTGGCGGCTTCGCGCTCGTCCATCACCACCACCGGCACGATCGGGTTGAGTCCCTTGGCGATGATCGCGGGCACGTCGTAGGTGATCACCAACTGGCCGGCGCTCACCTGGTCACCCTGTTGCAGGTGGGTGGTGAAGCCTTCCCCGTTCAATGCCACGGTGTCCAGGCCCAGATGGACCAGCACCCCCACATTGTCGGCGGTCAGCACGATATAGGCGTGCGGCATGAGTTTGAGCAAGGTGCCGCTGACCGGGGCGAGGGCCTCGGTGACCTCATGGGGTGGATCGATGGCCACCCCGAAACCCACCATGCCCTGGGAGAACACCGGGTCGGGCACATCGGCCAGCGCGACCGCGGTTCCGGCGACCGGGGCGAGAACTGATGTCGTCATGGTCTCAACACTACGAGCGTCGCTGAACAAGGTCTCAGGTTCGCGGCTTCTCGTTTAAGCTCCCCGGATGGGTGGGTCGACGAAACGTCAAAGCAGTCCCCGAATTCCGGGGTTCGCACAATTGCAGCGGCTGGGCAAGAGCCTGATGCTGCCGATCGCGGTGCTCCCCGCGGCGGGAATTTTGCTGCGGTTGGGACAGCCCGACCTGCTGGGTCGGATCGATGCCCCGGTCATCGGGCCGTTCTTCCAGGCGATGAGCGCCGCCGGTGGTGCGCTGTTCGACAATCTGGCGTTGCTGTTCGCCGTGGGTGTGGCGATCGGCTTCGCCAAGAAGGCCGACGGTTCGACCGCGCTGGCCGCCGTTGTCGGCTATCTGGTGATGGACAAGGTGTTCGAGACCATGTCGCCGTTCGTGCTCGACGGTGTCCTCGACAAGGCCGGCGAGCAGGCGCAGATCAACTACAGCGTGTTCGGCGGCATCGTCATCGGCCTGCTGACTGCCTGGCTGTTCGACAAGTACCACACCATCGAATTGCCCTCCTATCTCGGATTCTTCGGGGGCCGGCGCTTCGTGCCGATCGTGGTGTCGCTGGCCAGCCTGTTCATCGCGTTCGGGATGAGCTACTTCTATCCGATCTTCGATGCCGGGCTGACCAGCCTCGGCCAGTTCATCGGCGCCAGCGGGGCATTGGGCGCCTTCGTCTACGGGTTCGCCAACCGCATGCTGATACCGGTCGGGCTGCACCACATTCCCAACTCCTACATCTGGTTCCTCTACGGCGATTACGAGACTCCCAGCGGTGTCGTCACCGGTGAGCTGACCCGATTCGCGGCGGGCGACCCGACCGGTGGGCACCTCACCGCGGGCTTCTATCCGATCCTGATGTTCGGGCTACCGGCCGCGGCGCTGGCGATGATCCATGTGGCCAACAAGAAACAGCGCAAGATCGCGGTCGGCATCCTGTCCGCTGCAGGGCTGACGGCGTTCCTCACCGGTGTCACCGAACCGCTCGAATTCGCGTTCATGTTCGTGGCGTTCCCGCTCTACGTCATCCACGCGGTGCTGACCGGTCTGTCGCTGGCGATCGCCTATGTGCTCGATATCCATCTGGGCTTCTCGTTCTCGGCGGGGCTGATCGATCTGCTGCTCTACGGCGGTGCCCCGGCGGCGAAGAACATCCCCTTGCTGGTCGGGATGGGCGTGGTGTTCTTCGTGCTCTACTACCTGCTGTTCCGGTTCGCGATCACGCGATGGAACCTGCGCACCCCCGGCCGTGAGCCGGAGGACGAGTTCGAGGCCGAGCAGGCGGCGAATCTCGGTGAGGTCGCGCAATCGGCCACCACCGTCGCCACCGCCACCGCGCCGGCGCGCGCCGACACCAAGGCCGAACAGGTCATCGCGGCGTTCGGTGGCCGGGAGAACCTGGTCAATGTCGACGCCTGCATCACCCGGTTGCGCATGGAGGTCGCCGACCCTGCCAAGGTCGATCAGGCCAAGCTGAAGAGCCTCGGCGCGGCCGGGGTGATCGAGGTCGGCAACAACGTGCAGGCGGTGTTCGGCACCGCGGCCGAGGCGCTGAAGAACGACATCAAGGATGTGCTGTAACGGGGTTCAGCGGCAGTAGTCGTGGGTGGCGTATTCCAGCGCCCGCCGGTACAGCGGATCCAGTCCCCGGTTCACCGCTACCTCGTTGATGCTGGCGTCCAGTTCGGCCTGGCAGGTCGGGGCCTGGAGCTCGGGTCGGCGCTGGGCGATCTCGGCGACCATCGTCTGGTTGAGGCCGTCGATGGTGGCCCGCGTCGACGCGAGGTCGGGTGCGGCCACCGGGGCCGCAGCCGGGTCCACCTTCCAATCGCCGAACAGGCTGTACTGCAACGACACCGTCGCGTCGATCTGATCGCGGAACACCTCCCGGACGAAGGCCGGGTCGGCGCCCTGGGCTTCGGCGGCGGTTGCCACGGTGTCGAGAACCTGCGCTTCTCGCTGCGGGTCCTGGATCTGCCCGCCTGTCAGGTACTTGCTGGCCGCCACCGGTTCGGCGGTCAGCAGCCGCTGCGCGGCGGCGTCGACCAGCGGATGCAGCGGGCTGAGCACATCGGCACCCGCCACCGGTGCAGCGGCAACCGCCAAGGCCGCCAACGTGATCGCGAAACCCCGCATCAGCGGCTGCCCCGGACCAGTCGGCCCGGCCGGGCGCCGGTGTCCACCCCGTCGCGGCGGGTGATGACACCGTTGACGACGGTGGCGGTGTAGCCGGACGCTCCCTGCACCAGGCGATGGCCGCCGGCGGGCAGGTCATACGCCATCCGCGGGGCGTGCAGGGTCAGCGCGTCGAGGTCGATCACGTTGACATCGGCCTTCTTTCCGACTTCGATCACACCGCGGTCGGTCAGCCCGAACAGTTGCGCGGTGTCATGGGACTGTTTGCGAATCACGTACTCCAGCGGCAGCTTATCGCCGCGGTGCCGGTCGCGCGCCCAATGCGTGAGCAGGAACGTCGGGTAGGAGGCATCGCAGATCATGCTGCAGTGCGCGCCACCGTCGGACAGCCCGAGCACACCGGCGGGGTGGGTCAGCATCTCCCGGATCGCGTCGTGGTTGCCCTCGGCGTAGTTGAACATCGGCAGCATCAGCATGGTCGCGGCATCGGCCTCCAGCATGAGGTCGTACATGGTGGTCAGCACATCCTCGCCACGGGCCTTGGCGATCGCGGACACCGTCCGCTCGGCGGTCGGCTCGTAGTCCGGCGGGTTCCCCAGCGAGTAGAGCCGGTCGCCCGAGTACTGCGCCAGCGCGAACATGCCGTCGAAGAGCACATTCGGGTCCAGCGGTAGATCCTCTTCGGACAGGATCGCTGCGCGCACAGCGGGTTCGGCGAGCCGGGCGGCCAGCTCCTCGCGGCTGAGTGCGGCCTTGAGCTTGCGGTAGGTCGGCCGGTGGGTGAAGGCGTGGTGGCCGGGGAAGCCGAGCAGCATCCCAAACGGGCGGGCCGCCACCTGCGGGTAGAGCCTGCTGCCCGCCTGATGTGCGGCCGCCGACAGGTCGAGCTGTTCACGCCACAGGTTCGGGTCGGCGTCGACCTGGATGAGGGCGAAGCTCAGCGCGCAGTCGATCTCCTCGCCGAGGCGGCGCATCCACTCCAATTCCTTACGGGGAGCGACGATATCCTCGCCGGCGGCACCCTGCGGGGCGAGTTCGAACACCGCGCCGCCACCGGCCGCGGTGGCCCTGCCGAGCGCGAACAGTTCGTCCTCGGCGGCGAAGGTGCCGGGTACGGGTTCGCCGTCCATGGCGCGGTGGGCCAGCGTGCGGGACGACGAAAAGCCCAGTGCTCCTGCCTCGATGGCCTCCTGCACGATCCGGCTCATCGCGGCGATGTCTTCGGGAGTGGCCGACTCGTTGCGGGCGCCGCGCTCCCCCATGGCGTACGCGCGGACGGTGCCGTGCGCGATCTGGCTGCCCATGTCAACGGCGAGTTCGCGCCGGCCGATGACATCGAGGTATTCGGGGTAGGTCTCCCAGCCCCACGTGATGCCCTCGGTGAGCGCGGTGCCCGGGATGTCCTCGACGCCCTCCATCAGTTCGATGAGCCACTGCTCCTGGCCGGGCCGCACCGGCGCGAAACCGACTCCGCAGTTGCCCGCGACGATGGTGGTCAC
>JBPPMV010000085.1:0-2920 GCA_051306235.1 Mycobacterium sp. | reverse complement strand
TGCGGAATCGACCGTGTCTGGGCGCTACCGGTGCTGGACCGGATCAGGGCGACGATCACGACGATGATGAGGGCCCAGAACAAGACCATTCCAATGACCATGCCTGCGTATCCCCATCCGCTCATGTCGTGGTCGGACCCGAACATCATGGGAACTTCTCCTTCCTTACTCGGTTCACCGAACTGCGGCTGAGCTGGTTGTCAGCCGGTGTAGTTGAGGGTGGTCATCATCCCGGCGTCCATGTGGTAGCCGTTGTGGCAGTGCAGCATCCAGACACCGGGATTGTCGGCAACGAGCCTGACGGTCACGGTCTGCATGGGTTTGACGATGACGGTGTCCTTACGGGGCCCGGCGCTGCCGTCGGGTTTGATGACCTGGTAGGTGTGGCCGTGCAGATGCATCGGGTGCCACATCATGGTCTGGTTGGTGAAGGTCAGGGTGGCGTGCTGGCCCTGATGGACGGTCAACGGGACGGTCCGGCCATAGGGCCGACCGTTGATCATCCAGTCGTAGTGCATCATCGTGCCCGACAGGTGCGCCTGCAGCGCGATGTCGCTGTTGGTGGGTAACTGGACTTCCGGGGTGGCAGTGAAGGTGTCGACGGTGCCGACCCGGCCGGTCAGTTGCGGGGGCCGGAAGGCGGCGTCGGGTGCGCTGCCGGCACCGGTCGACAGCAGCGCGCGGGCGACGGCGTTCTTGCCCTCGGCCGAGGCAACCAACGGGAACACCCCGTCGCCGGCGGTCACCACCACGTCGTAGCGCTCTCCCATGCCCAGCAGGACGGCATCGACGTCGGTGGGCACGACCGGGAAGCCATCCGTGTGGGTGACGGTCATGCGGTGCCCGGCCAGTGCGACCCGGAAGACGGTGTCGGCGGCGGCGTTGATGATGCGAATCCGGATGCGCTGCCCCGGTTTCGCGGTGAGCGTCGTCGCCGCGGCGGGGATCCGGCCGTTGATGAGGTAGTACGGGTAGCTGACGTCGCCGCCGTCTGCGCCGAGCAGATCACTGGCACCGGCACCACCGACACCCGGCATTCCCGGCATCGATCCCATCCCGCCCATGCCAGGCATCTGCCCCGTGCCGCCCATGCCGGGCATCCCGGGCATACCGGGCATGGAGCCGCCGCCCATGCCCCTCGACCGCAATCCCTTGAAGATCTCCTCAGGGCTGGTTCGGACTCCGGAAGTCCAATCGTCGAGCATCACGATCCACTCGGCGTCGTAGCCGGCCCGCCTCGGCCGGATCGTCGATGATGACCGGCACGTAGAGGCCGTAATCGGTGTCCAGCCCGGTGTGCGGATGGGCCCAGTAGGTTCCCGGGTACGGCGAGCTGAACCGATAGGTGAAGCTCGAACCCGATTCGATGTTGGGGGTTGCCGGTGACGCACCGTCCATATCGTTGCGCAAGGCGATGCCATGCCAGTGCACCGACGATGCGTGATCCAGTCCGTTGTCGACGGTTACGGCGATCTCGTCACCAACATCGGCCCGAATCAGCGGACCGGGAAGCTGATTGTTGTAGGCCAGGGTGCGTGCCTTGGTCCCACCGAGGTCAAGCTCGGCCGTCCCGGGTGCCAGCCGCGCGGTGACCGTCTTCCCGGTGTGCGGGCGGGCGGCCTCCGTCGCGGCGATGGCATCCGATGCGACCGTCCCACCCGGGGTACTGGCGGGGGTGGAACGGCTGCATGCCACCAATGCCGAGCCGCCGACGACGCTGGCGACCAGAAAGCCGCGCCGCGTCATCGCTGCCGCTGCAAGGGTCTGTCGATTCATCACCGATCCCGTCGTCTCAGAGATTCCTCTTCCACCATGCGCTGCACCCTCCGAGGTTTGGTGTTGGTTTTGTGAAGATTCACTCAAGCGCGCGAACGCGCCGCGTGCGTTGTTCCGTGCTTTCGGCAAGTACTGGTGGGTCGGCGGAGGCCACGCCGCGACTTCGCCCGAAGTTAGAAGCCCTTGGCGCGTAGTTGAACAGCTTGGTCTGGACTGCTAGTAGACACCGCCAGGTGAGCTGCGGCGGCCACGGCCAACTCGGTATTCGCTGCGCCCTGCTCGCGGATCGCGCTGTGTGCTGCCGGTCCAACTGGTGGTACAAACGGGCTTGCGGCCCGAATTGGCGAAAGGCCGCACCGTCGGCCGCGTATTCGTCCTGGTGATAGACGCGGCACCATTCCCATCGCACCGCGGCATCGGGCGGTTCCCAGTACCAGGTCGCATCTTTGTCTACGGTCGGCAGCGGCCGCGCCGGTGGCCGTAGCCGTCTGATCATCCGGCTGCAGTCAGCGCTCGTGCGACCTTGATGACCGATGCGCTGCCGTGGGCGACCAGTTCGTCACGCGGGGTACGGCCATCAAACTCGATGTTGGGGTGCATGCCCCACCGCGACAGGCTCACCGGTCCACCGGGAAACGACGACTGCAGGACGTCGAGATCTGGTAAGGCGCCGGTCACGTTGTCCGGGTTGAATTGCCAGCGGGGGAGCCGCCATTCTCTACCCACTTTGATACCGACCAGCTTTCGCGATTCGAGCTTGTCGGTGACGCTTTGCGGACTGATGGAAAGCAGTTGCGCAGCAGCTTGTCTGCCAATGCTGTTGGGCGGCGAGCTGGCGGCGCTGGAGACGGGTTGATCATCACCGAAAGGGTCGTTCATGTTGACGGCAGCACCCTCACCGATACCCTCGGCTGCCGCGTCGGAGGTGGACCTCAGCGGATCGTTCGACGAGAAAAGCGCGGGTTCGGAAATCTGATCTTCGGTACGTTCACCGGACTACGTCGACGAGGTCACGGCGGCCGACTTCTTTAAAGCGTAGCACTTGTGCTATCTTTGTCGAGTGGAGACTGTGGGGCTACGCGAATTGCGCCAGAATGCTTCCGACCTCATTCGGCGTGTGGAAGAGGGCGAGGAAATTACGATC
>JBPPMV010000084.1:0-8065 GCA_051306235.1 Mycobacterium sp. | reverse complement strand
GTGTGAACACCTGCCGCACGCAGCCGCTCGGCATCATGGTGGTTATGAGCAGTCAGCGCGACGGTGCCGTTGAAGCCGCGGTGCCGAAGGTTGTGTAAGAGCGCCAAGTTCGTGTGAACTACCGGAATTGCGCTGATGACGTACCGTGCCGCCGGCAGCGGCAGAGCGTCGAGCAGCTGCTCATCTTCTGCGCTACCGAACAGGACCGCGAACTCGTCGCTGGAATGCAGCCTGACCTGGTGCGGATCGAAGTCCACCGCGAGCACGCGGTGGCCGGCCTTGCTCAACCGATGAGCCAGGTGTCCGCCAAACCGCCCCAAGCCATAGAGGATCACGTCACAGTCGTCGGCCACAGCGATTCCCGGTTCGCGCGGTCCGCGTCTCTCGAGGATTGCCAACCAGGGCTTGACACGATCGTAAATCTGTTCCGAATAGTTGATCAGGTACGTCGAAATGGCGATCGTGATGAGGCCCACCAGCGTGATGAGACTGACGGTTGCGTTGCTGATGTGGCCGAGGCTCAGTCCCAACGCGGCCAGGATCCAGGAGAACTCCGATATCTGGCCCAGCGGTAGCCCGGCAAGGACGCTGACGCGTAACGGGTACCGCATCAGGGACATCACCACGATCACGATCAACGGCTTCCCCAGCAACACCAGCGCGGCGAACACCAATGCCGGGACAATCTGGGCTGCCGCATCAGTGAATTGGAGTCGTGAACCCAGTTCGAGAAAGAAGAACAGCAGCAGGAAGTCGCGCAGACTCGCCAGCCGTGCCCCCAGTGCGACACGAAAGGGCGTGCCTGCCAGAGAAATACCGGCCAAGAATGCGCCGACTTCTGCGCCGAAACCAAGCCACTGGCTCAACGCAGCCATCGACGCCGCATAGGACACTCCAAAGAGAACCAGCAGGTCCTGAGATTTCGCGACGTGCGGCAGTAGCCACGGCAATGCGTAGCGCATCAGCAGCCAGACTCCGCCGAGCAGCCCTGCGCCCTTGAGCAGCACAACCGCGACGCCGTGTCCGATTCCGCTACCGGTGTCATGTCCGAAAGCGGTCAGCACGATCATCACCAGCACCACGACCAGGTCCTGCACGATGAGTACGCCGACGGCGATGCGTCCGTGAAGCTGGTCGAGTTCGCGATTGTCCGATAGCAGCTTGACGATGATGATCGTGGAGGAGAATGTCAGCGCCATGGCGATATAGAGCGCTGTGAGGCCGTCCATCCCGAATGCCATCGCCACCAGGTATCCGAGCGCGGCGGTGACCGTCACCTGGCTCAGGCCCGCAACTACTGCCACGGGCCCGGTGCTCCGAATCATGTTTATGTCGAGTCGGAGCCCGACGAGGAACAGCAACAGCGCGATGCCGAAATCGGCCAACAGTTCGATCGTTCCGTCGGCTGACACCCAGCCGGTGCCCACCGGACCGACCGCGACCCCGACCACCAAGAAGGCAACGATGAGTGGCTGGCGCAGTCGGGCGACGACAAGCCCTGCGATGGTGGCCATCGCCAGCACAGCCGCCAGGGTGGGGAACGGGTGCAAATCCATGCTCCAGCACTCCTTTCGCGGTCCACTGCGATGATGCCACCGGGGACCGAATCCCGAGGCTTCCCCAGTCGAAAGGAGACCAGGGCAAGTGCGGTCGCGTCGGAATCCGAGGGTCCGTCGACGCACCCCGTCATCCGGAGTTCTGGATCAAGACATTGGCATGAACCGGGAGCTCGCCAGGATCGTTCTCGCGGCGTTTGATTCCGCAGAACCCACATCAGACGCATGCTTCGATTGAGGGTCAGCGGAATCAGGTGTGACGTCACCGTCGCAGTGCATGCCAGATCGCGGTAGGCGCTGCGCACGACATCCTCGGCTTCCTCCAGCGGCCGCTCCGCAAACTTGGAGTGCACCGCGACGATGACGTCACTCAGCTCATCGCGGTCCATCTTGGGAACGCCAACAGGTCTGGCGCGCAACGAAACATCGTGATCGAGCACGGCCGGCTCTCCTTCGAGCAAACTGCTCCTTGTGTGATCCATTGCGCCCGAGGTGGCCCCCGGATGGTGACCTCGATCAGGGCCGAAAGAATTCGGCAGGCAGATGTTCGGACATCGCTGGTCCCGATCACAGTTCTGATGTCGTAGCGGCCCACCCCGCAACCACCGGGAAACCATCAGCGCGGGCGGACCACGATCACTGCACTCTGTGCTCCGTGTGCCACCGCCGAACCCACCGAACCGAGAAGCAGTCCGGCGAAACCGCCGCGCCCGTGGCTGCCGACGACCAACAGCTGAGCCGACTTTGATTGGGAAATAAGCTCTTGCGCCGGTCTGCTCTCCACGGCGGACCGCACCACGGTGACGTCGGGGTAGCGCTCTGACCAACCGGCGAGCCGCTCGGCGAGGATCTCCTCGGCATCGACGCGGAAATCCTCCCAGTAGATTCCGGGTACGGTCGCGCTGCGGTCGAGCCACGCGTGCACGGCGATGAGCGCAACGCCGCGTCGGGACGCCTCGTCGAAGGCCACCTCGAGGGCAAGTTCGGAAGCAGGCGAGCCATCGACGCCCACCACCACCGGCGCGTCGGCCGGCCGGTTCGACGCCGAAACTTCCTGGTGGATGACGGCGACAGGGCCATGGGCGTGGTGCAGCAGACCGGCGCTCACCGAGCCGAGAATCAGACCCTCGATCCTGCCCAGCCCCCGACATCCGACGACAACCATCTGGGCGTCCTTGGACATGTCCACAAGCGTTCCGACCGCACGCCCCTCGACCACGTACTGATTAACGGGCACACGCGATTCGTCGGAGATCTCCTTGGAAACCAAAATTGCGGCTTCTCGCATGATCTCCTCGCCGCGCCGATCCCTCATCTCGACGAAGCCCTCGGGAATGGGAACGTCGACCCAGGCCGCGGCATCCACCGGGGCCAGAACGTGCACGATGGTGAGCGGAAGGTCGCGCAGAGTCGCTTCTCGCGCCGCCCACTCCAGGGCCGCCAGCGACTCGGTTGACCCGTCCGCGCCGACGACGATTCCATACGGGCCCATCGGTGCACCTGATGATTTCATGTCGATCTCCTCTTATTGGAGACGACGTTATTGCGCCGTGCCCGCGCAATCTGGAGGCCTTGGTCACCAGCGAGGTGCCAAAAGGCCCTAACTGCGCAGGGGAACACTCGCCGGTGGCGATCATCGCGAACACCGACGTCCTACCGGCATGGGGTACCGACTATATCTAGCGTGCTAGTATCTAGAGCGTAAGCAGATGGTTTACTAGAGAAGCGGCGGGACTGTGCCGACGGAATCTCGCGGGCAGCTGGGGCAGCAGCTCTCTTTTGCGCTGTACGGCGCCGCCAACCGGATGATCCGCCAGCACAAGCCATTTCTCGAACCGCTGGGTTTGACCTTTCCCCAGTACCTCGTGGTGCTGGCTCTACTGGATGGCGCACCGCTTCCGGTCGGCGCTCTGGGCGCCCGCCTCGACATGGACACGGGAACGATCACGCCGTTGGTCAAGCGACTGGAAGCCATCGGAATGGTCACGCGCACAAGGGACGTAGCCGACGAGCGGAGGGTGTTCGTCGATCTGACAGCCCACGGCCGCGCGCTCGAACCCGAGATCCGAGGCATCACCGACCAGATCAAATCAGCCTGCCAACTCACCGAGACGGGTATCGATGACCTTCGGCGCACGCTCGAAGGACTCGCACATCCTGCGGCCGACTAGGCCGGCCATCACGAAGGGCGGAAAAGTTTGACAATCGACGAAACAGACACGGCGGCAACCGCGCAGACGAACCCGGGCGATGCGGTCGACAAACCCGACCTCGGGATGTTCGGCGTGTGGACGACCAATCCGGTCTCCCCGGAAGTCGCCCACGAAATCGAAGAGCTGGGCTACGGCGCGGTGTGGGTCAGTAGCTCTGCCCCCGACGATCTGTCCTGGGTCGAGCCGATCTTCGACAGCACCACCACGTTGAAGGCCGCGACCGGGATCATCAACATCTGGAACTCCCCGTCCGTACGGGTGGCAGAGGCCTATCACCGCCTTGAAGACCTGCACCCGGGGCGGTTCGTGCTCGGTATTGGCGCAGGACATCGCGAAGCGATCAGCCAGTGGGAGAAGCCTTTCGATGCACTCAATGCCTACCTCGACGACCTGGACCGCTACGGAGTGCCCGCGGACCGCCGTGTCCTTGCCGCACTCGGCGACGGGATCCTGAAGCTGTCCGCGCGGCGCGGGGCCGGTGCACACCCGTATCTCACCACCCCGGAGCACACAGCTCGTGCCCGCGAGATGATGGGACCCGCGGCCTTCCTGGCACCGGAGCAGAAGATCGTGCTGACCGACGACGCCGCAGAAGCCCGCGCGTCAGGTCGTGCGGCACTCGACCTGTATCTCGGTCTGGCGAACTATCGCAACAGTTGGAAACGACTCGGCTTCGACGACGCGGACGTCGCCAAACCGGGCAGCGATGCACTCGTCGATGCCGTCATCGCCTACGGCACCACCGAGCAGATCGCGGCACGCCTGCAGCAGCACAGCGCAGCCGGCGCCGACCACATCGCCATCCAGGTCATCGGCACCACGGAGCTGCTGCCCGTACTGACGACTTTGGCTCCGGCGCTGGGTCTGTCGTCACAACGCTGACTTCATCCTCGCCGATCTGTATAGTTCCGGACCGTTAGTTCGGCGAAACCGTCTGTCGCAGTGCAGAGATGGACTCGGAGCCGGTGTCGTACACCCGGACGATCGCGTGGTCGCCGGGCTGCAGGAAGGTCTGTTCGCCCAGGGGCGTGTACGTCGTCGCCCCAATGCCGATCAGAACGTCTCGGGGTGACCAGTGGCCGCCATCAACGCGCCGACATCATCGAGCGGGCTGTCCGGAGACCCCTTCTGGTTGGCAAGCCGCTCGACGACCCAGTTGAGAAGATCCTCGCCGAAATATGAGTAACCCGACAGCGGGCTGTCCACGCCGTAGGCGTGCTCCCGGCCGTCGGCGGTGAGCAGAGAACACTCGAGCCTGAGGGTGGATGTGGGGCCGTCCGGCTTCCCCGGCCTGCTCCAGATGGCCGGCAAAATTGCCGGCCACGCCGAATCCGAACCATGTCCGAAGCTCGGCGCCGGCGAGGGTGATCATCGTGCGCCGCTCATAGCGCAATCGCTGAGTCGGCGACCGCCGCGCCAAGGGTATCGGTGGTGGCCGTTCCGCCCATATCGGGGGTGAGTGTGCCACCGCCGCGGGCCAGCACCGTCTCGACCGCGGCGAGCACCGCGGTGGCGGCAGCGGATTCGCCGAGGTGCTCCAACATCATTGAGGCGCAACCGATTTGGCCGAATCGGGTTCGCTATGCCCCAGCCGGCGATATCGGGCGCGGACCCGTGCACGGGTTCGAACAGACTCGGGAACTTCCGCTACGTCACCCGCGATGTCGAGTACTACGGCCAGACAGTGCCGGAAGGCTCGGCGATGCTGATGCTCGTCGGCGCCGCCAATCGCGACCATCGGCGGTTCGCACCCGACGGTGACGTCTTCGACATCTATCGAGAACAGCGTTCACACATGACTTTTGGTGCAGGTACCCACTTCTGGATGGGGAATGCGCTGGCCCGCTTGGAGGGCCGCATCGCGCTGGAGGAGATTCTCAAACGATTCCCGGAATGGGACGTCGACTGTGCCAACGCAGTACCCTCCGAAACCGCGGCTGTACGGGGCTGGGCCGCCATGCCGACATACCTGCCCTGATCCTAGCTAGAAGACTCGGGAGGGTCGGATGCACCGCGTACTGCTCAGCACATTACTCATCGACTCACCGTCCGATGATTACGAAAAGACAGCGCATTTCTGGGCAGGCGCGCTGGGGGGCGGAGCAGGTGCACCCACGAGGCATGGACGACTACAGCATTCTCGACGGCGCTTCGGAGGAGTTCCGCGTCGTGGTCCAGAACGTGCATTCTGGCCGGGCAGGAGTGCACACCGACGATGTCGAGTCAGAAGTCGCACGTCTCATCGAACTCGGAGCGACGGTGATCGATGATTCCTATGCAACCCACCCGGGACAGTGGATCATCATGGCCGACCCGGCCGGACGGCAATTCTGCGTTGTCAACGCGCTGAATCCGCTGCGCCGCCAAGCGGACCGCGACACGTTCGAACGAAAAGCCAAATACGTGCAGTGCCGCCAGCTCGCCCGTCAGGGCGGTCGGCGACAATGCGGCCCAAGGGAGCTTCTCCAGCCTGCCGATGAAGAACGTACTCGATCGCCGCTGGTGGGACACCCGAAAGAGCTGCGGATCGCGATCGTGACCGCACGGCCAGTCAGGCCGGGTGACCGAAACTGTCAGCTGGGCAGCTTGATGACCGACGTGTACATCTCCACGATGGGGCGGTATAAGTCGACGCTGTCGAGCTCGCTCCCCAGGACGACGGAGTCGCTGGTGGCGACCAGGGTCTGGGCGAACGTCAACGGCGGGATGAGCAGCGTCGCGCCCAGACGTTCCATACCTTCGACGATGAAATTCGCGAGCGCCTCCACGACTTCGGATCTCTTGGCCGCGATCCGTTCCCGTGCATCCGGATTGCGCAGCAAGTAGAGCGTGAACTCCATGCCCAGGGCAGCGTGTTCGGCACCGCGATCGCGGCTGAGCTGTCGCCAGCGTCGGGCGATCTCGTCGAGCTCACGCTCGCCGACGACTGTCGATGCCGACATCACTTCGGCGAAGTTGTCGAAGTACCGGCGCCAATAGCGGTTGCTGACCGCCAGGAACAGATCCTCCTTGGCTGTGAAGTGCTTGTAGATCGCACCTTTCGTGTACCCGGCAGCCCCGGCGATGTCGTCGAGAGTGGCTGATGTGAAGCCCTTTTCGGCGAATACCTCCTCGGCGGCATCCAGCAGGACCGAGCGCGTGTGCTCGAGTCTGCGTTCTCGCGTCCAGCGCTCCACCATGGAAACATTCTGCCACAGAATCTGAGTGCCCTATTGGACTCTTAGATACTACATAGTATATTCGCATCCGATGCACTGCCTTCGAGCAGCCAATTACTTCGATCGCCAAGGGGATAACGATCATGAGTGATCCATCCAAGAAGCCTGCCGTCACCGAATCGGTCGGCGCGACCGCCGAACTGGGACGGCGGCAACCGTCGACCTCCGGTGCCTTCAAGATCTGGGCGACGATCGGCGCCGCGTTCCTGGCCTACACGGTCTATGTGTTCGTCCGGTGGGTCACCGGCCCTTACTTCGAGCCGGTGTCCGGCGGCCCGAGCGAGCCGCCGATGTACATGCAGATACCGCTGATGGCCAACGCCATCGTGCTCTGGATTGGACTGCCATTCGCACTGTGGTACTTCCTGATTCGGCCCTGGGTGCGGGAGAGACGCATCACTCTCGACGGCATGCTGCTGGTGTCGATGGGCCTGATGATGTTCCAGGACCCGATGCTCAACTACTACAGCACCTGGTGCACGTACAACGCGTGGCTGTTCAATCAGGGTTCTTGGGCGCCGCACATCCCCGGCTGGGTCGCACACGAGGAACCGGGCCACACGGTGCCCGAGCCGATACTGACCAACATCCCCGGCTACATGTACGGCGTGCTGCTACTGACCATCGTCGGGTGTTTGATCATGCGCAAGATCAAGAACCGCTGGCCCGGTATCAGCAACCTGCGGCTGATCCTGGTCACCTATGCGATTGCCTTCGTGTTCGACTTCGTGATGGAAGCCCTGATCATGTTGCCGATCGGGTTCTACTCCTACCCCGGTGCCATCCAGTCGTTGTCGTTCAATGCGGGGACCTACTACCAGTGGCCGATCTATGAGGGCCTCATGTGGGGTGGCGTGCAGACAGCGCTGTGCTGTCTGCGGTTCTTCACCGATGACCGGGGCCGGACCGTGGTTGAGCGCGGAATCGACAACGTCCGTGGCGGATTCGGCAAGCAGCAGTTCGTCCGGTTCCTGGCCATCTTCGGCGGCGTCAGTGCATGCTTCTTCCTGTTCTACAACGTCCCCGCGACCTGGCTCGGCATGCACGCCGATCCGTGGCCGGAGGACGTGCAGAAGCG
>JBPPMV010000083.1:0-4006 GCA_051306235.1 Mycobacterium sp. | reverse complement strand
TTCACGGGCGGCCCCTAGGTTCACTGCCGAGCGGCGAAAGATCTGCTCGACGCGACCTGCGTTTCCTCCCCCGTACCTGTATTTGAAGGAGCTTCGTGAAGGCCAAACGAACTGGTGCCGCGCTGAGCATGTTGGCCGCCGGTACCCTGCTGCTGTCCGCGTGTGGAAGCGACAACAACGCCTCTTCGTCGGGGTCGGGAGACACCGGTTCCGCTCCGACCGGCGACTGCGGCGGGAAGGAAGCGCTGAAAGCCAGCGGTTCGTCTGCACAGGCCAATGCCATGACCCGCTTCATCAACGCCTACGAGAAGGATTGCCCCGGGTTCACGCTGAACTACACCTCCAGCGGGTCCGGTGCCGGTGTGTCGGAGTTCCTCGGCGGACAGACCGACTTCGGCGGCTCCGATTCGCCGCTGAGCGCGGAGAAGGGTGAGTACGACAGGGCCAAGGAGCGGTGCGGCGGCAGTGACGCCTGGAATCTGCCCGCGGTGTTCGGCCCCATCGCCATCACATACAACGTCGAAGGCGTCGACGGCCTCGTACTGGACGGCCCGACCGCCGCCAAGATCTTCAACGGCACCGTCAAGACCTGGGATGCCCCGGAGATCGCAGCGCTGAACGAAGGCGTGAGCCTGCCCGCACAGCCCATCAACGTGGTCTTCCGCAGCGATGAGTCCGGGACAACTGACAACTTCCAGAAGTACCTGGACGCGGCGTCCGACGGTGCGTGGGGCAAGGGCGCCGGCAAGTCGTTCGCCGGTGGAGTCGGTGAAGGCGCCAAGGGCAACGAGGGCACCTCGGCCGCCATCGGCAGCACCCCGGGCTCGGTCACCTACAACGAATGGTCGTTCGCCAAGGCTCAGAACCTGTCGATCGCCAAGATCATCACCTCGGCGGGGCCGGAGCCGGTTGAGCTCAGCTCGGAGTCGGCCGGCGTTGCGATCGACGGCGTCAAGTTCAAGGGCGAGGGTAACGACCTGGTGCTCGACACCGCGTCGTTCTACACGCCGACCGCGCCGGGTTCCTACCCGATCATGCTTGCCGCCTACGAGATCGTCTGCTCGGAGTACCCCGATGCCGAGGTGGCCACCGCGGTCAAGGCGTTCATGCACTCGGCGCTCGGCAATGGGCAGACCGGGCTGGAGGACAACGGCTACATCCCGGTGCCCGAGGCATTCAAGACTCGCCTGACCGAGGCCGTCGATGCCATCAATGCGACGAGCTAAGTAGTCACATCGCACATGGCCGTTACACCGGACTCGACCGCGGTGAGCTCGTCGGCAACCCCGACGAGCTCACCGCAGATCGGGGATAATCCCCAAATGCCCACCACACCCATGAAGGAGTCGGCGTTGAAGCGGGGTGAGGGGCGCTGGGGAGACAAGGTCTTCAAGTCCATCGCCATCGCGGCCGGCGCCACCATCATCGGGGCGATCGCGTTGATGGCGCTCTTCCTCATCATCAAGGCGATCCCGTCGCTCCAGGCCAACCAGGCCAACTTCTTGTTCAGCACCGAGTTCCTCACCAGCGATTCGGACAATCTGCGCTTCGGCATCCGTGATCTGTTCATGGTGACGGTGCTCAGCTCGGTGTTCGCCTTGATCATCGCCGTGCCCATTGCGATCGGGATCGCGGCCTTCCTGACCAATTACGCGCCCAAGCAGCTGGCGCGGCCGTTCGGCATGCTGGTCGATCTGCTGGCGGCGGTGCCCTCGATCGTCTTCGGTCTGTGGGGCATCTTCGTGCTGGCGCCGTGGCTCACCCCGGTGGCCACGTTCCTCAACGACAACCTCGGCTGGTTCTTCCTGTTCTCCGAGGGCAACGTGTCGCTGGCCGGTGGCGGAACGATTTTCACCGCGGGCATCGTGCTCGCAGTGATGATCCTGCCGATCATCACCTCGGTGACCCGAGAGGTCTTCGCGCTGACCCCCCGAGGACACGTCGAGGCTGCGCAGGCCCTCGGCGCGACGAAGTGGGAAGTCATCCGGATGACGGTGTTCCCGTACGGGCGCAGCGGAATGATCGCGGCGTCCATGCTGGGCCTGGGCCGCGCGCTGGGTGAGACGATCGCCATCCTGATCATCCTGCGCACCGCCGCGCAGGCGGGCAGCTGGTCGCTGTTCGACGGCGGTTACACGTTCGCATCGAAGATCGCCTCGGCCGCAGCGGAGTTCAGCGCTCCGCTACCGACAGGTGCATATATCGCCGCCGGATTTGTGCTCTTCGCGCTGACCTTCGTGGTCAACGCGCTGGCGCGGGCAGCGGCCGGCGGAAGGGTCAGTGGAGGATGACGGTCACATTCGATGAGTCGGTGAAGGCGCCCACCTTCCACCCACTCAGCGCCAGCCGCAAGATCAAGAACAACGTCGCGACAACGCTGTTCACCGCGTCGTTCGTGGTCGCCATGATCCCCTTGGCCTGGTTGCTCTACACAGTGCTGTCCAAGGGCTTCACCGCGATCGTCTCCTCGACCTGGTGGACCAATTCCCTTGCCGGCGTGCTGCCGGAAGAGATGGCCGGCGGCGTGTATCACGCGATCTACGGCACCCTGATCCAGGCGGCCATCGCCGCGGTGCTGTCGGTGCCGCTGGGTGTCATGGCGGCGGTGTACCTGGTCGAGTACGGCCGGGGACGGTTCGCCAAGATCACCACGTTCATGGTCGACATCCTGGCCGGTGTGCCATCGATCGTCGCTGCGCTCTTCATCTTCGCGCTGTGGATTTCCACGCTGGGCTTCGAGCAGAGCGCCTTCGCTGTCTCCCTGGCCCTGGTGCTGCTTATGCTGCCGGTGGTCGTGCGAAACACCGAGGAGATGCTGAAGCTCGTCCCCGACGAACTGCGCGAAGCGTCCTACGCGTTGGGCATCCCGAAGTGGAAGACCATCGCGCGGGTCGTGGTGCCCACGGCCTTGCCGGGCATGCTCAGTGGCATTCTGCTGGCGCTCGCCAGGGTGATGGGCGAGACGGCGCCGGTTCTGGTGCTGGTCGGTTACAGCCGTTCGATCAACATGGACGCGCTGGAGGGCAACATGGCCTCGCTGCCGCTGTTGATCTTCACGGAACTGATCAACCCGGAAGCGGCTGGCGCGCTGCGGGTCTGGGGAGCGGCGCTGACCTTGATCCTGATCATCGCGGCGCTGTATCTGGGCGCCGCATTCGTCAACCGATACCTGACACGGAACCGAGTTTAGGAGCCTCATGGCCAAGCGGCTGGATCTCAAAGATCTCAATATCTACTACGGCAATTTCCACGCGGTAGCCAACGTGGGGCTCTCGGTGATGCCGCGCAGCGTGACGGCCTTCATCGGACCGTCCGGATGTGGCAAGTCGACGGTGCTGCGCACCTTGAACCGTATGCACGAGGTCATCCCCGGCGCGCGCGTCGAGGGTTCGGTGCTGCTCGACGGGGAGGACATCTACGCCTCGGGTATCGACCCGGTGAGCGTTCGCAAGACCATCGGCATGGTGTTCCAGCGGCCGAACCCGTTCCCCACCATGTCGATTCGCGACAATGTGGTGGCCGGGCTGAAGCTGCAGGGAGTGCGCAAGAACCTCGACGAGGTCGCCGAGCGTTCCCTCAAGGGTGCGAACCTGTGGAACGAGGTCAAGGACCGCCTCGACAAGCCCGGCGGGGGCCTGTCCGGCGGTCAGCAGCAGCGTCTGTGCATCGCCCGTGCGATCGCGGTGCAGCCCGATGTGCTGCTGATGGACGAGCCGTGTTCGGCACTTGACCCGATTTCCACGCTGGCGATCGAGGACTTGATCTCCGAGCTCAAGCAGCAGTACACCATCGTCATCGTCACGCACAACATGCAGCAGGCCGCCCGGGTCAGCGACCAGACCGCCTTCTTCAACCTGGAGGCCACCGGCAAGCCGGGCATGCTCGTTGAGATCGACGAGACCGAGAAGATCTTCTCCAACCCCACCCAGAAGGCCACCGAGGACTACATCTCCGGCCGCTTCGGCTAGACGCTCTCAAAACGACTTCGGCGCGCTCACGTTCGGTC
>JBPPMV010000082.1:0-7763 GCA_051306235.1 Mycobacterium sp. | reverse complement strand
CGCCGGTTGGTGCGGCGCCCACCGGATATGGGCACTGCGGCTTCGCTCACGTCGGCGATGCTACTCGACTCTTGACTTTAAAAGAACCCTCTGTGATTCTTGGGGCATGGCAAAGCCACCGCTGTCGATGAAGCCGACAGGCTGGTTCCACGTGGCCTGGTCGGATGAGATCGCCATCGGTGCTGTGCACCGGATGACGTACTTCGACCAGGAGATGATCGCCTGGCGCGCACAGTCCGGCCGGCTCACGGTGATGAATGCCTACTGTGAGCACCTCGGTGCGCATCTCGGCTACGGCGGACACGTGGAAGGCGAAGTGCTGCAATGCCCTTTCCACGGCTGGCAGTGGAACGACGAGGGTCGCAACGTCTGCATCCCGTATCAGGACCGGCCCAACCGTGGCCGCCGGATGCGCACCTATCCCGTCGTCGAGCGCAACGCCTCCGTCTACATCTGGCATGACGTCGAGGGTCGGGACCCGTTCTTCGACGCACCGGACATCTTCGCCGATTTCGGTGACCGGACAGCAGAGGACTACTACCCCCAGCAGCGACTGCTCCGGCAGAGCCTGGAACTGCATCCGCAGTACGTGCTCGAAAACGGGGTGGACTTCGCGCATTTCAAGTACGTGCACCAGACGCCGATCGGGCCGGTGTTCACCCGCCACGATTTCGCCAAACCGGTGTCCTATGTCGACTTCACCATCACCTTCGAGGGTGACGACGGCCAGAAGATCGAGGACATCAACAGTGGGGTCGAAGCCATCAACGGCGGACTCGGTATCGCGATCACCAAGAGCTGGGGGATGATTGACAACCGGACGATCTCGGCGGTCACCCCGGTCGACGACCGCACCTCCGATGTCCGGTTCATGGTCTACATCGGCCGGACGCCGGGACGCGACGACCAACGCGCGCAGGACAAGGCCCGCGATTTCGGTGACGAGGTCATCCGGCAGTTCACCCAGGACATCCACATCTGGTCGCACCAGCGCTACTCGGACCCGCCGGCGCTGGCCACCTCCGAATACGAGGGTTTCACCGCAATCCGCAAGTGGGCCATGCAGTTCTATCCGGATGGTCTGGGCGGTAGCGCCGCGGATCTCGCGAGAGTACGAAAGGTTGACACCCTATGACCGAGCCGATTCGCGTTTTCCAGGTCGCCACCGGCAATGTCGGCACCGAGATGATCAAGCGGATTGCCGAGCATCCCGATCTGTCGCTCATCGGATTGCACTGCTACACAGCGGAGAAGGTCGGGCGCGATGCCGGCGAGATCGCGGGACTGGCGCCCAACGGCGTCATCGCCACCGGTTCGGTCGAGGAGATCATCGCCGCCAAACCCGATGTGGTCACCT
Organism: Mycobacterium sp.; assembly: GCA_051306235.1. Classification (GTDB taxonomy): domain Bacteria; phylum Actinomycetota; class Actinomycetes; order Mycobacteriales; family Mycobacteriaceae; genus Mycobacterium. The sequence goes on along the minus strand of JBPPMV010000082.1, from coordinate 6,406 downwards.
TCCACGGTGTCTTTCCCGATGAGGATCTGTACGTCGAGGTCCTCGAAGCCGGGATCAACATCGTGACCACCGCCGACTGGATCACCGGGTGGCATCGCGACCACAACCACCCGCACCCGTCCGGGCGTCCGGTCAGTGAGGTGCTGGCCGCCGCCGCAGCCAAGGGTGGGTCGACGTTCTACGGCACCGGGATGAATCCGGGACTGAATCAGATTCTGGGCGTGGTGTGTTCGGCCGATGTGGCCGAGATCGAGAACGTGACCACCATCGAATCGGTGGACGTGTCGTGCCACCACAGCAAGGACACCTGGATCGAGGTCGGCTATGGCCTGCCGGTGGACGATCCGAGCATTCCGGCCAAGCTGGAGAAGTACACCCGCGTCTTCGCCGACAGCGTGCTGCTGATGGCCGACTGTTTCGACGTACAACTCGACGAGGTGAAGTTCAGCTACGAGCTCGGCGCCTGCACCAAAGATGTCGACCTCGGCTGGTACACGCTGCCCAAGGGCTCACTCGGGGGCAACTACATCAAATATCAGGGCCTCGTCGGCGGTGTGCCGAAGATCGAGACGCACCTGGAGTGGCAGATGACCCCGCATACCGACCCGAGCTGGGATATCAAGGGCTGCTACATCACTCAGATCAAGGGTGATCCGTGCATCTACAACAAGCACATGATCTTCCCGAAGGCGGGCATCGACCTCTCCGACCCGGCCAACTTCGCCTCGATCGGAATGACCGTCACCGGCCTGCCTGCGCTCAACGCGATCACATCGGTCGTTGCGGCTCGACCCGGGTTGCTCACCAGTGCCGACCTGCCGTTGCGCGCCTTCGCAGGTCGGTTCACGTAGCTTCGGGCCTCGCGCGGAAACTCGCGTACCTGTCGTGCTACGACGCCTGCGTACAGCGGGTACGCGAGTTTCGCCGGATGGTGGGACCGGCCTGACGCTATAACTTTACATACGTTTATATACGTGCGTAAAGTGTCGTAGGTGTCGACGCCGGTTCGCAAACGCAACGCCAGGGGTTCCGGCGCTCTGCTGCGCGACGAGATCATGGCGGCCGCATCCGGACTGCTGGACGACGCCGACCATGAATCCGATCTGACTCTACGCAAGATCGCCTCTGCTGCAGGCATTTCCGCTCCGGCGATCTATCCCCACTTCGCGCATCGGGATGCCATCCTGGCGGCGATCGCCGAACGGAGTTGGCAGCAGGTGGTAGCCGATATCAAGGCCGCCGCCGCACCGCAGGCGCCTCCCCGCGACCGCCTGCTGCGCGGCTGCCAGGTCTATGTGACCTATGCGCAGCGGTACCCGATGCGCTACGCACTGATGACCCGGACTGCGGGACCGTCCCCGGCGGCCAGGGAGGCGCTCGGCGTGCTCACCCAGGCCCTGGCCGCGTGTCAGAAGCGTCCGGGCCGGCATCCGGATGCCATCCGGATCGCCGCGGCACTGTCCACCGCCCTGCACGGAATCGCCATGCTCAACCGCACCGGCGTCCCGTCCATGTGGCTCAGCGACGTCAGCCCCGACGATGTGCTGCGCACCCTCGTCGAGGGCGCCATCGACCAGCAGAACCGATCGACAGTGGAGGAAAACCGATGACGGCCTTCGACAATGGAGTTGTCCTCGAACCCGCGGGCGAGGGGCTGCTGCGCGGCCGCACGGTCCCCGAGTGGGCCAACATGGTGGGACCCTTCGGGGGGATCACCGCGGCGGCGCTGTTGCGCGCCATCGAACTGCAACCCGATGTGCACGGCCAACCGGTGGCGCTGACGGTCAATTATCTGGCGCCGATCGTCGACGGCGACTACGACATTGCGGCCCGGGCGGTGCGGACGAACCGGTCCAATCAGCACTGGATCGTCGAACTCAGCCAGGACGGTGAGGTGAAGACCACCGCCACCGCGGTGTTCGGGATTCGCCGGGACACCTGGGGGGACACCGAGCTCACGCGCCCGCCGGCACCGACACCCGAACAGGTTCCCACCGCGCCCGACAACGGTCCGACCTGGATGCGCAACTACGATATGCACTACGTCACGGGGGGCATCCCGGGTTCCGGGGACGGCGAATCGGCGTCCTCGGAGACGACGCTGTGGGTGCGCGATACACCCGCACGGCCTTGGGATTTCGCGTCCTTGACCGCCGTCTGCGATATCTTCTACCCCCGGGTGTATCTGCGTCTCGGTCGTCTGATGCCTGCGGGAACGATATCGATCACCGTGTACTTCCACGCCGATTCCGAGACGCTGGCCGCCCAGGGCGACGATTTCGTGCTGGCAACCGCACGGGCGCAACAGTATTCGTCCGGGCACTTCGACCAGTCCGCGCAGATCTGGGGAACTGGCGCCAGCCTGCTCGCCACCAGCCACCAGATCGTCTACTACAAGGGGTGAGCGCTGGACTCCAGCAGCCACTCCTCGAACCGGCTGTCGAACAACGTCGCACCCGCGCCGGGTAGCAGCGTGTCGTCCTCCAGTCGCGCGCCCCAGTAGCGCGCCCCCGGGTCGGCGACCACGGTACGGGTGTCCCCGTGCGCGGTGAGCGCGGTCCGGATCAATTCATCGAGCCGATAGCGCTGCGGCCCAGCAATATCGGAGGTGCCGTTCACCGGATCGCCGACCGCGGCGATGGCCACCGCCTCGGCGACATCGGCGGAGGCCATCGGCTGGATCGACACCGGCGCCAGCCGTGCGGTACCACCATCGGTGGCGGCATCGGCGATATCGGCCACGAATTCGAAGAACTGCGTGGCCCGCACGATCGTGTACGGCACGGCCGATTCGCGGATGAGGGATTCCTGGGCCAGCTTGGCGCGGAAGTAACCGCTCTGCGGCGCGAGCTGGTCGGTGCCGACCACCGAAAGCGCCACATGATGACCGATACCGGCGGCGGACTCGGCGGCCAGCAGATTGATCGTCGCGGTGCGGAAGAACTGCATCGCTGCGTCATCGTCGAAGGACGGCGAATTGGAGACGTCCACGACGGCGTCCGCACCGGCGACGGCCTCGGAGAGCCCCGCCCCGGTGATGGTATTCACCCCCGTCGCCGGGGCGGCGGCGACGGCGTCATGGCCGTGCTCGGTCAGCCCGCGCACCACCTGTGTCCCGATCAGCCCGGTACCCCCGATCACAACGATTCTCATGATGCCCTTCCCGTCGATTGCCGGGCTGCGTGTGACGCCCGGCAACCAGAACGGCACCAACACACCGGAGTCATCCGGCGGCGCCACGGACCCGCACCACGGGTAGGGACCACGGACTGTCAAGGGTCCGCAACGCGCCACTGAGGACAAGCCTGGAAGGCGAGATCAAACCGACCCGGGAGCGCAGCTGTGAAACTCATCAGCACCACCACCGCCGAATCCGATGCAGAACTGGCTGCGCGCTTCACCCGTGATACCGCGCCGCTGCGGCCGGTGTTGCTGCGCGGTGCGCGCCGGCTGACCCGCAACGAAGCCGATGCCGAGGATCTGCTGCAGGAGGCGCTCATGCACGCGTTCATGGGGTTCCGCCGGTTCGAGCCGGGCACGAACCTCAACGCGTGGTTGTTCAGGATCATGCACAACCGCTGGATCAGCGGTTACCGGATGAAACAGCGTCGTCCCAGCGAGTACGCGGTCGAATCGGTCGTCGACCTGGACCTGCCGACGGGTGACCTGCGCAGCACCCCATCGGCGGAATCCACGGCGCTGGAATGCTTCCCGGATGCCGAGATCAAGGCCGCCCTGGCCGAGCTGCCCGAGGGTTTCCGGGTCGCGCTCTACTACGCCGACGTGCAGGGACTCACCTATGCCGCGACCGCGGAGGTGATGGGCACGCCGATCGGCACCGTGATGTCTCGGGTGTTCCGTGCACGGGCCCAGTTGCGCGGGGCGCTGGCCGGGGTGGCCAGGGACCGCGGGCTGGGCCGGGTCCAACTCGAGCAGCGTTCCGCCTGAGATGTTCCGCCCAGCCATGAGGAGATCCGTATGAACAAGGAATTGACCGGACAGACCGCGCTGGTGACCGGCGGCACGGCCGGAATCGGGTTGGCGTGTGCACGATTACTGGTCGAGGCCGGCGCCTCGGTCCTGATCACGGGACGCAACCGGGAACGGGGTGCGTCCGCGGCTGCCGAGATCGGCGGCGATATCCGCTTCATCCAGGCCGATATGTCCGATCTCGACTCGGTGGCGGCCTTGGTGCAGCAGAGCTTCGCGGTCGACATTCTGGTGAACAACGCTGCCAGATTCCCCGGTGCCCTCACCGTCGCGCAGGACGTCGCGTCCTTCGAGTCGACCTTCGACACCAATGTCCGTGGAACGTACTTCCTGGTGGCAGGCTTGGCGCCGGGAATGCTGGAGCGCGGCCACGGCAGCATCATCAATGTCACCTCGATGGTGGCCTCCAAGGGTGTGCCGGGCGCGTCGGTGTACAGCGCCTCGAAGGCCGCCGTGGAATCGCTGACCAGGACGTGGGCCACCGAGTTCGGGCCCGGCGGGGTGCGCGTCAACACCGTCGCGCCCGGGCCGACGAACACCGAGGGTGTGGTCGCGGAGTGGGGCGACACCAATGCCGAACTCGGGCGGGGACTTCCGCTCGGGCGCACCGCCGAGCCCGCCGAGATCGCCCAGGCGGTGCTGTTTCTCGACACGCCCGCATCGAGTTTCGTCACCGGATTGACGCTGCACGCCGATGGCGGCGGCGCAGCCGCATAACCGACAGAGAAAGCGATGAGCCCTCCCACCAGAAGGTGGGAGGGCTCATCGGTGGAAGTAGGTGTTCCTAGCGGGCGGGCTTGCGGTGACGGCCCATCAGAGCGGTCAGCCAGCGAACGTCGATCAACATGTGATTTCCGCCTTTCTTGTTATGCGGTCTTGTGCAGGAGTGGGAGCAACCGGCGCCGGGCAAGGGTGCCTTCGGCGAAGTGGTGCAGCGCCTCCGGGACGGAGACCGTGATGGGGAATGCGTCGTCGACCATCTGCAGGACGTCGAGAACCTCGGGGCTCGCGATGACGGCCCACTCGACTCCGGCGATATCGCACTCGTCATCGAGGGCGTAGAGAAGTGACACACCGCGCGCGGACAGGAACGTCACGTCACTCAGATCGAGTGCGAACGGCTTTTCCGCGAGGACCAGTTGACGGACCTTATGGGTGAGGCGATCGAAGTTGTCGTCGTCGATGGCACCGGAGATGGTCACCACCATGGCGAGGTGGCGGCACTGTGCTCGCAGTTCGGCGCCGTCGCACTTGACCGCTGGGTTGCCGTAGCGGAAAGCGATCGTCATGTTCTGGCTCCCTTCTCGTACTGACCTGTCGTACTCACTGACACCGAAGTTATCCGCGGAACTTAAGGTACTTGGGAGTAGTGATTGAGACTTTGCTAAGAAGATAGTCTGAGAGCCAGGTAAGGGATTGTTGAGCAAAATGAAAATTGTTCTCCCGCAACGCTTTTCGTGAAGAGGTTTGATCAACCGCTGTGACGGGTACACCGGTGCAGCATTTCGCCGGATCTTCAGGGCCCGGGTTTGAACTGGTTTCCTGAGTAGCCGTCCCAGGGCGAGTAGTCCGCGATCAACGTCTCCTGGGCGGGGCGCAACGCATCGGGCACGTGTTCCAGATTGATCCGGATGCGGTACCAGATCGAGCTCGGCCCCCGCATCCCGTCGATCAGAACGTCGACCGGTTCCAACCGCTCGGCCGCTTCGGGATGGCGACCGCGCCACACGTCCAATGCCGCCATCGCCTCATCGCGGGTCTTGGTCCTGGCGACCTCGATGAGCGGCATCTGCGAGGCTCGGCGCCCGTCGGCACTCTTCTTGCTGGGCGGCTTCTCCGCAGGCCCCAGCCGGTCGGCGAGTGCCAGCAGCTCGGTCAGATCACCGGCGTGAGCATCCATATCCGCCCAGGGATCGCCGACCTCGGCGAAGCGGGCGGGCACGGTCGCCACGGTGAACGCCTCGGGCCGGCACTGGGCCACCTCGTCCCAATGCAGAGGTGTCGATACCCGGGCATCGGGTTTGGCCCGCACCGAATATGCCGAGGCAACGGTGCGATCCTTGGCGTTCTGGTTGAAGTCCACGAAGACCCGGGCGCCGCGCTCCTCCTTCCACCACCGCGCGGTCGCGAGATCCGGCGCTCGGCGTTCCACCTCCCGGGCCACCGTCTCGGCGGCCAGCCGGACCTGCTTATAGGGCCAGTGCGGATGGATGCGGGCGTAGATGTGGAACCCGCGCGAGCCGGAGGTCTTCGGCCATGCCGTCAGGCCGTATTCCTGGAGAACCTCGCGGGACACCGCGGCCACCGCCAGGATCTGCGACCAGTCGACCCCGGGCATCGGGTCGAGGTCGACGCGTAATTCATCGGGATGTTCCAGGTCCTGGGACTGCACCGGGTGCGGATTGAAGTCGATGCA
>JBPPMV010000081.1:0-5173 GCA_051306235.1 Mycobacterium sp. | reverse complement strand
GGCGAGGTCGCGGGCCAGGTAGGTGCCGCCCTGCTTGAGTTCGGCGCGCCACTCGCCATCGGCGGTGCCGGTGACGGTGAGGACCAGTTCGATCGTCTTGGCCTTGCGGCCGGCCGTCTTTCGGGTCGCGGACTTCTTGGGCGCCTCCTCGGCGGGAGCGGGTACGGCGTCCGGGGTCTGGGAGTCGGTATTCAACGCTTCGGCCATCGGAGTGTCTACAGTCATCGTCACGAGGTCATTAGAACACACGTTCGACATGTGTATTCCGGAAGGACGCTTCCTGTGGGCCCGCTGTGAGGTCGCTGTATCGCATGACAGCGGTTAGCCAGAATCCTCACAGCCCGTGACGCTGGTACGCACAGGTCTGGGATGTGACTCTTTGCGAATCGTCGGCCCTACAGCGCGGTAGCCGCGACAGACCAAGCCTACAAGGTGAACGTCACTCAGCACCAATTCATTTCGACACCACTGCAATGACCCGGTTACCGCGGGCAATGACATCTAGGGACATGCCATGTTGAAGAAACACTTCCTTGCCATCGGTGCTGCAACTTTGCTGCTGCCGGCCGCCATCGGCTTTGCCGGGCCGGCCCAGGCGGCCAATGGATTCGTCATGCCGAGCATCGACGGGATGAACCTGCAGGAAGCCGAGGACGCGGTGAACGCGGCGGCGAACGGCATGCCGGTGACGATGCAGTCACACAACCTCAAAGGTATGAAGCAGAAGCAGCTGAGTCTGGCCGATTGGCTGGTGTGCGAACAGTCACCGGAAGCCGGCGCAAAGATCTCCAGTGCCACCGATGTCGACTTCGGTGTCGTGCGCGAGTTCGACGCCGCCCGCAACACCTGGGATGACATGGTCTCCAAGGCGTGTGACTGATCGACCCCGGGGAGCCGCATCGGGCCCGGTGAGCTAAGAGCGGGTCAGCCCTAGCACTTACCGGGTCGGTTGACCGCGACCGCCGTGTACGACTTCGCCGCGATCGTGGCGCCGTCGCTGGGCGCCTGCTCGCAGACCTCCCACATGACCGGGGCATTGATGCCTCCGGCCGCCGCGGGCGCCTTGTTGATGATGTCCAGCCAGGGCCCGTCCGCTCCCACCGTCTCCTCGTAGAGCGACTGGGCGTCCTCCAGATTCATGCCTTCGAGCGACGGCATCTCCCACGTTTCCGCGGCCGCCGCTGTCGGGATTCCCACCGTCATCAGAAGTGTTGTGGCACCTGCCACTACCAGCGTTTTAAACAAGGCGAAACTCCCCAGTTTGTGTCATTCAACCGTAGACGAGCGTGGTGCAAACAATAGACTACGTACTTCAGCTAAATCGCCGAAGGGCAGGTGTCTGTTACCGGCCACTGACGGCCAGCCGATCCCCGCCGTCGCGTTTCGCCGCGTACATGGCGGCGTCGGCCGATTCCAGCAGCGCTTCGAAATCGTCGACGTTGTTCAGCTGTCCGCAGACCACGCCGACGCTGGCGGTCACCGCGGGTGGCCCGGCGGCGGCGACGGCCGCGCGCAGCCGCTCGCCCATGCCGGCCGCTTCCGCGGCGGGCAGGTGGTCGATGACGACGAACTCCTCGCCTCCGGTGCGTGCGACGAACGCCTGCTTGTGCAGTGCGCCACGCAACTGATCGGCCGTGCGCACCAGGACCTGGTCGCCGACGGCATGGCCGTGCCGGTCGTTGATCGCCTTGAACTTGTCGAGATCGATGACGAACACACACATCGGGTGCGGCTGATCCGACGAGGGGGTCAGCCGCGAGACATAGTCCAGCAGACCTCTGCGGTTGGCCAATGTGGTCAGCTCGTCGACACGCGATTCGACCGAACTGTTCCGGATGAGCCAGAAGCCGAACTGGGCAAACGGCAGGATGCCCGCGGTGACGAGGAGCGAGACCAGGGCCTTGCAGATCGCCAGGGCGATTGCGGCCGGTTCTCCGGAGAGGCCCATCCATACCGCGACCCCCACGATCGTGACCGTGGCGATCGTGAGGTGGACGACGGTCGCGCGTGGACCGTGAAAGAACACGATGTAGAGCCCGGTGACCGCGAACAGCGGTGTGGTGGCCATCGCTGCCAGCGGGTCGCCGTGCGCAGCGCAGGACAGCGCGATGCCCAGGTCGGTGAGGATGAACAGGATGATGGAGGTGCGTGCCGACGGCCACGGAAAGAACCACCAGTAGATGGGCCAGGCGATCGAGGCAACGGTCAACGTCGCCATGACCGCACGGGATACCGCCACCGGTTCGGTGAGTGGGGTGAACTGCACGAGCACGAGTGCGATGCCCATCGCCACGCCGCCCATCCCGATGAGCAGACGCAGCGGTCTCAGATAGCCGCGTGGGCGCAGGAAGTTCTGCACCCAGTAGTGGTCGACCGGGTCGTTCCACCAACGCACGACTGTGCTGTTGAAGTCACTGGTCATGTCGAGCCGGTCGACGTCCGGAACCCGTCGATCAGCGGCGATTGAGCACCCAGATATGGGTGGACAGGGCGGTGGCGAAGGCGCACCACACCGGGTAGAGGCCCAGCGGCGCCGCCTTGATCCCGCGAACGGCCGCGGCGCGGCGGGTGAGGTCGGCGCTGCTGGCGGTCAAAAGTCCGGCCGCGACGGCGGAGGCGCCGAGCTTGCGCTGATTGAAGAACAGCCAGGACCAGCTGCCGTTGAGAATGAGGTTGATGACCAGGGAGCGGATATAGGTGCGGCGGACCTCGGGCGGCGAGTCATCCAGGGTCTGTGCCGACACCACCGCGATATCGGCGTACAGCGATGTCCATGCGATGGGGAACGCCTGGCGTGGTGGCTGATACGGCGGCTTGCGAAGTTTTGCGTACCAATCCGATTCGACGGCGGGCTTAGTGGCCAGACCGCCGATGACGGCGGTTGCGGCAACAGCCAGGGCGGTCGGGGCGAGGGTGCGGATCTGCAAGAGGCGCTCCAGGATCAGCGGTTTGTGCGGACCTTACCGAGTATCCACCTGGCACTCCCGGTAAACCCTCAGATCATGTCGTTGCGGGTCAGCCAGCGCATCACCGGCCACCCGACGAACACCGGCAGCCAGCAGGTCAACACCCGGTACAGCAGCACCGAGGGCACCGCGACCGCCGCCGGAACCCCGAACGCGGCGAGACCACCGATCAGCGCCGCCTCCACCGCGCCGACACCGCCGGGTGTGGGGGCCGCCGAGGCCAGGGTGCCGCCGATCATCGTCACCACCGTTATCGTGACGAAGGAGGTGTCCCCACCGAACGCCTCGATGCTGGCCCAGAGTGCCAGCGCCGACCCGAGAGTTGTTCCGGCGGCGCCCAAGACGATCAGCGCCAGCCGCTTGGGTGCCCGGGACAGCTCCCACAGGTCGGTCTTGACTTCCTGCAGTTTGGGCCGCAGCGACGAGGCCAGCCAGCGTCGCAGCTGCGGCACCGCCAAAAAGCCACCCACCACTCCTAGTGCCACGCCTGCCACCAGGTACAGAACGGTGGCGCTGGGCACGAAATGCTGCAGATTGGCCGATGCCCCGGCGATGGTGGTGAACAGGATCAGCAGCACCACATGCACCATCACCTGCACGCTCTGCTGCAGTGCGACGGCCGCCGTCGCGCGCGCGGTGCTCAGACCGCCCTTCTGCAGCACCCGGGTGCTCAGCGCCAGACCGCCCACTCCCGCCGGCGTCGTGGTCGCGGCAAAGGTGTTGGCCACCTGCATGATTGCCAGGTGCCGGAACCGCACCAGGCCGTCCGCGCAGGCCCACAGCGCACCGGCCGCCCCGAGGTAACGCAGTCCGGAGACCAACAGGCCCAGCAGCGCCCACCACCAGTTGGCATTGCTCAGCTCGTCGAAGAACGCGGGCACGGTGCTGATGAACGGATAGGCCACGTAGACGAGTGCGACCAGCAGCACCAGCTGGATGAGCTGCACCCGGGTGAACCGGGTGATCGTCTCCACGCGGATCTTGTCCGCCCCGGTCTGCTGTTGCACCTGCTCGCGGGCCGCGGCGATGACGGCCTTGGCATCGGTCACCGATTCCCGGATGCGGGCGGGCACCGCGGTCTTGGTGAGCCGTCGCGAGGCGATCAGCACCGTGTCCTGGCCGAAGGCCTCGATGGCGGCGGCCACCGCGGACGGCGGGTCGTACATGGCCGACGTGGTCACCAGCAGCTGGGCGATATCGGATTGCAACTGCGCGTCGGTGGCGCCGTACTCGGCATTGTCGAACCCGCCGAACTGCACGCGTCCGTCGTGCACGGTGATCTCGCCGCAGCACAGGTCGCCGTGCGAGATCTGATTGTCGTGCAGCACCCGCAGGGCCTGCCACACATCGGCGACGGGGGCCGCCTCGGCGGTCAGCGGTTCGCCACGGGCCGGCTTGCGGGCATACAGCGTCCAGCCGCGGTCCAGTGCGCTCACCGATACCGACGAGATATTGGACAGTTCCAGATCGTCGATCGCGATGGCCATCAGTGCCCGGTGCTCGACGGCGCGGCGCATCGAGGCCTGCAGCGGTGCGGTCTCGTCGGTGCGTAACCGGAACTTGCGCCACAGCTGGCTCAGCGCGCCACCGCTGCGCTGGTTGGGCCCGTACAACTCCACGACGGCGGTGCTGTTCGGGCCGGTCGCGGCGAGAACCAGGGGACCCGGTCCGGGCGGGCGGATGACGGCCAGTGCGGACACCACGAAACCGCGCCGGGACAGCGCTCGCACCGCGCCGTCGAGCGGGACCTCCAGCGCGGGGGTGCCGACCACCCGCACCACGAGTGCGCCGACGCACCCGCCGACCGCCAGCCCGAGCCGCGACCGGGCCGGCACGACGGCGCTGACCGCCAGGTGGATGGGCACGAACGCCAGCAGCAGGGCCCACCAGTACCGGCGCAGCCGGCGCGACAGCCACGGACCCGACACCGTGAGCACCGCGGCCAGCAGGGCGATCCAGCGGGGATCGTCGAGGAACTGGGACAGCTGGGTGTCCAGCCGGTCACCGAGATCGAAATGCCATTGCGGGGCGGCGATGCCCCGGCCGCTGATCGACAGCGCGAGCACCGAGAGCACGCCGGCCGCGGCGTAGGCGGCCAGCAGCGTCCAGTGCCGCCCGATGATCAGGCTGACCAGGATGACGAACGGCAGCGCGAGGATGGCCACGCCGTAGGCCAGGTACACCAGATTGGACTGCGTGGGGGTCAG
>JBPPMV010000080.1:0-32283 GCA_051306235.1 Mycobacterium sp. | reverse complement strand
TGGTCGTCGTGGTGGTGGAGGACGGGGGCGGTGGTGGCGGCGCGACCGATGTCGTCACGACACCATCGTCCCCGGTGACCGTCACCGTCTGCGGTTCGGTCACCACCGGCTCGCCGGGCTGTCCGGGCTCGGTGGAGAAGCTCGTCGCGGTCTCGGTGACCGGCCCGCTGGGCCCGCTGGTCCCGGTCAGGGTGACCGCCAGCCCGCCGACAGCCAGTAGCGCAGCCGCCGCGGCCGCACCGAACAGCAGCGGGGGGCGCTTGTACCAGGGCAAGGGCTCGGGTTCGGCCGGATAGTCGTCCTCGCCGGGGGTGAAGGCGATCGGCGGGCGCGCGTCGGTCGGGGTTGGGGCATAACCGGTTTCGTAGTCGGGGCCCTGGTAGGGGACCGGCTCACCGGTGGGTGCGTCGTCATCCTGGGACCACGCCAGCCCGCCGTCGGCTGCGGCGCCCCCGGCAGCACCCGCGGCACCCGCGGCGCCGGCCCAGCCCATCGTCGGCGCCATACCGGTCGCCTCGGTGTCCGGGCTCGCCGCCGGGGCCAGGCCCGTCGGTGCGCCCGCTTCGTAGGCCACCTCGGCCACCAGGGAGGCGCCGACCGCGGCGCTGGTCTGAGCCAGCGGCGCGGCGATCACCGGTACCTGCAACCGCTCGGAAAGTCGTTGGGTGACAAGCGGTATGGCGGCACCGCCGCCGACGGTCGCCACGCCGGACAGCTGGCCGGGCGCAATGCCGTTGTGCTGCAGCAGTTCCTCGATGGCGCCGAGCAGCCCGGCCAGCGGCTGGTCGATGAGCTGGTCGAGCTCGGACCGGGTCACCCGGACATCGGAGCTGAAGCCGGGCAGCAGCGCGGGCACCACCGTGGCGGTCTCGGCGGACAGTCGCTCCTTGGCCCGGCGGCACTCGTCACGCAGTCGGCCCAGCGAGCCGACCGCGGCCGTGCCCGCCGGGTCGGCGGCACCGGCGTCGGCGATCCCGGCGATGACGTGGTTGAGCAGGGCCTGATCGATCTGCTCACCGGAGAAGTCGGGGTAACGCAGGGTGGCGCCGATCGGCGCGAACTGGGCGCCGGCATCGGCCAGCGTGACGCTGGTGCCACTGCCGCCGAAATCGCACAGGGCGATGACGCCCTGGGGCGGCAGGCTTCCCGCGGCGCGTAGACCGGCAAGTGCGGCAACCGAATCCGGCACCACCGCCGCGGCGGCCAGTCCCGGCTTGTTGCGCAGTGCGGTCTGCAGGGCGGCCACCACCGATGGCGCCCAGTGCGCCGGGACCGCGATGGTGATGGGGTTACCGCCGCCGACGGTGTGAGTCATCGCGTCGAGAGCCTCGGCGAGTACCTGGTCGCCGCGGTGTGAGGACCCATCGGAGGCCACCAGCGGAACGGGGTCGCCGACGCGGTCCACGAAACCGCCCAGCACCAGTCCGGGCTGGCTCAGATTGGGGTTCTCGCTGGGCACGCCGACCTCGGGCGCCCGGTCGTCGAACAAGGTCAGCACCGACCGGCGAGTGACCGGTGGCCGCCCGTCGCGGGCCGCCACCAGATTGGTCATCCCGACGGACAACCCGAGCGAGTCGGTCATGCAATCTCCTTAGGCAAGCACTCACCTTAACGGCTCGGGAACCCCGCACGCGGGAATCCCCCTAACGTGTCGGAACCCCTAACGGGCAATCCCCTAACGGGCGGGGATGACGGCTGGGTTCAGCACCGATCTCACCGACACCTTCCGTCGATAGCATCGGTTCACGAGCTTCAGACGTAACGGAAAGGACGGGGGCAAAACCACTCATGGCCAATTCACTGCTCGACTTCGTGATGTCGCTGGTGCGGGACCCCGATGCCGCGGCACGCTACGCCGCCGATCCCGCGGCGGCCCTCGCCGGGGCCGATCTCCCCGATGTGACCAGTGCCGACGTCGACCAGTTGATCCCGGTGGTGGCGGAGTCGCTCTCCTCCGCGGTCCCCGCGATGCCGAGCTTCGATGCCGGTAGCTGGGCCGCGACAGCGCCGGCCGTGGACGGCAATGTCTGGGCGAGCGGCGCGGCCACGGCAGCCTTCGACGCGTTCGGAATCGATGACGCGGTGCCGGTCGTGGCCCATGACCTGGATGATTTCGCCATTCGCGAGGTGGTCAGCAGCGCGCCGGGCGGCGAGGACGCGGTACCCGGAGTTCTGCAGGAACTGAACATCGGCGACGAGTACGCCGATGTCCCGGTCAGCGCGGTACTCGATGATCTCCCGGTGCATGAGACCGTCGACCAGGACTGGAGCACCCCGGACGCATCCGGGTTCGACCTGTTCGACTGAGACCGTTCGGCAAGAGTGAGACCGTTCGACACGAGCCCGCCCAGCTGCGAATTTCTGCAGCGGGCGGGCTTTTTCGTGTCCGGCCGGCAAAGCCCCGCAGGACCCCCTAATCCCCTAACGGGGGAACCCCCTACGTCCCGGTACGGGGGTTGCGCAGGAGGGGAATGTGCCCCGTTTCTCGCGAGTCTCCGCGCCCATAACGTTGTCTTCAGTTCGCCGGATCGACCAGCGACAGGAACTACATACCTCCTGAGAAAGGCACTCACATGACCACCATCATCGACTACATCCTCGACCTCTTCCGTAGCCCCGACCTGGCCGGTGCCTTCGTGGCCGACCCGGAGCAGGCCCTGCGTGACGCCGGCCTCCCGAACGTCACCGCCGCTCAGCTCCAGGCCGTCGCGGCCACCGCGGCCCCGGCGGGCATTGCCCTCGGTGGCGGCGATCCGGTGCTCGGCCTGCAGCGTGCGGTCGCCGACCACCACAGTCTCGCCTCCTCGTTCGCGCCGATCTACGCCCCGCAGCGGAGCTTCGCCCCGGAGACCGATATCGCCAGCAACAACCGCACCAATGCCGAGTTCCTGAGCCCCGATCAGAGCTCCGGCGCCAACTCCCAGGTCGGTGGTTTCAACCTCGGCTTCGGTGACATCACCTTCGGTAACAAGACCTCCAACACCGCCACCGACGGCGGCGTCGTGGTCGACGGTGACAACGCCGGCACCGTCACCACCGGCAATGGCAACGTCGTGGGTGACGAGAACATCACCGGCGAGGACATCGTGGTCGGCGACGAGAACATCACCGGTGACGACAACGTCGTCGGCGATGACAACACCAAGGTCGACGTCGAGACCGGCAACCACTCTCCGGTGATCATCGGCGAGGACAACGAGGTCGAGGACAATTCCCAGATCGCCGGCGATGACATCATCTCCGACAACGAGGGCCCGGTCCTCAACGATGTCGACACCAGCGGCGGCAACGGCGGCGGCTCGGTGGCCGGCGGCGGCCTGCTCGGTGGCGGTCACTCCAGCGGCGGCGACGCCGGAAACGGTGGCGGCATCACCATCATCGACAACTCCGGCACTCTGGACGCCAGCGACGATGACAGCTCGGTCGTCACCGTCGTCGACACCGATATCGACAACTCGGTCGACAACTCCGTCAACAACACTCTCGACGTAGATAACACCCTGGACGTGGACAACACCATCGAGACGAACGTCGACGCCGGACTCTTCTAGAGATTCGACACCAGATCCCGACACCGCAACTGGCGGGGACCGCTTCCTGGTCCCCGCCAGTCGGCGCGTTTACGGTTGATGCTCAGGAGAGGACGAGATGACGCAACCCAAGGTCCAGGCCGGTGCTCCGGCACGACCGGTCAAGGTGATCGTCGAGCTCATCGATCACACCACCAAGATCGCCGGCCTCTACGAACGCGCCGACCTGGTCGAACGGCTGGGGATCGCCAAGGAGCAGATCAGCGATCCGCAGATCCGGGTCGTCATTGCCGGCCAGCTCAAGCAGGGCAAGAGCCAGTTGCTCAACTCGCTGCTGAACATGCCGGTCGCCCGGGTCGGCGACGATGAGAGCACCGTCCTGGCCACCGTCGTGTTCCACGCCGAGACGCCGGCGGCCCGGCTCGTCGTGGTCAGCCCCGACGGTGCCGAAGCGGAACTCGTCGATATCGAGATGTCAGCACTGAAGGACGATCTGCGCCGGGCAGCGGCGGCCGAGGGGCGTGAGGTGCTGCGGGTCGAGGTTGGGGTACCCAGCCCGATGCTCAAGAACGGATTGGCGTTCGTCGACACCCCGGGTGTCGGCGGGCACGGGCAGCCGCACCTGTCGGCGACCCTGGGTCTGCTCCCGGACGCCGACGCCGTCCTGATGATCAGCGACACCAGCCAGGAGTTCACCGAACCGGAGCTGACATTCATCCGCCAGGCCGTCGAGATCTGCCCGGTCGCAACGATTGTCGCGACTAAGACCGACCTCTACCCGCACTGGCGGGATATCGTCGCCGCCAACACCACCCACCTGCAGCGCGCCGCCGTCAGCGTCCCGATGATCCCGGCGAGTTCGGTGCTGCGCAGCCACGCCGTCACCCTCAATGACAAAGAGCTCAACGAGGAATCCAACTTCCCGGCCATCATCAAGTTCCTGTCCGAGAAGGTGATGTCCCGAGAGACCGACCGGATCCGGGACCACGTGCTGGGCGAAATCCGCGCCGCCGCAGAACATCTGGCGCTTTCGGTGAGCAGTGAACTGTCCGCGCTGAATGATCCCGGTATCCGCGAGCGGCTGACCGCCGATCTGGAACAGCGCAAAGAAGAAGCCCAGGCTGCGCTGCAGCAGACCGCACTGTGGCAGCAGACCCTCAACGACGGCATCGCCGACCTGACCGCCGATGTCGACCACGACCTGCGCAACCGGTTCCGGCACATCACCGCGCACACCGAGAAGGTGATCGACGGCTGCGACCCCACCCAGCACTGGGCCGAGATCGGTACCGAACTGGAGGATGCCGTGGCCACCGCGGTCGGCGACAACTTCGTCTGGGCCTATCAGCGTGCCGACGCGCTGGCCGCCGAGGTCGCCCGGTTGTTCATGGAGGCCGGCCTGGATGCCATCGAACTGCCCGAGGTCAGCGCCCGCGATATGGGCGCCGGGTTCGGCGAGTTCAAATCGGTGGCCAGGCTGGAAGCCAAACCGATCAAGGCCGGCCACAAGGTCGTCACCGGTATGCGCGGCTCCTACGGCGGCATCCTGATGTTCGGCATGCTCACCTCGTTCGCCGGGCTGGGCATGTTCAACCCGTTGTCACTGGGGGCGGGATTCCTGTTGGGCCGCAAGGCTTATAAGGAGGACATGGAGAACCGGATGCTGCGCGTGCGCAACGAGGCCAAGACCAATGCGCGCCGGTTCGTCGACGACATCGCCTTCATCGTGAACAAGGAATCCCGTGACCGGCTGCGCGCGGTGCAGCGTCAGCTGCGCGATCACTACCGGGGCATCGCCAACCAGACCAGCCGGTCACTCAACGAGTCGCTGCAGGCCACGCTGGCGTCGGCGAAAATGGAGGAAGACGAACGCAACACCCGGGTCAAGGAACTGGAACGTCAGCTCAACATCCTCAAGCAGGTCGTCGACAACGTCGACAAGCTGGTCTCGCCGAGTTGATGATCCCCGTCGCTTCGCACGCCCCGGTGCTGATTCCCCGTCGCTTCGCTCGCCCTAAGCTGGCCCCGTCATGAGCACCAGCGATAACGTGCGCGCCATTCTCGGTGGCACCATTGCGGCCTACCGGGCGGATCCGGCGTACCGGCAGCGCCCCGATGTGCACTCCGCACTGGAACAGATCGAGCGCAGGCTCAACGAGCCGATGCGCATCGCCTTGGCCGGAACGCTGAAGTCGGGTAAGTCCACGCTGGTCAACGCGCTGGTCGGTGAGGACATCGCCCCGACCGACGCCACCGAGGCCACCCGCATCGTCACCCGGTTCCGGCACGGGCCCGCCCCGAAGGTGACGGCGAACCACCACGACGGGGCGCGCTCCAATGTGCCGATCGCCCGGGCAGCGGGCGATCGGCAGCGCAGCCTGACGTTCAGCTTCGCAGGCCTGGACGCCGACGATATCGACGACCTGGATGTCCAATGGCCGGCCGCCGAACTGATCGACACCACGATCATCGACACACCGGGCACCTCATCGCTGTCCCGCGACGTCTCCCAGCGGACGCTGCGCCTGCTGGTCCCCGAGGACGGCGTGCCCCGGGTGGATGCCGTGGTGTTCCTGCTGCGCACGCTCAATGCCGCCGATATCGCGCTGCTCAAGCAGATCGGTGAGCTCGTCGGCGGTACCGCCGGGTCCGCGGGTGCGCTCGGGGTGATCGGGGTGGCGTCGCGCGCCGACGAGATCGGCGCCGGACGCATCGACGCGATGCTCTCGGCACGCGATGTGGCGACCCGGTTCACCGCCGAGATGGACAAGACCGGCATCTGCCAGGCGGTGGTGCCGGTCTCCGGGCTGCTGGCGCTGACCGCGCGCACGCTGCGCCAGAGCGAGTTCGTCGCGCTGGAGAAGCTGGCCGGGGTGCCGCCCGCCGAACTCGCCAGGGCGATGCTCAGTGTGGACCGTTTTGTGCGCGAGGACGCCTCGTTGCCCGTCGACGCCCCTACCCGGACCGCCCTGCTGGAGCGGTTCGGAATGTTCGGTATCCGGATCTCGATCGCGGTGCTCAGCGCCGGTATCAGCGATTCGGTGGCGCTGGCCGATGAACTGCTGGAACGCAGCGGGCTGATCGCCCTGCGCGATGTGATCGACCAGCAGTTCGCGCAGCGCTCCGATCTGCTCAAGGCGCATACTGCGCTGCTGTCACTGCGGCGCTTCGTCCAGGTCAACCCGCTCTACGCGAGCCGGCAGATCCTCGCTGACATCGACCCGCTGCTCGCCGATGCGCACGCCTTCGAGGAGCTGCGCCTGCTGAGCCAATTGCGTTCCCGGAAAACCACTTTGACCGAGGATGAGATGTCCTCGCTGCGACGCCTGATCGGCGGTTCGGGGACCGATGCGGCCAGCAGGCTCGGCCTCGGCCCGGACGCACCCGACGACGGGCCGCGGGCGGCGTTCGCGGCCACCCAGCGCTGGCGCCGCCGCTCCGATCACCCGCTGAACGACCCGTTCACCACCAGGGCCTGCCGGGCGGCGGTGCGCAGCGCGGAGGGTCTGGTCGCCGAGTTCACGGCGCGCGGCCGACGTTAGGGCCGCGGGTAGAGCGTCCGGGTCTCGTTCTGCCGGGCCCGGCGCCGCGTCGTCGTCGTCTCGTCCTCGTCGTCATCATCGTTGGCACGCGAGCGCGGGGTCCGGGTCGGCCGCTCGGACGAGGACGTCTCCGAGGTGGACGACGGGCCGATCACATCGCTGATATCGGTGGTCTCCACCGGCCTGGTCGTGGTGACCGTCGAGGTCGTGCCGGTCGTGGTGGACGTCGTGCTGCTCGAACCGTCCATGAACGGCGCCACATATTCCAGCGGTGCCGGCTCGTTGGTGTTGACCTGGCGGACCACGAACATCGTCAACCAGACGACGAGAGCGATGGCTGTCAGCGCGGCGACACTGGCCGCCAACAGGGTGGGCGTCCGCTCATGCCATTTGGGATCGCCCGTCACGGCCAAGATAGTAGCCCCGGATCAATCCAGCTGCCGGATGACCTCGGAGGCGAAATAGGCCAGATGGTCGAGATCGGACTGATCCAGTACCTGCAGGTAGACCCGCTGCACACCGGCCCGGGTGAAGGCCCCGAGCTTGTCCACGATCTCGGCGGCGGTGCCCGCCACCGGCGAATTTCCCCGCATCTCGTCGAGCTCACGGCCGATTGCGCCGGCCCGGCGGGTCAGCTCGGCATCATCGGCTCCGGCGCACAGCACGAAGCACGCCGAGTACACCAGCGAGTCCGCGGCGCGGCCGGCGTCGGCGACCGCGGTGGCCACCCGGTCGTACTGCGCGGTGAGATCTTCCAGCGAGGCGAACGGGATGTTGAACTCGTCGGCGAACTGGGCGGTGAGTGCCGGGGTGCGCTTGGGCCCTGCGCCGCCGATGATGATCGGCGGGTGGGGGTGCTGCGCGGGTTTGGGCAGCGCCGGTGAGTCCTTGACGGTGTAATGCGTTCCGGCGAAGTCGAAGGTGTCCCCGACCGGGGTGTCCCACAGCCCGGTGAGGATGTGCAGCTGCTCGGTGAGCCGGTCGAAACGCTCACCCAGCGGCGGGAACGGAATGGCGTAGGCCTGGTGCTCGGCCTCGAACCAGCCCGCGCCGATGCCGAGTTCGACTCGGCCGCCGCTCATCTCGTCGACCTGGGCGACGGCGATGGCCAGCGGGCCCGGGTGCCGGAAGGTGGCCGAGGTGACCATCGTGCCCAGCCGGATGGTGTTGGTCTCACGGGCGATACCGGCCAGCGTCACCCAGGAATCGGTGGGTCCGGGCAGGCCGTCCCCGGCCATCGCGACGTAGTGGTCGGACCTGAAGAACGCGGAGTACCCGAGTTGTTCGGCGGCTTGGGCGACGGCGAGCTGGTCGGCGTAGCTGGCGCCCTGCTGCGGTTCGACGAAGACACGGAAGTCGAGTGAAGGCATACGACAACCTTATAGAGCGTCGGGTCCGGGCATCGGTGCGACTGCGAGGGTGAACTCGGCACGCTCGAACATCGCGGGCGTGCACGCCACTCCGGTGATGCGTTCCGCGAGCAGAAAGCCTGCCGCGACCAGATCGGTGCCGAGGTCGTCCAGATTGCCCAGCGCATCGGGTTCGGCGCCGAGGCGTTCCTCGGGGAACAGCAGGTCGACATCGACGAGCAGTCGGCCGTCGCGCCACCAGTGAAAGCGGCTCACCGCGTTGATATTGCGGAAGTGCGAGACGATGGTCCGCCCACCAGAAAGTGGTCCGATGGCATCTTCGGTGACCCCGAGATATCCGTTGACCTCGGCGATCAACGTCCAGCCCGCACCGATATCGGCGATACCGATGACGGCCTCATCCGGGTTGTAGCCGCCCTCATCCCAGCGCGCCTGGCTTTGTTCGACGAGCGCGTCGATACCGCGCAGCCGGGCCAGCGTTCTCGCGCCGAGCGCGGCGACCACCGCCTCCGGGGTGATGGCGCTGAGCAGGGTGACGCAATGTCCCTCGTCGGTCCAGGCCCAATCGCGCATTACAGTCCGCGGCGGCTCGCCTGCACCGCGGCGATGGCGTCGGCGTCTCCCTCGAAGGTCACCGTGGTCGGTTTGCGCCCTGCGGAGAACAGCAGCAATTCGCCGGGGTCACCGATGACCGTCACCGGCGCACCCTTGCCGGCGGTGGCGAGCACCTTGCCCTGCGGTGTGGAAAGCGACACCTTCGCCGGCGACTTCGACAGCGTCATCCGGGCGAACTGGCTCACCTGCCGAGCCAGCGATGACGTCGTGTCCTCGTCGAGAACCCTTGGTTCCCAGGTGTTTCCGGCACGACGGACATCCTCGTGATGGATGAACATCTCGGCGATGTTCACCAGTGGGTCGAGCAGTTTGAACGGTGAGTACAGCGGCGGCCCGTCGGCGACCTGATCGATGAGTTTGGACCAGTCGGTGGAGGCGGTCACCTGCTCCTGCACGCGGGCGGTGTAGCCGGCCAGCTTGGGGATCAGAATCCCCGGTGCGGCGTCGAGTCGACGTTCGCGCACCACGAGATGCGCGGCCAGGTCGCGGGCATCCCAGCCCTCGCACAGGGTGGGCGCGTCCGGGCCGGTGGCTCGCATGGTCTCCACCAGGGCGGCGCGTTCACGTCGGGCAACGGTCATATCAGGGCACGCTCAACAGGGCTCATTAATAGGTCTCCACACCTTCGATTCGGACGAACATGCCATGCCCGGTTCCGTCGTTGATGAAACGGGTTCCGGCCTCGCTGGCCTCGATCGTCCAGCCCAGCGCCGTGTAGGTGCGGTAGTCCAGAGGCACGGTCGGGATGTCGCCGAGGTTGCCGGATACCCAGGTGACGGTGCCGTCGGCGTTGAGGTTGACGCCGTTGGCCGGGAAACCGTCGATGGAGGGTGAGTTCTCGAACTCTGCTTCGCAACTCACCGCGTCGGTGTTGATCTGGCAGCGGGTCAACCCGGACTTCGTCTCGATGTAGACGTACCCGTTCTGCGGTTGCAGGGCGTCGGCAGCGGGTGGCCGCGGGGTGGCCGATGGCGGGGGAGGAGCGGGTGTGGTGGTGGTCGTGGTCCGACTCGGTCGCGGTGTCGGGAAGTCCGGTTCGGTGCCCGAAGGTGCCGAACCGACCGGGTTTCCGTCGGTGCTGTCACTGCATCCGGCGAGCAGCACGGCGAGCGCGATCGCACCGGCCCCGATGCCCGCTGCTGCCCGTATCGCCCTGCCTGTCACGAGTCCGAGGCTACCGGGCCGCAGGCCGTTTGCCGGGGCACCGCACCGGGCTGACTGCTACTGGTGCAGCACGATCCGGACGACCTCCGGCAGAGCACCTACGGCCTCGGGCTCATTGCCGAAGTTCTCGATGAGCACCACCTGGAGCTCGCCGACCACACCACCGAGGATGGCGCCGACGGCGATCATGGTCGGCTCGTCATCCTTGAATACCGGCCGCAGGATGGACTCGTACTCCTCGTTGGTGAGCTGACTCATCTTGTCGATGATGGTGTTCTCGAGGTCGAGCGTCTTCATTGCGTAGTCCTGGGCTTCGAGCAGGGTGGTCGGCAGCCGCTCCAGCACCATGGCGACCAGGTTGTCCTTCAGCCCGTTGTAGCGCTGGGTACCGACCGCCATCTTCACCAGCGGGGTGGCGATCCCGGTCTGCGCGTCGATGGCCGCGCCGACCTCTTTGCCCACCAGAGCGAACAGTTTGTCGGCTCCCGGGCCGCGCAGCACCCCGTCGAACAGGATCTCGGGAGAGAACAGGTCCTCGGCCAGGATCCTGGCGTAGTCGCGGGTGACCTTCTCGCGCTGCGCGTGCAGCAGGCCCTGGAAAGGGATGAAGCCGAAGTACTTCTTCGGTTCGATCGGACGGAACAGCATGTTCAACGCGATGTAATCGCTGATGAAGCCGACGCCGAAACCGAAGGCAGGCATGATCCACGGGTTCTGGAACAGCGCCCAGGCGAACATCTGCACGACGCCGATGACCAGGCCGAAGTAGATGCCGCTGCGCCGGACGAACGCCATCGCGTCATCGCCCATGCCGCGCATCAGCTTGTTCAGTTTGTCCTTGTTGCGGACGAGCGTGGTCACGGCCAGGTACTGCACGTCGACGAACCGCGGGAGATCAGCCCGCATCTCGTTCATCAACGACTCGACGACGCGCGGTGTCTCGTCCTGGATGCGCTTCTGGATCGCGCGGCGGCCGGCCTCGGGCATCGAGTCCCACAGGCCCGGCCGGATCTGTTCGGCCACTTCGCGCGAGATCTCGTCGATCGCCTCGGTCAGTGGTTCACGGAGCGCCTCAACGGCTTCCTTGGCGTCGACGCGTTCGAGTAGCTCCTCGGGTTTGAGCAGGTTCTGGGTCAGCAGTTCAATGGTCTTCGAGCCGACCTTGCCGGCCCGACGCGGCACGATGCCCTGCCAGCCGAACGGGCCGATGCCCTTGAACTCCATTGGGCGGTAAAGCATCTCCACCGCGACGATCTTCGTGCTCCACCCGACGAATGCCGCGATGAACGGCATGGACAGGTAGATGAACCAGTTGACGCTGAAATCGGCCCGGATCTCGGCCCACGACTCGATGGCGAGGATCGCCTCGCCCGTCATGCGTTCACGGACCGTCCTGCTGCACCGCTGCCGCCCACAACCCCTTGCCCAACCCCGACAGACTCAGGGAGAGTTTTTCGGTCCTGGCAATCAGCGGACCGCGCGATGCGTTCTTGATCGCCTTCAGGACCATCGGCTCCGCCATCAACACCTCGTAATCAGCTTTCCGTGACGAGTCCTCCGGACCGGTCTCGACCAGTCCTAGGGATAGCAGATGATCGACGTACTGCGGGACCATATGCGGAAGTGCGACATTTGCGGTACGGCCGATCAGGCACGCGTTCTGCAGCACGACCTGGTTACGGGACCGGCTGTGCACATTCACCAGCGGTGAGGACGCCCCGTCCGACAGCGCCCCGACGATGCGGGCCTCATCGGCGACCAGCTGGTCGAGCAGCCGGTGGTAGAGCTCCTGTTGGCTACCGGTGGTGCTCTGGTCCAGCGCGCGGTCCAGCAGTCGTCCCAGCTTGGTGTGCAGGGAATCCGATGAGGCCGCGGCCGCCTCGTCCTGTGCGGACTGCAACGGCCGGGGCGCGGCGTCGAGTGCCTCCAGCCGGTTCTTCACCAGAGTGGCCAGCTGCTCCTCGCCCCAGCTGGCGAGTTTGAGACCGGTCTTGGCGGCGTCGACGGCGCGATCGGTCAGGCCCAGCGGGTCGAACCATTTCGGCACCACCGGCTGCTGTTTGGGCGTACGGATGGCGATGGCGATATCGCCGAGCGGGGTGGCGAACCGGAACCCCCGGCGGTTGAACCCGTTGCGTTTGACCGGGGCGTTCTCGGTGACGGTGCCCTCTACGGGCTCCTTGATGGCGGCGGCTTCCGGGATCTCGGTCTCGCCTTCGATGATGTCCGCGGTGGGCTCATCGGCAGGGCCGGGATGAGAGATTTGCTGTGACACCTGTGATCGACCCCTATGCGCACGACGGTGAGCGGCTGTGCGGTCCACTGTGACCGGTTAAGGCACGTTACCGGCTAACTGGACTCCACGGCGCCGGTGCCCTCGATGTCCGGTTGTACATGAGCGCACAGCAGCGCGCTCAAAGGCACGGCGAACAGCAACAGTGCCAGCGTGGTGTCGTCGGGGGAGAGATCCTTGTAGAAGGTGACGACGCCGGCGGCGGCCGCGACGAGGAGTAACTGCGCCGACACCGCCAGCACGACGCCGGTGTGTGCCGCACCGGAATCCGATGGCATCGCCCACAGCAGTGCGAACAGCGCGGCCGTGACCGCGATGACCGGTGTGAGCGGAACAGCGAGGACACTCGGCAGCCACGCGGTGCCGACGACGATCAGCAGTGGGATCAGCATCAGCCGATTGGTCAGCTCGGCGGGAATCGGAGTCGATCGGCCGATCAGGCCCAGAAGCGTTGTCAAGCAACCGATTGCGACCAGGCAGATGACGACCTGGGTGGGTTTGGCCCAGAACGCGATGGGCAGGGTCACGCCGAACTGGCTCAGCGTGAGATTCACGTACACGGGCAGCAGATACAGCAGGCCCACCCGGGCGACGAATTGCCCGACGGTTCCGCGCCAACGTCCGCGTAGCGCGACAGGCACCAATGTGAGCAGGGTCAGCCACATGATCAGCAGTTCCAGCCCGGCCGGCGGAGCGACGCTGGCCGCGGTGGGCCCGGCGATCGCGTTCGCGATCAGGTTCACGGTGATCACCACTGCGATGACGATCTGGGCGGCAAGGGCGCTGATCCCGATGGCCAAGGTGGTGCGTACGTCGCCGCGCGGGAGCAGCGGCGTCCGGAACGAGCGGCGTGCTCCGTAGGCGATGGTCGCCGCGACCAGAATCGCGTGCGGCCAGGTCGCCGGACCGCCGGGCGTCCAGTAGTTCTCCTTGAAGCCCGAGGAGATGCCGCCCACTTCGGTGATCTCGAGAACGACGATGATGGCGGCCACCGCGCATAGCAGGGCGGTGTAACCCCAACCCTGGCGGTGGCGCGAGATGTTGTGTGCAACGGCGGATCGCGAATGCGCGGCCAGCGCCACACCGCCGGTGGCCATCGCGGCGACGAAGGCCAGGGCGATACCGGGTACGTAAGTCTGGGTGCCGATATCGTCGATGAGTAGGTAGATCAGCGCGTTTGGGTCCGCGGTGTCGAACGAGCTCAGTGCCCGGCCGAATGCGATGTTCGCCCAGATCGCGGGGATCCAGGGGGCGGCGACGAGGCAGACCAGCAGGATTCCCAGCCAGGGACCGGTCGGTCGGCGACGGATGTGCAGCGCGCTGATCACCACCGCGGCAGCAGCCAGCCACGACGCGAGGGCCGGGAGCACCTGCCAGCTCCGGTCGATGGTCAGGATCAGGATCGGTACCAGCGGTGTGACCACTCCGGCGCACCAGGCCAGAAGTGCATGGTGCCGTGGAGGATTGGGGCTTGTGGCGGTATAGACGTAGCCGACGGCTGCGACGCCCGAACCCACCGCCAGACCGCACATCAGCGGCCAGATCGGCGCGTACTTGAAAACCAGTTCCCCGCCGAACAGCGAATACTCCTCGGGGGCGAAGAGCCCGGGGATGAACCCGAAGGCCAGCATGATCGCTGCACCCAGCCAGGTGATGACCGCCAGGATGCGCAGCGGGACAGGAAGGGCACGGGGTCGCAGATGGGTGGGCCGCCGGCGCGCTTCCTGCAGGAGCGGGGTCAGCGCGCGGCGGACGGCGGGCTGTCCGCCGGATTCAGGTTGCACCGCGGCATTATTGCCGACCTGATTCCTTTTTTGGGATCGGTAGCGGCGGAAATGTCGTCTTCTTATCCCATGACCATCTGGAAGCTGGCCCTGCCAGTCATCGCAGCGGCGCTGCTCGCGGGATGCACCTCGGAGCCCGTCGGCCCCGCCGCCGAGTCCGAGGCTACGCCGGCCCCGATCGCGACACCGGCTTCGACCACCACGGTGGTCGCCTCGCCGCCGGTGACCGTCACTGTCACCGCGCCACCGTCACCGGCCGCCGCGCAGCCAGGGGAACCCGGTCCCTGCACCGACGCCGATCTGGTGGTGTCGAACAAGGCGCTGGAATCGCAGGGTTCGGAGTACCGTCTCGTGCTGCTGTTCGAGAACGTGACCGCGAAGGCGTGCACATTGCAGGGCTACCCGGGTGCGGACATCGTCGACCAGGACCTGCCGGTCGTGCACGTCGAGCGCCGCCAGCAGATCGCCGCACCGCTGCTGACCCTGGCTCCCGGCGATATCGCCACCGCTGATCTGCAGGCCAGCGACGTGAACCGGGAGACCGAGAGCCCGTGCGGGAAGTGGGGGCAGGTGGTCGTCATCGCGCCCGGCACGTTTCAGCAGCGTCACCTGGATGTCGGCCTCCCGATGTGCAGCGCACTGATCAGCTCTGTGACCTGAGCCGACGTGTCCTGCTCGCACACCTCGTCACTCACGGTGCGTGGGCCCGTCGGTAGACCGTCGTGCACCTCGATCGACACGACGTCTTCGTTGTTCCGCGCGGAACCGAGCACCGTCCGGTGTCGCCTGACGGCGCAGCGGTGATGCTGTTCGAACCAACCGGGACACTCAGCACGGGCGACTACGAGGGAGACATCCCGGACCACATCACATCAACTACTGGGACAACTACCGGGATCACCGAGCGTCTACAGTCGCGGGCTCGTTCGTGATGTTGTCGAACACCGCGACGTCGGCGACGTCGAGCAGGTGATGCCAACGCTTGTCGACTAACTCATTCGTAGAATGTCGTCGTGCCGGTACTCCTCGATCTCGACAACACACTCGTTGATCGAGACGGTGGGTTCTTGCGCTGGGCGCGCGACGCGGTCCCTTCTTGGGGTGGCGATACCGCCGATGTCGATTGGCTCGTGGACGCCGATGCGAGCGGCTACACCCCCCGCGCTCAACTCGCCCAGGTGATCCTCGGGCGGTTGAATCCTCCCGTTTGCAGCTCGGCGGATCTCATCGACCGGCTGCTCTACGATCACATTGAGTATGTCGAGTGCTACCCCGGCGTTGCCGCACAACTTGACGAGCTTGTGGCCTTGGAGATCCCGTTGGTGATTGTGACCAACGGGGACTCGCAACAGCAGCGAATGAAGCTGCGACACACGGGGCTTGATCGCGTGATCTCAGGCGTCGTCATTTCGGGAGAACTCGGATTCAAAAAGCCTGATTCACGGATATTCGAGAAGGCCGTCGGAGTGATTGCGGTCGCCGATGAAGTTGTTTGGATGGTCGGTGATCACGTCGAGGCGGACATCGCCGGTGCGCGCGCGGTCGGCTATTCGACAGCGTGGGTCAGCCACGGACGAGCATGGTCGCAACCATGGCGACCGACGCTGACAGCAGGCCGGACTGCCGATGTGCTCGCACTCCTCAACGGTGAGATCCGCGCGGCCCGTTGTTGGATCGATTGACAGGCGGCAGCCCCTGGCCTGCCAGCAGCGCGGTGATCTTGCCGCGTTTGGCATCGAGGTCACGCAGCTGGTCGTCGATACCGCGTAGCGTCTCACGGATCACGGCGGCCACCTGCGGGCACATGTCCACATCGTCACCGTTGAGGCACGGCAACACTTTCCGGATGGTCTCGGCGCTGAACCCCGCATCGATCAGGGCGCGAATCCGTCGTACCGACGCGACGGCCGACTCGGGGTAGTCACGGTATCCGTTCGAGTGCCGGTTCGATTGCAGCAGCTGCTGCTCCTCGTAGTACCGCAACGACCTGGTGGATACGTTGCATCGTTGTGCGAGCTCGCCGATCCGCATGACCCCTCCCGGTGTGATCGTCGTCCCAGGCGCTTGACCTTCACGCCGATGTGAAGGTTTAGCGTCCACGTTATGACAGCACCGCGCCTTCTCGCAGATCCCGACGTCATCCGGACCGGAACCGGCTCGCCCCTCGTGCTTGCCCATGGCGCCGGGGGCAGCGTCAACGCCAATTTCGGCCAGGTGATCGACGCCCTGTCCGCCACCCGCACGCTCGTCGGCATGAACTACCCCGGATCGGGTGCCACGCCGGAAGACCCCGGGGCACTGGAACTCCCCATCCTCGCCGACTCGTTGGTGCGGGCGGCGGTCGACGCCGGTTTCGAGAAGTTCCCGATCCTGGGCTTGTCCCTGGGGACGGCCGTTGCGGTGACGGCCGCCGCCCGGCACCCGGACCGGGTCACGGGCCTGCTGCTCACCGTCGGGTTCGCGCGCATCGACCAGCAGTTGCGGCTGGTGGTCGAGACGTGGACTGCGCTGGCGGCGAGCGGTGATCACGAGGCACTGGCCGCCTACTTGGTGAGCCTGTCGTCCCCGGCGGTACTCGTGGGCCTCGACCGGGCATCCGCCGACGCGGCCGTGGCGATGACGCACGACAACTATCCCCATGGCGGTGCGGCCCAGGCGCGATTGGCGGCATCGGTCGACACCGTCGACGCATGCGGCGAAATCTCCGTGCCAACAGTCGTATTCATCAGCGGACAGGACCGCATCGTGCTTCCGGAGTCGACACGCCAGCTGGCCGCGGCGATACCGGGCGCGACGTCGATCGAATATCGCGATGCCGGGCACATCTTCACGCCCGCCGAGGCATCGGTGTGGATCGACGATATCGGTGAGTTTCTCCGCGCACACGAACTGTGATGCCGCCCAGGCCATTGCGGACCTTGCGACTTCCGTGCTGTCCGAAGCTGATGGGGATGGCCGCCGTGAGAATGGCGCGGTCGCGCCGAGGCACGCTGACCGCCACGGAGTACAAGATCGCCACATACGGGGGTCGCACCGGGGATCCTCGGTAGCGCTTCCGCCGACGGCGTGCCGAGCGCGCATACATGGTAGAGAGACGTGTGCTGCATGACGGCCACCTAGGCGACAGGTGCGCTGTCTCGCCCGTGGTTGCGTCCGCTGAGCTCAATGTCTAGAGATGCCTGGGCAATCCGCATGTCGTCGGCGTAGTCCGGTTGTTGGAGACGATCCCAAATCTCTTCTCGCGTCACGGTCTCCGTCTGCGTATCAACCCACCAGATGTTGCCGAAGGGGTCTCGTACACGGGCTCCGCGCTGGCCAAACGCGTTGTTACTGATTGGCGTAATCACCTTCGCGCCTGCCGCGACTGCTCTCCGGACCGCCGCGTCTGAATCCGACACCCACACCCGGATGAGCGCCGGAATTGCCGGCCAGTCAGATTGGCTGTCGAAGGCCAGCAAAATGGTGTCGCCGATACGAATCTCGCCATGTCCGATGGAGCCGTCCTTGGTCGCTACGCGAGCGAGCTCCTCACCGCCGAACGCGTGGACGATGAACTCGAACAAGGCGGCGGTGTCGGAGGTGGCGAGCCATGGCGCCACCGTCGTGTATCCGGTCGGTTGGTAGTCAATCGAGTTGGTCGTCATCACGAACCCTTCGTGTTCCTTGGCGTTGTCCTCTTGACGGTATGACCCCTACCGGACAAAACCTTTCCTACAAGTGCCCGCCGTGTTCCTCGTTTACTGGGAATCCGTCGGCACACCGGCGGCCCAGGCGGCCAACACATTGCTGTCGCTCATCGTCACTGGGCATGGAGCAACGGAATGATCGGTGCGGTCACGTCGCCGATGCGTCGATGAGCCCCTTCAGCGAATCCCGTGTGCTGACGAGTGCGGCGATCCGTGCGTCATGGTCGTTGAGGTGCTCGACGAGGATGGGAACGGCGCACGGTTCGAGGCGGCCGGGCTCATGGATGCAATCGATCAGGTCGCGGATCACCCGGATGGGCAAGCCCGCATCGAGGAGTTCGCGGATGTATCGCACCTGTTCGACGGCGCTGACGTCGAACAGTCTCTGCCCGGTTGAAGACCGTCGCGCCCGGAGGGCGCCCTCGTTCTCGTAGTGGCGCAGCAGTCGGGTGCTTACCCCGGTGCGGGCCGACAGATCGCCGACGCGGAGCAGACCGCCTGCGCTTGCCTTTGTCACTAGTGTCAACTCCTACGTTTCGAGCATGACGACTTCCCATGTGTACTTCAATGGCCGGCCCGCCACCACCGACGATCTCGCCCCGTTGGCGTTCGCAGGGTATGCGCACTTCACCGCGATGCAGGTGCGCGATCGGGCAGTACGAGGACTTGACCTGCACCTCGGTCGGCTTCGTGGCGCCAGCGACGAGCTTTTCGGGTGGCACTTGCCCGATGAGCGGGTCCGTGAGCTTCTCTCCGCGGCCGTTCGGGCCACCCCTCCCGATGTCTCCCTGACGTGCTTTCTTTCCGCGCGGCCCGGTGAGTTCATGCGAACTCATGGTCCGGTCGAGATCGACGTCCTCATCAAGGTCACGGATCCGGCCGTACCGCCCACCGGGCCGCTGGCCCTCGATATCGCTCCGCACGAGCGACACCTCCCGAACGTCAAGCACGTCGGTGAAGTGGCGAAGACCCAGTTCCTTCGCCGCGCCAATACGCGCGGCTTCGACGATGCCGTGTTCATCGACGCCTCGGGGTATCTGGGCGAGGCCACGATATGGAACGTGGTGTTCTGGGATGGCCGATCTGTGATCTGGCCCGAGGCCCGTGTGCTCCGGGGTGTCACCATGCAGATCCTGAACCGCCAACTCGCCGACTGCGGCATTGACCAGGTCACCCGCCCGATACGCGCGTCAGATGTCACCGGGGAATTGGCGGGCGCGTTGATGAACTCGTGGAGTCCTGCGATTCCCGTTGCGCGTATCGCTGACTGCACGCTCGGCGACGCCCGTGAATTGACGGGCATTCTGCATCGGGCGTATGCCGCGGAGCCGCCCGTCGCCCTGTGAATCGGGGACGCTCACCGGTGCCGTCGACGAACAAATCGACGTCGGGGAACAAATCCGCACGGACCCCCGTTGACCATTTCGACAACTTGAGTGACTAAGACTCAACTCTGGCTTGACAGGCGACAGCTTTCGGGTGCAGGCTTGAGCGAGGTTCACTCAGATCCGAAAAAGAAGCTATTCAGGAGGAACTAACTATGGCTCGTGCGGTCGGTATCGACCTCGGGACCACCAACTCCGTCGTCTCGGTGTTGGAAGGTGGCGAACCCGCGGTAATCGCAAACTCAGAGGGCTCCCGCACCACCCCGTCGGTCGTCGCGTTCGCGCGCAACGGCGAGGTTCTGGTCGGCCAGCCCGCCAAGAACCAGGCGGTGACCAACGTCGACCGGACCATCCGTTCGGTGAAGCGTCACATCGGCACCGACTGGACTGTCGCGATCGACGGTAAGGACTACAACCCCCAAGAGATCAGCGCGCGCATTCTGCAGAAGCTCAAGCGCGACGCCGAGGCCTACCTGGGCGAAGACATCGCCGACGCCGTGATCACGGTGCCCGCGTACTTCAACGATGCCCAGCGCCAGGCCACCAAGGAAGCCGGCCAGATCGCCGGCCTCAACGTCCTGCGCATCGTCAACGAGCCCACCGCAGCGGCCCTGGCCTACGGCCTGGACAAGGGTGAGAAGGAACAGACCATCCTGGTCTTCGACCTCGGCGGTGGCACCTTCGACGTGTCGCTGCTGGAAATCGGCGACGGTGTCGTCGAGGTCCGCGCAACCTCCGGTGACAACCACCTCGGTGGCGACGACTGGGATGACCGGATCGTCGAATGGCTGGTCGACAAGTTCAAGGCCAGCAGCGGCATCGACCTGACCAAGGACAAGATGGCCATGCAGCGGCTCCGTGAAGCCGCCGAGAAGGCCAAGATCGAACTGAGTTCCGGTCAGAGCACCTCGATCAACCTGCCCTACATCACCGTGGACGCGGACAAGAACCCGCTGTTCCTCGATGAGCAGTTGACCCGTGCCGAGTTCCAGCGCATCACGCAGGATCTGCTGGATCGCACCCGGGCGCCGTTCCAACAGGTGATCAAGGACGCCGGCATCTCCGTCGGCGAAATCGATCACGTCGTGCTGGTGGGTGGTTCCACCCGTATGCCCGCGGTCACCGAACTGGTCAAGGAACTGACCGGCGGCAAGGAACCCAACAAGGGCGTCAACCCCGACGAAGTTGTCGCCGCGGGTGCCGCGCTGCAGGCCGGTGTTCTCAAGGGTGAAGTGAAAGACGTTCTGCTGCTTGACGTCACCCCGCTGTCCCTGGGCATCGAAACCAAGGGCGGCGTGATGACCAAGCTCATCGAACGCAACACCACGATCCCGACCAAGCGCTCGGAGACCTTCACCACGGCCGATGACAATCAGCCCTCGGTGCAGATCCAGGTGTTCCAGGGTGAGCGCGAGATCGCCTCGCATAACAAGCTGCTCGGATCCTTCGAGCTGACCGGCATCCCGCCGGCCCCGCGCGGTGTGCCGCAGATCGAGGTCACCTTCGACATCGATGCCAACGGCATCGTGCACGTCACCGCCAAGGACAAGGGCACCGGCAAGGAGAACACGATCAAGATCCAGGAAGGCTCCGGCCTTTCCAAGGAGGAGATCGACCGGATGATCAAGGACGCCGAAGCGCACGCCGACGAGGATCGTCAGCGTCGCGAAGAGGCCGATGTCCGCAACCAGGCCGAGTCGCTGGTCTACCAGACGGAGAAGTTCGTCAAGGAGCAGCGTGAAGCCGAGGGTGGATCGAAGGTCCCCGAGGACACCCTGACCAAGGTCGACGGCGCCATCGCCGAGGCCAAGACGGCTCTGGCCGGCACCGATATCGCGGCCATCAAGACCGCGATGGAGAAGCTGGGTACCGAGAGCCAGGCGCTCGGCCAGGCCATCTACGAGGCCACTCAGGCCGAGCAGGGTGCCGATGGTGACTCCGGTCCCGTTGACGACAATGTCGTCGACGCCGAGGTCGTCGAGGACGAGGACAACCGGGAGAACAAGTGACTCAGGGCGATTCGCACGAAGAGCCGGTGACGATCACCGACAAACGGCGCATCGATCCGCAGACCGGCGAAGCTCGTGACCCGGCGTCTGCCCCCAGTGGGGCGGCGCCGGGCGCGGAGCCCGTCGCGTCCGAGGAGGGCGACAAGGTCGCCGAGCTCACCGCCGATCTGCAACGGGTGCAGGCCGATTTCGCGAACTACCGCAAGCGGGCCCTGCGCGATCAGCAGGTCACTCAGGAGCGCGCGAAGGCGGCCGTCATCACCCAACTGCTCGGTGTGCTCGACGATCTCGATCGCGCCCGCACACATGGGGATCTGGAGTCCGGACCGCTCAAGGCGGTCTCGGAGAAGTTGGCGACCACCTTGGAGGGGCTGGGACTGACCAGTTTCGGCGCCGAGGGCGACGAGTTCGACCCGTCGCTGCACGAGGCCGTCCAGCACGAGGGCGACGGATCGTCGCCGGTGGTGGGCACGGTGATGCGCCGCGGTTACAAGGTGGGAGACCTGGTGGTCCGCCACGCCATGGTTGGTGTGGTCGACACGGTCGCGAATACCGACGTGAACAGTGATCAACCCGCAGAATCAGAAGACTGACGTTGGTGAGGAGGTGACGCATGGCTCAGCGTGAATGGGTCGAGAAGGACTTTTACAAAGAGCTGGGCGTCACCTCTGACGCCGATGCCAAGGCGATCAAGAGCGCCTACCGCAAGCTCGCTTCGGAACTGCATCCGGACAAGAACCCGGATGGCGCCGAACGCTTCAAGGCCGTCTCCGAGGCGTACAGCGTGCTTTCGGACGACGCGAAGAAGAAGGAGTACGACGAGACGCGCCGGCTGTTCGCCAACGGGGGCTTCGGCCGCCGTGCCGGCGGCGGCGGTGCTGCCGGTAACTACGGCGGATACACCGGCGAGGGAGCCGATTTCAACCTCGGCGACCTGTTCGATCAGGCCGGACAATCGGGTGGCGCGAACATCGGCGATCTGTTCGGTGGCCTGTTCGGTCGCGGTGCGCAACAACCGCGGCCCAGCCGTCCGCGTCGTGGCAACGACCTGGAGACCGAGACGGAACTGTCGTTCCTGGAGGCCACCAAGGGCGTGGCGATGCCATTGCGGCTGACCAGCCCGGCACCGTGTACCAACTGCCATGGCAGCGGGGCACGGCCGGGCACCAGCCCCAAGGTGTGCCCGGGCTGTAACGGCGCGGGCGTCATCAACCGCAACCAGGGCGCGTTCGGTTTCTCCGAGCCGTGCACCGAATGCCGGGGCAGCGGTTCGATCATCGAGCACCCGTGCGACGAATGTCACGGGACCGGCGTGACGACCAGGACCCGCACCATCAACGTGCGGATCCCACCGGGCGTCGAGGACGGTCAGCGAATCCGGCTGGCCGGCCAGGGCGAGGCCGGGTTGCGCGGTGCCCCGTCGGGTGACCTGTATGTCACCGTGCACGTCCGCGCCGACAAGGTGTTCGGCCGTGACGGCGACGATCTGACTGTCACCGTCCCGGTAAGTTTTCATGAATTGGCATTGGGCACAACACTTTCGGTGCCGACGCTGGAAGGCAAGGTCGGGGTCCGGGTACCCAAGGGGACCTCGGATGGCCGCATCCTGCGGGTCCGTGGCCGAGGTGTGCCCAAGCGTTCGGGTGGCCATGGCGATCTGCTCGTGACGGTGAAGGTGGCGGTGCCGCCGAACCTGGACGGCGAAGTCGCCGAGGCATTGGAGACCTACGCGAAAGCCGAGCGGGCCAGTGGATTCGACCCGCGCGCCGGATGGGCCGGGAATCTGTCATGAGCCGGCAGGACGATGCGCGGACATTCCTGATCTCGGTGGCCGCCGAGCTGGCCGGTATGCACGCGCAGACCCTGCGCACCTACGACCGGCTCGGCCTGGTCAGTCCGCAGCGCAGCTCCGGAGGAGGTCGCCGTTACTCGCAACATGACGTCGACCTGCTCCGCGAGGTGCAGCGGCTGTCCCAGGACGAGGGCGTCAATCTTGCTGGTATCAAACGGATCATCGAACTGACCAATCAGGTCGAGGCGCTGCAGAGCCGGATCGTCGAACTCACCGCCCAAGTCGAGCAGATGCGCAAGCCCAGCACCGCACTGGTGCTGTGGCAGCCCGGAGCGCGCCGCGCCCGCTAGACCTGCGCTCAGATGACGGTGATCGAGAACCGCGCCGTCACCGGCTTACCCGCCGCCACCTGGTAGCCGCCGCGGCGCAGCGCGTCGGTGGGCGCGGCCATCGGCTCGATGGCCACCAGGGCGTCACCGGCGGGCGCGAACAGTTGGGCGGCCGGATAGCCCTGCTCGAAGGCCACCTCGATCCGGCGATCGCCGCCCGAGAGCGCGAACACCGTGCCGTTGGGCACCTCGTCGAAGCCGTCGTCGAGCTCCCGGCCACCCAGTGGCGCCGATTCGGCGGCCCACGACTCGTGCGCACCGGTGGGCAGACCACGATCATCGACGGGCAGGTGCCGCATCGCCGGCGTCGTCAGCACCCACTCGGCACGCGGCACACCGGGAATCGTGAAGTACGGGTGATAGCCGAAACACAGCGGCACGGGTGCACTGCTGGGATCGACGGTCGTGGCGATCGTCAACGTCCGGTCGGCGAGAGTGATCTGCTGGGTCAGCACGTGCGGGAACGGGAACGCTGACAACAGTTCGGGTGTACTGAAATCAACTGTTGCGGTGAGGCTGTCGGCCGATTGAGCGGTGATCTGCCAGCCCGTATAAGCGGCCAGCACCCCGTGCATAGGCGCGCCGTGCGGATCGGTGCGGACCCCCACCAGGGTCACCGACGTGCCGTCGACCGTGTAGTCGGTGCCGCTGAGTCGGTTCGCCCACGGATAGAGGATGGGAATGCCCATCGTCTTACCGTCGGTCACGTAGGCGTCGAGGCCACGTCGCTGACCGAGGAACTCGATACCGTCATCGGCCAGGGAGGTGCCGATCATGCCCGCGCCGGGCACGAAGGTCGCCGTCAGCGCCGACGAAGGATCCCGCAGGGTGATGCGTTCGAGTTCGGGCATGACGGAATTCTGTCACGTCAAGGGGTCGTGCTGGATCCGCTCGGGCGGTGCGCCTTTGGCGATCAGCGCGGCCTTCGTCGCGGTGACCATGTCCGGGCTGCCGCAGATCAGGATCTGCCGGTCGCCCCAGCTGCCGTAACTGGTCACCACCTCGGCCAGTCGGCCGGTCTGACGAACGTGCAGGCCGCGCGGTGGCTCGTGATCGGGGTACTCGAGGGCCCACGGCGGATTGGTGGAGTACTCCGAGACCGGTGTCACCGACAGCCACGGGTTGGTCGAGGCGATCTCCCACAGGGTGCGCAGGTCGTACAGGTCGCACGGGTAGCGACCGCCGAAGAACAGATGCACTCGCGGGTTCTCCGCGTAGCGGCACAGGTCGGAGATCAGCGCCCGCAACGGTGCCAGCCCGGTGCTGCCCGCCACCAGCAGCACATCACCGCCGTCGCGGTCGATCTGCATGCCGCCGTGCGGATTGGACAGCCGCCACCGGTCATCGGGCCGGGTCTCCCCGACGATCGCGGTGCTGACCATGCCGCCGGCGACCGAACGGATATGGAACTCGATGGCACCGCCATCGTCGGCGGGTATCGACGGGCTCAGAAAGCGCCACCGTCTCGGCCACTGCGGCACCTGGACCGTCACGTACTGCCCGGGGTGGTAGAAGAGCGGCCGATCCAGCTGCAGCCGGATGATCGAGACATCCCGGGTGGCGCGGATATGTTGCAGCACGGTGCCGTCGACGAAGGGTGGCCCCTGCTCGGCGTCGGCCGCACCTCGCATCACGCCGATGACCAGGCCGACGAAATCCGATGCGGCCTCGGCGACCCGGCCTTCCCAATGCTCGGCGAGCTCACCGCGCAGGGTGGTCAGCATCGCCTGGCCCAACGTGTCGTAGTGCTGTGCCGTCACACCGTACTTGCGGTGATCCCTGCCGAGCTGAGCCAGAAAGGCCACCGGTTCATCGGCGCGCTGGGCGATCATCTCGGCGAGCAGCCAGCTCAGGGCCTGGCCGAAGGCGGCACGCTGATGTGTCAGGTCGGGCGGGAACAGATCGCGCGCCGACATGTCGACGGCGAACCAGCGGGTGTAGATCTTGCCGATCACCGGACCGGCATCGACCGCGGAGCGCAGCGTCTGCAGTGCGTCGCGGTCGTCGAGTCCCACGGGATACGAGTCTAGGCCGGTGCCCGGCAAGACTGGCGCCGGTCAGGTCGCCGGGATAGCGTTTTCGCCATCGACGAGGTAACTGCGATCCTGGTGTTCCATCCGGGCGGCGACGGTCCGTTCGCGGAGTGGGTCGGCACCCTGGTGGCGTCGGCGACCGCTGCACCCGGATGCGCCGGTACTCGGGTGTCGGTGGAGGAGAATTCCTTTGATCCTGCCGTCGCGGTGACATTCACCGGCACAACACATCTCGACGAGTGGCTGGACAGCGCGGACCAGGCGGCGATACTGCGCGACGGCCGGACCGCGGGCTGGCTCCTGGCGGCTCCCGCGCTGCTGCTCGCCACGGACCAATCTCCACCCGCCGGGATCGCGGCCTTCCGACATCAGTTGGTGGCGGGCAAATGCACCGATTTCCGGGATTCGCAGCGTGGACTCACCGCGGCAGCAGGTGCTTTCAGTGGGTACGAGGGCACTGTTCTCTTTGTGAATGAGGAAGAGGCCCTCTCGGTGCTCCGCTTCCGCACCGATCGACAGTTGGCGGCGTGGACGTCATCGCCCCAGCGCGGGGCCGCGTTGCCCTCCCTGCGGTCGAGCCTGACCGCGGAGTTCGCCTCGGTAACGGGCACCACCGCCTTCGGCACGACCGTCCGCACGGACGGTGGCCGGATTCGCATGACACCCAACTGGAAATCGGCCATGTTGGTGCTGCTGGTGCTCTACCCGACAGTGATGTTGCTGTCGCGCTTCCTGGGGCCGGTGCTGGACCGGTGGGGGGCCGAGCCCTGGTTGTCGCTGTGGCTGAGCCAGGTGATCAGCATCACCCTGATGCAGTGGTGGCTCATGCCATGGGCGTCGCGACCGTTCCGGCAGTGGCTGGACCCGGTCGACGGTGCAGCCTGGCGCAGCAGCCTGGCCGGTGCAGCGGTGATCCTGTTGCTCTACGGCGCGACGTTGTTGCTGTTCGATTCCGTCACGTGGCTGCAGTTCTGGGACTATGCGAGTCCGTGAATCCCCTTGTACAACAGCATCACACCGATGATCACCAGGATGGCGGCCACCAGAACGGCGTGCTGGTGCTCCAACCACTCCTTGAGCCGGGTCAGCGGCTGTGCGAGACGATCCCCGGTCACCGCGTACGCCAGGACCGGCAAAATCACCGTGCTGCCGGCGATCACGACGA
The DNA here is from genome assembly GCA_051306235.1 of Mycobacterium sp. Taxonomy (GTDB): domain Bacteria; phylum Actinomycetota; class Actinomycetes; order Mycobacteriales; family Mycobacteriaceae; genus Mycobacterium. The sequence goes on along the minus strand of JBPPMV010000080.1, from coordinate 5,526 downwards.
AGTAGATCATCGCCAGCCAGGCGTGGAACACGCCGATACCGGCGGTGCCGATCGCCAAACCTGCTGCAACGCAGATGAGCAACACCTTCGGGTTCACCACCACCAGCACCGCGGCGGTGATGAATGCCCGGCCGGGGGTGAGGCCGCTGAGCTTGCGCATCCAGGCCGGTGAATGTTCGGACTTCTTGCGGGTCGCCCATTTGTACGCGCCGAACACGATGAGTGCCGCACCGATGACGAGGCGTAGCCACGATGCCCAACTCGGCGGCTTGTCCAGGGTGCCCACCAGATCGGAACCGATCACGAAGGCCGACACCAGCACGGCCAGTCCCAGCAGCCAGCCGGCCAGGAAGGCCAGACCGGTCGGACGCGGTCGTTCGGTGTGCAGCGCGAGCACCGCAGGAATGATGGACAGCGGTGACAGCGCGATCACCAGCGCCAGCGGGATGAGCTCGGCGAGAACGGAACCCCAGGTATTGGTCATCAGAATTCGCACCACTTCCATTCGCCGTTCTCATACGAGAAGGCGATGTCGTCGGGGTCCTTGCCGTCGTTCTCGATGACGGTGTCGGCTTTCTTGCCGGTGACCTCGATGGAGGTGACGGTCAGATCGAGTTGGCCCATCTCATCGCGCATCTCGGTGAAGTTGGCCCGCGAGAACTGCTCATCGGCCCGCATCGTCGAGCACATCAGATTGCGCAGATCGTCGAACTGCTGTTCGTTCCAAGCCTGCTGGAACTGCTCGACCACCTTCTCGATCTGTTCCTCATCGGACAGCGCCGCGGCTGTGGTGGTCGTCGGCGTGCCGTTCGGTCCGGCGGTCGGCCCATCGCGGGTCACGGCGACGGTGACGACGGCGGCGACGGCAATGAGCAGCACCGCGGCCACCGAGCCCAGGATCAGTGCGGTGCGGCGACCGGTACTTTCGGCCTGTACCCACAGCGGCCAGCCCGGCGGTGGTGGCGGCCAGGACGGGTCGGGCTGCCAGCCTGCCGGGGGCGTCCAACCCGGCGGGACGGGAGGCCAGTTCGGCGGCGGGTTGAAGCGCATCGCAACAGTGTGGCTGATCAGGCGGGTCGTGGCGGTCTTGTGCCCTCGAATTCGTTGTGTCCGAGCGTGTCGACGAATGTCGGGCCCAACAGGTCCAGCTCGCCGAGATACTCGCCGGCCCAGCCGCCGAACGGATGGTGCGCCAGGTACTCGTTGCGGAACCGGTCGTCCTCGGACACCTCGGTGGCGCAGAACTCGGGTATCACCAGATCGACGACGGGCCCGCCGCGCTCGACCTCGGCGAGCACCAGGGGAGCGTTACCGCTCAGGAACCGGTCGATGATCCAGCCGTCCTCGCCCAACCATGCCGAGTACCGGACCTTGACCACGACGTGCTCGGCCCGCGCGACGATCTGCCCGGCAACCACCGGGTCGAGTTCGCGTTCGGCCTCGTACCGGGTGCCACCGGTGGCGGGGCCCTTGGCGGTCATGGTGCCGATCGTGTCCTCACTCAGGGATTGCACGAGTTCGGCGGGCGTGGCCTCGAGCACGGTGGGGGCGGGTCCCTGCAGTCGGACCCGGACCGCGTAACCGTCGGCGGCGAAAAGATAGGCCTGCACGATCAGTACGGGGGTGGGATCAGATGCCGCGATCGCGGGCATCTCGCGGAGGAAGAATTTGCGTTCGAACTCGAAGTCACCGGAGCCGGACTCGGACATATTGAGACGTTAGCCCCTAGTCCTGCCGAGGCCGGGCGCGAAGAGTGTGTGTCAGCCGCCTCAAAAAAGGCTAGAGTTGAGCGGAACAGACTCAACATTGACTGCGTTGAACAACACGACAAGATTTTTACCCAGCTGTAAAACCTAGAAAGGGAGGTGTCGTGGACTCGTTCAATCCGACCACGAAGACCCAGGCGGCACTGACCTCTGCCCTGCAGGCGGCAACATCCGCCGGCAACCCGCAGATCACGCCCGCTCATTTGTTGATGGCGCTGCTCACGCAAAACGACGGTATCGCCGCGCCCCTGTTGGAGGCTGTCGGCGTCGAGCCCGCGAGCATCCGTACCGAGGCCGAACGGCACGTCGGCAGACTGCCCAGCGCGTCCGGTTCCAGCTCGCAACCCCAGCTCAGCCCCGATGCCATCACCGCGATCACGACCGCACAGCACCTGGCCACCGAGATGGACGACGAGTATGTCTCCACCGAGCATCTGCTCGTCGGTCTGGCCACCGGAACCAGCGATACCGCCAAGCTGCTGACGGGTGCGGGCGCATCGCCCGAGGCGTTGCGTGAGGCGTTCACGAAGGTCCGCGGCAGCGCGCGGGTAACCAGCCCCGACCCCGAGGGCACCTATCAGGCGCTGGAGAAGTACTCCACCGACCTGACCGCCCTCGCCAGGGAAGGCAAGCTCGACCCGGTCATCGGGCGCGACAACGAGATTCGTCGTGTCGTGCAGGTACTGAGCCGCCGCACCAAGAACAACCCCGTGCTCATCGGTGAACCCGGCGTCGGTAAGACGGCCATCGTCGAGGGCCTGGCCCAGCGCATCATCGCCGGCGACGTGCCGGAAAGCCTGCGCGGTAAGACCCTGGTCTCCCTGGACCTGGGTGCGATGGTGGCCGGTGCCAAGTTCCGCGGTGAGTTCGAGGAACGCCTCAAGGCCGTCCTCGACGACATCAAGAACTCGGCCGGACAGGTCGTCACCTTCATCGACGAGCTGCACACCATCGTCGGCGCCGGCGCCACCGGTGAGTCCGCGATGGACGCCGGCAACATGATCAAGCCCATGCTCGCCCGTGGTGAGCTGCGGCTGGTCGGTGCCACCACACTCGACGAGTACCGCAAGTACATCGAGAAGGACGCCGCGCTGGAGCGCCGCTTCCAACAGGTGCTGGTCGGTGAACCGTCGGTGGAGGACACCGTCGGCATCCTGCGCGGCCTCAAGGACCGCTACGAGGTGCACCACGGTGTGCGCATCACCGACTCGGCGCTGGTTGCCGCTGCCACCCTCTCGGATCGCTACATCACCAGCCGTTTCCTGCCCGACAAGGCCATCGACCTCGTCGACGAGGCGGGTTCGCGGTTGCGGATGGAGATCGACTCCCGGCCCGTCGAGATCGATGAGGTCGAGCGGCTGGTCCGGCGCCTCGAAATCGAGGAGATGGCGCTTGCCAAGGAAACCGACGCCGCGTCCGTCGATCGGTTGGACAAGCTGCGCGCCGAACTCGCGGACAAGAAGGAACAACTCGCGGAGCTGACCACCCGGTGGCAGAACGAGAAGAGCGCCATCGACATCGTCCGCGATTTCACCGAGCAGCTCGACCGGCTGCGCGGTGAGGCCGACCGCGCCGAACGCGATGGTGACCTGGCCAAGGCGGCCGAGCTGCGGTACGGCCGCATCCCGGAGATCGAGAAGAAACTCGACGCCGCACTTCCGGTCGCCGAGGCGCGCGAGAACGTGATGCTCAAGGAGGAGGTCGGTCCCGACGACATCGCCGAGGTGGTGGAGGCGTGGACCGGGATCCCGGCAGGCCGGATGCTCGAAGGGGAGACCGCCAAGCTGCTCCGCATGGAGGGGGAGCTGGGACGGCGCGTCATCGGACAGAAAGCGGCGGTCCAAGCTGTTTCGGATGCGGTGCGCCGCAGCCGGGCGGGAGTTGCCGACCCGAACCGCCCCACCGGCTCGTTCATGTTCCTCGGGCCGACCGGCGTCGGTAAGACCGAGCTGGCCAAGGCGCTGGCGGAGTTCCTGTTCGACGACGAACGCGCCATGGTCCGCATCGATATGAGCGAGTACGGCGAGAAGCATTCCGTCGCGCGGATGGTCGGAGCCCCTCCGGGCTACATCGGTTACGACCAGGGCGGCCAGCTCACCGAGGCCGTGCGGCGCAGGCCGTACACGGTGGTGCTGTTCGACGAGGTGGAGAAGGCGCACCCGGATGTGTTCGACGTGCTGCTGCAGGTGCTCGACGAGGGCAGGTTGACCGACGGCCAGGGCCGCACGGTCGACTTCCGCAACACCATCCTCATCCTGACGTCCAACCTCGGTTCCGGCGGCAATGAGGAGCAGGTGATGGCGGCGGTGCGGGCGGCGTTCAAACCGGAGTTCATCAACCGTCTCGATGACGTGCTGATCTTCGATGCACTGAACCCCGACGAACTGGTCTCGATCGTCGATATCCAGCTCAACCAGCTGCAGAAGCGGCTGGCGCAGCGCAGGCTCACCCTCGAGGTGTCCCTGGATGCCAAGCAGTGGCTGGCCGATCGCGGTTTCGACCCGCTCTACGGCGCCCGTCCGCTACGCCGCCTGGTGCAACAGGCCATCGGCGACCAGTTGGCCAAGTTGTTGCTGGCCGGGCAAGTGCACGACGGGGACACGGTGACCGTCGACGTCACCGCCGATGGCGAAGGCCTGATCCTGGCCTGATTGGGTGGCTTCGGCGCGCTCACGTACGTTCTGCGCACGTGAGCGCGCCGGAATCGCGGTGGGGCGGGGATTGTGACCATCTCGAGTTCGGGCGAAACGGGCCCGAGCAAGTACGCTGAGGGCAATGGTTCCTCTCTGGTTCACGCTGTCCGCCCTCTGCTTTGTCGGAGCTGCGGTCTTGCTTTACGTGGATATCGACCGTCGGCGTGGTTTGGGCCGGCGGCGTAAGTCGTGGGCGAAGTCGCACGGTTTCGATTACGAACACGAATCCGGCGACATTCTGACCCGCTGGAAACGCGGCATCATGTCGACCGTCGGCGAGAACGTCTCGGCCCGCAACGTGGTGCTCGGACAGATCCGCGGCGAGGCGGTGTTCATCTTCGACCTCGACGATGTCGCCACCGTGATCGCGCTGCACCGCAAGGTCGGCACCAATGTCGTGGTGGATCTGCGACTCAAGGACATCAAGGAGCCGCGCGAGAGCGATATCTGGCTGCTCGGTGCGATCGGCCCGCGGATGGTCTACTCCACCAACCTGGATGCGGCCCGCCGCGCCTGTGACCGCCGGATGGTGACCTTCGCCCATACCGCCCCGGACTGCGCCGAGATCATGTGGAACGAGCAGAACTGGACGCTCGTGGCCATGCCGATCACCAGTACCCGCGCCCAGTGGGACGAGGGTCTGCGCACCGTGCGCCAGTTCAACGACCTGTTGCGGGTGCTGCCGCCGGTACCGCCGCCCGGCCAGAACGGTGTCGGCGCCCGCAGCGGCCAGCCTGCGCTGGCCCGCCGCAGCGGTTCACCGAGCCGCCCGTTGGTGGCGCGGTCCACCGAACTGCCGAGGTCCGCTGAACTACCGAGGCCCGCCGAGTTGCCCGCCGGTCGCGCCGACCTGCCGCCCGGACGCGCCGACGTGGGCCGTTACGTCCAGCAGCGCCCGCCGGTACACAACGCTCCCCGGCAGTCCCCGCACTACCAGCGGTGACGTCCAAACCCGTCGCTCTGATCACCGGACCGACATCCGGTCTCGGGGAGGGTTTCGCCCGACGTCTCGCCGCTGACGGTTTCGACCTCGTCCTGGTGGCCCGCGATATCGCGCGCCTGGACCA
>JBPPMV010000079.1:0-6942 GCA_051306235.1 Mycobacterium sp. | reverse complement strand
TCGATACCCCACAGCGGCAGGGCGATCTTGTTGGACAGCGCCATGGACCGTCCATCCGGCGCCACCATGACCTGGGTGGCGTGCGCACGCAGCGCGGCGGCCTTGGCGGGCAGGTACTCGGTCGCGTCGATCACGGCGTCCACCTGATCGTCGGGGAACCCGAACGAAAAGTCCTCGGCCTTGATCACGATCCAGTCCGACGGCGGCTCCCCGATGTTGCGGAAACCGTCGACGAATCCGGACACCGCCATCACGGTCCAGTAGAACTTCGGTACCGCCCAGCCGCGTTCACCGGCGGCGGCCACCGCTGCGGTAGTGAGCTCGTGCACCCTGACGTGGTCAGGATGCCCATATCCGCCGTTGGGGTCGTAGCCGACGACGACGTGCGGACGGAAGTCCTCGATGACGGCCGCAAGCTCGGCGACGGGTTCGGCCAGATCGGCGTCGACGAACCGCTGCCGGTGCCGCGCGGGCGTGCCCGGCATACCGGAATCACGCCAGCGGCCGGCCCCGCCGAGGTAGTGCGGTGCCCCGACGCCGAGCGCGGAGAGGGCGGCCGTCAACTCGACCACCCGATAGCCGCCGAGCTGATCGGCCGCGTCGACCGCTAGGCCGGCCCACTGCTCGCCGATCACCTCGCCCTCTTCGCCCATGGTGCAGGTGACCACGCGGACATCGGCGCCTTGCGCGGCGTACTTCGCGATGGTCGCCCCGGTGGTCAACGACTCGTCATCGGGATGGGCATGGACAAAAAGTAGCCGCGGTGTCTCCACTCCCCTAGGTTTACCGTGTGCCGCCTGCAGACGCGAGAAGCAGGCGTCGAGCACTGGAGTTCGGCTCCGCCGTCATCGCCATCGGTCTGCTCGCCGGGATCGCCGGCATCGCGACCACCGTGGCGCTGCACGCCGTCGAGCATCTGACCTATCACTACAGCTTCGGTGACCTGCTGACCGGCATCGACGACAGCGACCACCTGCGCCGGGCCCTCGGGCCGATGATCGGTGGCGCGCTCGCAGGCCTGGGGTGGTGGCTGCTGCGGCGAAGACAGCCGGTGCCCAAACTGTCGGCCACCCTCGCCGCACACCGACCGCTGCCCCGCGTGCCGATGGCCCTGGATGCCGGTCTGCAGGTGCTCGTCGTCGGCGCCGGCGCCTCGCTGGGACGCGAAGGGGCGCCGCGTCAGCTCGCCGCCGTACTCGGCGACACCGCCACGTCCCGGTGGGCACTGACCGCCCGGGACCGGGAGATCCTGCTGTCGTGCGCAGCGGGCGCCGGGCTGGGCGCGGTGTACGGCGTGCCGCTGGGCGGTGCGCTGTTCACCATCAGCATCCTGATGCACAGCTGGCATCCGCGGGTGGTCGGGACGGCATTGATCACCTCCAGTCTGGCGGTCGCGGTGGCCGCGCCGGTGACCCACCTCAAGCATTCCCTGGCCTGGCCGGACGCCGACCTGTCCTATCTGTTCGTACTACTGGCACTGGTCATCTCGCCGCTGGCGGTCGGCGTGGGCGTCGCCTTCAACCGCATCACCGCAACCACCGGGCCCCCGTCGTCCTCCTGGCTGCTCATCCCCGGCATCGCCGCTGCCGGCCTGCTGACCGGGATCTGTTCGATCTGGTGGCCGGAACTACCCGGCAACGGGCACAGTGTTCTGGTGGTCAGCGTCGACAGCGACCTGACCATCACCGCCGCCGTGGCCATCCTGGTGCTCAAACCCGTTCTGACGGCACTGTTCCTGCGCGCCGGCGCGATCGGCGGGCTGCTCACCCCCGCGCTGGCCACCGGGGCCGCAGCGGGATACATTGCGGCCCTTGTGCTCAACGAGTTCACCGATCTGCACGTCAATACCGCGGCCCTGGCACTGACCTGTGCCGCAGGCGCGCTGGCGATCACCCAGCGGGCGCCGGCATTCGCGGCGCTGTTTGTATGGGAACTCGCACACCCACCGGTGTGGATGCTCGCGGTGTTCGCCGTCGCCGCATACGCCGCGTACGGGATCTGGTCCCGCGCTTCGGCCCGGCGATGGCTGACGGCCCGCGGCGGGGAGCGGTAGGACATCTCGATGAGCCGACTGCGAGAATCGGCACGACGACCGGCAGGCTTCGCGAATGAGTTTGGTAGTGACAACAATCGGTGTGAGCGCGCCGGTTACGGCTGTTTGACCCATTTCCCGGCGTCGCCGACGATCCCGACCGGAACGGCGCCGGTCAGGCTGACCCCCGCGACGCGCGGGGCGGCGGCGACGATGGTGGTGTCCTGCAGTATGGGCAGCACGGTCGACAGATTCCACAGCCGGGGTTCGACCGCGTCGATCACTTTGGCGATCTCCTCGGTGCCGCGCAGCGCCGCGTCGATCCTGGGCTGGATGCTCCGGTCACAGATCCCGGTGAGGTTACTGGGTGCCTGCACCAGTTCGCCTGTGCTGTCCGATGGTTCGGGGGCGTCGGTGGCGGTCGGCGCCGATACCGGCGGCGCCGAGGTCACGGTGCTCGATGTCCTGGGGGATGTGGTGCCCGGCGAGGTGGACTTCGGCGAGGTGGTCGTCACGCTGGGCGCGGGCGTGACGGTGGAGATGGGGGTGGCCACCAACGCCGAGCAGCTGTAACGCGATGCGAGCGCTGTCGCCAGATCGCCTCCCGCACTGTGCCAGCCGACCACTGCGTCCACCGAGTTGTTCACCATCGCTTCGTCATACAGGGTGACCGGGTCGAGCGCCGATACCGATGCCGCGATGCCGACATTGCGCAGCTGGTCGGCAGCGGTGTTGGCCACCGCGATCGACGTCGGATCGTTGGCGGCCACACCGAGGACGAACGTGAGCGGCTCACCGTCTTTGGTGATCTGGCCGCGCGCCTCATCCGGACCGGGGGTGCCCGGGGTCGTCGTCAACGGCGTTTCCACCGGCTGCACCTGATAGCCGGCATCGGCCAACAGACCCAGCGCCGCCTCCCGGGTGATGACCGGTGGCGCGGTCGGCACGTAACCGGGGTCCGACGGTGAGCGCACCTGCGCCTGCGCCAGCGTCACGGTGTTGTCCGATCCCGCGCCGACGGCTGCGAGCAGATCGACATCGAGCAGACCGAAGAGCGCCCGGCGCACCCGCAGATCGGTGAGTGCGGGCTGCTGGGCGCGCAGGGTCAACTGCATGACCCGGGGTGTGACGATGCGGGCGGTACGCACATCGGGAATCGCCGACAGCTGCGCGAACGCGGCCTGCCCACCGTGCACCTGGGCCACCTGCGTGTCCCCGTTGCGGATCGAATCAGCAAGTGCCGCAGGCGCTCCCCCACGGCGGAAGAGAATCTGGTCCGGAGTGGCGGGCTCGCCCCAGTAGCGGTCGTTGCGGGCCAGCAGGATCTCGTCACGATGCGGATCGATGTTGTCGACCCGGAACTGGCCGCCGGTGACCGGCAGCGCTCTGGCCAGACCGGCGCCGAAACCGCCGGGCACATCCTTGACGATGTGCGCGGGCAGGATGTCGTTGAACAGTTCACGCCACGCGGGGTAGGGCTGGGAGAAGGTGACGACAGCGGTCTTGCCACCCTCCACCGACTGCACGCCGGTGATCAGGTCGTAGCCCGCGGGGTCGACGACGCCGGGCACGCTGACCATCTGCCGCCACAGGTACCAGTAGTCATCGGCGCCGATGGGCGCGTTATCGGTCCAGGCCGCCTCCGGCCGGATCTGGTAGGTGACGGTGAACGGTTCCTCGTTGGTCACCTCCGCCGAAACCAGCAGGGTGCGGTCCAGCTCCCAGCGCGAACCGGTGGGCGTCGCGGAATCCGGGATCGGCCGGAAGGAACTGGGCAGCACCAGCGACGAGATCGCTGCGTTGACCGGCGACTGGTCGGACAGCAGATGCGAGTTGAAACCGGGGCCGATCGAGTCGATGGCCATGATGATCTGCATCGCCTTCACCGGCGGTGGCGGCGCAGTGTTCGTCGTCTCGGTGCTCTGCGGCGCGGGCGGCGGGCTGACCGTGCACCCGGCCACCACCAACGATGTCATCAGCACTGCGCCGGCGACGGCGCGGAGACGTCGTGGAGTCGTCGGCACGCCCTCAGAGTATCGACACCCACCCACGCCGCTGTGGGGCGACCTTGACGGGCGTCGGTTTGCCCGGCCCAACGTCAGGAGTTCTGCTGCTTCGCCTTCGACTTCGAGCGGGCTCGCAGAGTGGCAGCCAGCTCCACCTTGCGGACCCGGACGACCTCCGGTGTCACTTCGACGCACTCATCCTCGGCGCAGAACTCCATGGCCTGCTCCAGACCCATCTCCATGGGACGGGCCAGCGTCTCGAAGACGTCGGCGTTGGCCGAACGCATGTTCGTGAGCTTCTTCTCGCGGGTGGCGTTGATATCGAGGTCCTCGGCACGCGGGTTGATGCCCACCACCTGGCCTTCGTAGGTGTCGTCACCCGGCTCGACGAAGAACTGGCCGCGGTCGGACAACTGAGTCAGCGCGAACGGCGTGATCTTGCCGGTGCGATCGGAGACCAGCGAGCCGGTGTGGCGGGCACGGATCTCGCCGGCCCACGGGCGGTAGCCCTCGAACACCGCGTTGGCGATGCCGGTGCCGCGGGTCAACGTGAGGAAGTCGGTGCGGAAGCCGATCAATCCACGGCTGGGCACGATGAAGTCCATCCGCACCCATCCGGCGGCGTGGTTGGCCATCTCCTCCATGCGGCCTTTACGGGCGGCCATCAGCTGTGTGACGGCGCCGACGAACTCCTCGGGGCAGTCGATGGTCATGGCCTCGAACGGCTCGTGCACCTTGCCGTCGACGATCCGGGTGACCACCTGCGGTTTGCCGACGGTGAGTTCGAACCCTTCGCGCCGCATCTGCTCGACGAGGATGGCCAGCGCCAACTCGCCGCGGCCCTGCACCTCCCAGGCGTCCGGCCGGTCGATGTCGACGACCTTGATGGACACATTGCCGACGAGCTCGCTGTCGAGGCGGGCCTTGACCATCCGGGCGGTGAGCTTGTGTCCGGAGACCTTGCCGGCCAGCGGCGAGGAGTTGGTGCCGATGGTCACCGAGATGGCGGGCTCGTCCACGGTGATCCGCGGCAACGCATGCGCATGCTCGACGTCGGCCAGCGTGTCGCCGATCATGATCTCGGGCATACCGGCGACGGCGACGATGTCACCGGCGACCGCCTCATCGGTACTGGTCCGCTCGACGCCCTCGGTGGCCAGCAGTTCGGTGATCTTGGCGTTGGTGATGACCGGATGGCCGTCGACCTCCCGCATCCACGCAACCTGCTGACCCTTCTTGATCCGGCCCTTGTAAATGCGGATCAGCGCGAGCCGGCCGAGGAATGCCGAGGCGTCGAGGTTGGTGACCAGCGCCTGCAGCGGCGCCTCCGGGTCGCCCTGGGGCTCCGGGATGTGCTCGAGCAACACGTCGAACAGCGCGTCGAGGTTCTCGCCCTCGGGGTTCTCGCCGTTGGCGGGCTCGGTGGTGCTGGCGATGCCCGCGCGTCCCGAGGCGTACAGCGTCGGCAGACCGAGCGCGAACTCGGCGGCCTTCTGCGCTTCTTCGTCCAGATCGGAGGCGACATCGAGGAGCAGGTCGTGGCTCTCGGAGACGACCTCGGAGATCCGGGCGTCCGGCCGATCGGTCTTGTTGACGCACACGATAACCGGCAGGTGCGCGGTCAGAGCTTTACGGAGCACGAAGCGGGTCTGCGGCAACGGGCCCTCGGAGGCGTCGACCAGCAGCAGCACACCGTCGACCATCGACAGACCACGTTCCACCTCGCCGCCGAAGTCGGCGTGGCCCGGGGTGTCGATGACGTTGATGACCGTCATGGAGCCGTCGGGGTTGACGCGGTGCACCGCGGTGTTCTTCGCAAGGATGGTGATGCCCTTTTCTTTCTCAAGGTCACCGGAGTCCATCAGGCGTTCCACGGCGTCGTCTCCGCGATGGTGCAACGCACCGGACTGCCGCAGCATTGCATCGACCAGGGTTGTCTTACCGTGATCGACGTGCGCGACGATGGCTACGTTGCGAAAGTTCGGGCGAGAATCCACGTCGTCGATTGTCGCAGTGCAAGTACCAGAACACGAAAACGACCGATTCCAACAGAAAGCCGGCGTGAAGAAACTGCTCTCGGCCAAGCCGAAAAAGAAGTGCTGCCGCAGCAAGCCACGTTGCAAGAAGTGCCCGTTGGTGCTGCACAAGGTCCAGAAGGCCTCCCATGCCGGCATCCGGGGCAAAGACCTGGAGAAGGTCTACAAACTTGCCCGAAAGGTGTAATGACCTGGGTTGATGCCTGGCGTCGAGGCCGCGCTCGGCGTACCGTGGAGGTACCCGTCGGGTGTGGTTGGAGGTATCGCTCATGACGGTCTACGAAGTGCTCACGGTGGCGGTGATCGTGGTTCTGGCGCTCGCGGCGACGGGTGCGATCTACCTTGGTTTATTGAACTGGCTCGGCGCCGCGTACGTCGTCCGGTGTGCCGCATGTCACCATCTGACGCTGTCCTCGGCCAACGCTGCGCAGGGTTCCTGCCCGCACTGCCGCCATCCGGCGCTGCTGCACCCGATCTACACAGCTCAGCATCGCGGTCAGGCGGCACGGGTGGTCGGCGACCGACTCAGGTACTAGGGCCGCGCACCACCGAGCCACATCGTGACCGGTTGCGGCCGGACGCCCCGTGGCCCGACACGTCGTACTGCACAAATCTTGGGAACTTCTCAGACTCCTTGAATTGACTTGTACGTCAATAGGATTCGACGGGCCACCGGGTCCGACCGCGCCGTCAAAGCGGTTGCGTAGGAAATCAATTGGTAACGTTCGGCCCTCCTGGGCGCCGCGACCGCCGCAGCCGAGGTCATCGAGGTCGCGCCGCGGCCGAACGTGACCAGCAGGCAGGCCGTCATCGTCGACAAGAACGCGCTGCGCCGGGCAGGTCAGGGCGTCGCCCGCGGTGCGGGGGC
>JBPPMV010000078.1:0-3184 GCA_051306235.1 Mycobacterium sp. | reverse complement strand
GAGACGGGGTTCGGATACGAGGTGTCGGCCTGCGGGGTCACCGCCGGAACGGTGCCGGCCCACGGGGCCTTCGGCTACGCGGTCCCGCGGGGCCTGGACGCACTGGCCGACGCGGACACCATCGTCGTCCCGGGCTACGCCCCGGCGGGTCGGGCGATACCGGCGGAAGTGAGCGAAGCGCTCCGCAGCGCTGCGTCCCGCGGGGCCCGCATCGCCTCGATCTGTTACGGCGCATTCGCCCTCGCGGAGGCCGGCCTGCTCGACGGCCTGCGGGCGACGACGCACTGGGATGCGGCGGAGAAGCTCGCCAAGCGGCATCCGCAGATCGCGGTCGAGCCGAACGTGCTCTTCGTCGACGAGGGATCCATCCTCACCTCGGCGGGGGCCGCCGCCGGTCTGGACCTGTGCCTGCACATCGTTCGGTGTGACCTCGGCGTGAGCGCGGCCAACGAGATCGCGCGAGGACTCGTCACCGCGCCCTACCGGACCGGGGGTCAGGCTCAGTACCTGCCCAAGACCAGCTCGGCCGCCCACGGCGAAACCCTTGCCGCGACGCGGGAATGGGCCATGACACGGCTCGACCATTCGCTCACGATCGCCGGGCTCGCCGCGCACGCGCAGATGTCGCCGCGGACGTTCCTGCGCCGCTTCGCCGACGAGACCGGCAGCACCCCGCTGCAGTGGATCCTCCGCGCGCGGGTCGACACCGCCCGCGAACTGCTGGAGAGCACACGACTGTCGGTCGACCGCATCGCCGAGCAGGTCGGCCTGGGAACCGGATCGAACCTCCGACTGCATTTCCGCCGACTCCTCGATGTGTCCCCCTCGGAGTACCGCGCCACCTTCTCCGGGCGGAACTGACACCTAGGAGACGCGAGGGGGAAGCTCGACGGTGTCACCCGCCACATCGATGGCGACCTTGCCTCGGAGTGCGTACGCCCGCCGGTTCTCCAGGAGTTCGTGGGCCTCGCCCATGCGAGCGAGCGGAAGGGTAGCGCCGATGACCGGCTTCACGAGACCGCGTTCGACCAGCGTGGTGAGCGCATCGAGCTTTCCGGTGTTCTGTCGTGTGAAGACGAAGTGATAGGCGGCGTTCTTGCCCCACGCCTCGATGAGGTTCTGCGGCTGCGCGATGTCGACGATGCTGACGACGCGCCCGCCGTCGGCGAGCGTCAGCGGGCTGCGGGTGAGCGCGTCGCCACCGATCGTGTCGAAGACGACATCCACCCCTTGCCTCGCGTCACCTCGGCCACGGCATCGACGTAGTCCGTTGAGGTGAAGTCGATCGCCGAATCCGCTCCGAGAGAGCGCACGAACTCGTGGTCGGCGGCTTTCGCGGTGGTGATCACTCGTGCGCCGATCGCGTTCGCAACCTGGATCGCAATCGTGCCGACACCACCCGCGCCGCCATGGATGAGGATCGTCTCCCCCACCATGAGCTGCGCCCGCGTCACCAGGGACTCCCAGACCGTTCCGCCGACGAGAGTCAGACTCGCCGCCTCCAGGTGACTGACGTTCTCCGGCTTTCGGGCGACGAGGTCGACGTCGGCGACGTGCTGTTCGGCGTAGGAGCCGGGGCCGCCGAAGATCTTGGGTGTGTAGTAGACCTCGTCGCCGGCGCGGAACTCGGTCACATGCGTTCCGACCTCCTCGATCACGCCGGAGATGTCGTGCCCGATGATCGCCGGGAGCGGCACCTGATCCGGGTAGTCCCCGCGCCGAATCTGAAAGTCGAGCGGGTTGACGGCGGTCGCGTGCACGCGCACCAGTACCTGGCGGGGTCCGACGGACGGTACGGCGACGTCGCGCAGTTCGAACGCATCGGATCCCCCGAAACGGGTGAGCACAACGGCCTTCATGGAGTCAGTCATCTAAGCGTCCTCTTCGTGGTTCTGCGTGCGCGACGGGCGGTTCCCTCTCAGTGTCGCGTGTTCGACCCAGACACTCCAGTGGCGGCAATGCCAATATCCGCGAGGATAGTGACAGGCCCGCTCTCAACGTCGAGTGGACGATCCCGCCGGAGATTTCTTGCCCACCGCTGCGGACAGAACGGTCTCGGCGATCTGCCGTCCCAGCCCGGCCCCGGTCGAATCGTTGCGCAGGCGCATGGCGAGTTCCCCGGTGAACACCATGAGAAGAGCTTCGGCCACACCGTCCGGGTCTGCGCACGGCAGCTGTCCCGCCAGACGCCGCAAGGTATGGCGCAGGTGATCGGTATCGCGATTGATCGCCGCGGCGATCTCGGCAGAGGGTTTCGCGTATTCGGCGGCGGCACCCAGGAAGGCGCACCACCGCGACCCATGGGGTGTACCGGCAAACGTCTCCAGTGCGTCGAACACCGCGAGGAGCCGCCCCTCATCGTCGGTGGCGGCGTCGATAGCCTGGTCCCAGACCTGCTGCCAGCGCTGTTGGCGGCGCTCCAATGCAGCGGCGACCAAGGCTTCTTTGCTTCGGAAGCCGCGGTACAGGGTGGCCCCTGACACCCCGGCTCGCGCAAGCACCGCATCCACCGACGTGGCTTCGATACCCGAGGTGAACATCAGGTCATCGACCGCATCGAGCAGCTTGTCCTCCGAGCCCTTGCGCATCGGCATGCCCGACACTCTAAGCTCACAGAAGTGAAACGACCGTTTTCGTTTGATGCCGGGCGGGGAGCGCTCGTCGTGGTGTCCGGGACCTGCTTCATCGCGGCCACCTACGGTTTGGTGCGACTGGCGTACGGGCTGTTCCTCCCCGATATCCAGCGTGAACTCGATCTGAGCGCGGCGGTCGCTGGCTATATCTCGTCGGGTTCCTCGCTCGCCTACTGCATCGCCGCTGCCGTCGGCTTCGGCCTCGGCCACCGATTCCCCCGCATGCTGATCATCGCCGCCGCGGTGACCGCCTGTGGCGGCGTGTGGGGGATGGCGGCTGCGGGCGGCGTCACCGGGTTCGCCATCGCCGCTGTATTCAGTTCGGCCGGTGCGGGTTTCGCCTCGCCCGCGCTGGTGACGATGGTGGAACGCAATATCGACTCTGGACGGACCGACAGCGCACAGTCGGTGGTCAATGCCGGTACCGGGCCGGGACTGGTCGGCGCCGCAGTGTTGGCCATGTTGGTCGCCTCCGAATGGAGGCTCGCCTGGACCGTCATCGGATTCGTGACAGCGGGCGTCGCCGCGGCGGTACTGATGACCGACCGGCG
>JBPPMV010000077.1:0-23550 GCA_051306235.1 Mycobacterium sp. | reverse complement strand
GATGATGCGCTCGGCGAGCAAACGCTCATACACCGAGTCGATGAGGTTGAGCCCCGACGCGCCCGATCGCATCTCAGTCACGACTGAATACCTGCTTTCTCGTCTACGTACACACGAACACTAACCAACCGGCGCGATCGTGCACTCCCTGAAACGCGCGCTTTCGCTCACAGCGTCACGCGCGCGGCGTCATTCGGCGCTGTCTTGGTCCTCGTCGGCGGCCTTGTCATCCGACTTCTTGTCGGCTTTCTTCTCGGCCTTCTTGGCAGCCTTCTTCTCCGCCTTCTTGGCCTTCTTCTCGGCCTCGTCGGCGTCCTCGTCAGAGTCCTCGGGATCGCCGGCTTCAACCTCGGCCGGAGCCTCGGCAGCACCTTCGGCCTCCGCGCCACCGGCGGGACCGAAGAACTCCGCGGTATCGATGACATTGCCGTCGGTATCGGTGACGGTCGCACTGTGCACTACGGCGGCGATGGTCAGCCCACGGCGCACATCGGCGAACATCGCCGGCAGCTGGTTGTTCTGCTGCAGCACCTGCAGCAGCTGCTGCGGCTCGATGCCGTACTGGCGCGACATCAGCACCAGGCGCTCGGTCAGGTCGCCCTGGCCGACCTGGATGTCCAGCTCATCGGCGACGGCATCCATCAACAGCTGGGTCTTGACGGCCTTCTCGGCATTGCTGACATTGTCGGCGTCGAACTCTTCGCGGCTGCTGCCCTGCTCGGTCAGCGACTCGTTGAACTTGTCCTCGTCATGGTCGAGGCCGTGGATCGCGTTGTGCAGGGTGTCGTCGATCTGAGCCTTGACGATCGCCTCGGGCAGCGGAACCTCGACGCCTTCGAGCAGAACCTCGAGCGCCTTGTCGCGGATCTGCTCGGCCTGCTGGATGCGCTTCACTCGGCTGACCTGCTCGACGAGGCTTTCCTTCAGCTCGCCGATGGTGTCGAATTCGCTTGCCAGCTGGGCGAACTCGTCATCAGCCTCGGGCAGCTCGCGCTCCTTGACGGACTTGACCGTCACGGTCACCTCGGCCTCCTGGCCGGCGTGCTCACCGGCGGCCAGCGTGGTGGTGAAGACCTTGCTCTCGTCGACCTTCAGGCCGACGATCGCCTCGTCGAGGCCCTCGATGAGCTGGCCGGAGCCGATCTCGTGGGACAGGCCCTCGGTGGCGGCCTCGGGGACGTCGTTGCCGTCGACAGTGGCCGACAGGTCGATGGAGACGAAGTCACCTTCGGCGGCGGGACGCTCGACACCGGTGAGGGTGCCGAACCGGGCGCGCAGGTTCTGCAGCTCGGTGTCGACCTCATCGTCACCGACCTCGATGGGGTCCACGGTGATCTTCAGCGCGCTCAGATCGGGCAGGTCGATCTCGGGGCGGATGTCCACCTCGGCGGTGAAGACCAGCTGCTCGTTGTCCTCGAGCTTGGTGACCTCGATCTCGGGCTGGCCGAGGGGCTGCAGTTCGGCGGCGCTGACGGCCTCGCTGTAGCGGCTGGGCAGCGCGTCGTTGACGACCTGCTCCAGGACTGCGCCACGGCCGATGCGCGCTTCCAGCAGCTTGCGCGGGGCCTTGCCGGGACGGAAGCCGGGCAGCCGGACCTGGGTGGCCATCTGCTTGAACGCGCGATCGAAGTCGGGCTCCAACTCGGTGAAGGGCACCTCCACGTTGATCCGAACCCTGGTCGGGCTCAACTTCTCGACGGTGCTCTTCACTGCGTGACTCCTTGTATGTGTGGTTCCAGATAGTCGTGCGGTCGGGGTGACAGGATTTGAACCTGCGGCCTTCCGCTCCCAAAGCGGATGCGCTACCAAGCTGCGCTACACCCCGTGCCTCAATCCATGCCTGCGTGCTCGGCACACATGCACGCCGACCACGCGAGATACTACGGGCACGTGTCGTGACGCAATCAATTGGATTTGATTGCGCCATCGCCGGTACAGTCTCCGATGCACCGCAAGCGGGCGTAGCTCAATGGTAGAGCCCTAGTCTTCCAAACTAGCTACGCGGGTTCGATTCCCGTCGCCCGCTCCACGAGATAACGGCCCTACCGGCGAAAATGCTGGTAGGGCCGTTTTGTGCAACGGGCGGTCTGGCAACGTTTGCGGTGTACGCGTCCGCGAGCCCCCGGGTCATGCCGATCCCTCGACGTCGGTGACAACACGGCACGCGCCGATCTACTGGCAGATCGGCAAAACGAGCAGCCGCGATGCGCCGTCCACCATAGTGTCGAGTTTCTACTGATCACGTGAGGACGTACGCCATGCCGCGGCGAGCACCCAGACCACTGAAGCGGTTGGCTGTCATAGGAGTGAGCGCCGGTATGGCGGTGGCGCTAGTCAGCGGTATCGGCGGTCCGGCAACTGTGTTCTCGGCACGGGCAGCGAGCTACGCAGTGCTCCCGGTGGCGGCCATCGAGCAGTCACCAAACACCATCGGGATCGCCGAGGGCCACGACTTCTACCTCATGTCGGACGCCGATATCAATAGGACCCTGGACTCGATGCAGAGTCTCGGCGTTCAGAACGTGCGCATCGGGATCTTCTGGGCAGACATCGAATCAGAGCAGGGCGTCTTCAAGTGGGACAACGTGGATCGGATGGTCGAGGCGGCCACCGCCCGCGGAATGGGCATCCTGGGCACCATCCTCTACACCCCTACCTGGGCGGGTGCGACTCAGCCTCCGAACTCGACGGAATGGTCAAGTCACCCTGACCCGGTGAAGTTCGGAAACTTCGTCAGGGAGGTCGCCGAACAGTATGCGGGCAGGATCTCGTCCTACGAGATCTGGAATGAACCCACGACGAACCTGTTCTGGGATCCGGTCGACCCTGGGGTCTACACCCAGCTACTCAAGGAGAGCTATCAGGCGGTCAAGGGGGTCGATCCGTCGGCGCTCGTGATCGCCGGATCCGTGGTGGCGGGCCCCACCCACCCGGACGGATCCACGTTGAGCCCGGTGGATTTCCTGGCGGGAATGTACGACGCCGGAGCCAAAGGCTATTTCGACGCGTTCTCGTACCACCCGTACTTGTTCTCCATGCCGTTCTCGGGCGGGCAGAACCAACCCACCTTCGATTACCCGATCGAGCAGCTCGATGAGATCCGAGCGCTCATGATCGATAAGGGTGACGGCAACCTCAAGGTGTGGATCACCGAATATGGCCAGCCGACAACCACTTTGAACGGCAACGTGGTTCTCACCGAAGCGCAGCAGGCGGCATTCATCGAGGATCTCGTGCGCACCTGGCAGAACATCGACGGTGCGGGACCGGTGTTCATCTACCAAACCCGCGATACCCAAGCCGGCAGCATCGACGTCGAGCACAACTACGGGCTCTTCGACAACGACTGGGAGCGAAAGCTCGCCGCCGACGTACTCGCCGATCTGATCGACGAGCTGAGGCCGGTGGCCGTTCCGGTGAACCCGTTGGCCGCCTTCCTCCAGCAGATCGTCCGCGCGATCGGCCAAACTCTTGCCTTCATCCCGAACCTGATCACGCAGGTCGTTCGAGCGGTCACAAACTTCGTCGGCTCGATCATGGGCATCGACACCACGCGCGCGTCGGCGAGCTCAGTAGGTGCGATATCCAATCGGCAAAACGAAACCGCCGAGGATGTCTCGCCGGTCGATGCCGCGCGGATGACGGTCGCGGACAGTGCTGCGCGCGCCAGCACCGCGGGTGACTCCGAAGCCGGGCCGCGTGTGGAGCCGCTCCGCGCGCCGGAGTCACTGCAGCAGGCCGAACAGTTCGAGGTCGATTCTGGTCGGCCGGAACAGGCCGAAGATGCCACCCTGCGGGAGGTACCGATCCTCGATCGCAGGGAGCGTCTGGCGAAGTGGAATCGAGCGGAAGATGCCGGCGAGCCCGACCTGGATGTCGTGCGGGTAAGGGCGGAACGCGAAAATTCGTCCACCGGCGAGGATCGCGGTAAGGAGGACGAATCGGCGAATTCCGACGTCGACAATGAATCTCCGACAAATCAGCGAATCAGCCGCAACAACGATGTGAAGGAAGCTGCCCCCGACACAACTGACTAGCCGGCTTGCGAAACTTGTCGCCGGACCGCGGGTGCCCTCGCGTTCGTCGACGTGGAACGCAATCGGCGCGCGGTCATGCCGTCGGATGAGGTATTTCCGCTGTAGGCGTGAAATCGCGCCGATTGCGGGCCGGTTCGGAGGTTTTCCTGTCGGTACGCTGGACGTCATGAACGGCGTATTGCTCATCCTCATCGTCATGGTCATCGCGGCGATCGCGTTCGTCGTCTACACCTCCTCCAAGGCCACCGGTCGCCGGTCTGCCGAATCACTGTCGGATGCACAGGCCGACGCCCGCCGGGTGATCGAACGGCTCGGCGGTCAGGTGCTCAACCTCAACGGCAACGATGACGCCTCCAAGCAAGCGATGGCCGATGCCTCCGAGCGCTACACCGCGGCCTCCTCGCAGATCGACCAGTCCACGACGGTCAAGCAGGCCGCCCTGGCCAAGGAGAGCGCCGTCGAAGGTCTCTACTACGTGCGTGCCGCGCGCGTCGCCATGGGCATGGATCCCGGCCCGGAACTGGAATCCCTTGCGGGCCAGCGCAACGCCGGTTCCGTCACCGAGGACAGGCGGGTCGATTTCGAGGGCCGCCAGATCGAGGCGTCGCCGACCCCCTCGGAGCGCACCCCGAACTACTACCCGGGTGGACGCGTCGCAGGGCGCCCGGTCCCCGCGGGTTGGTACTCGGAGCCATGGTGGAAGCCGGCGCTGGTCGCGGGTGCATGGGGTATCGGTTCGGTCCTGCTGTTCAGCACGATGTTCAGCGGGATGGCCGGCGTCGGCTATGACTCGCAGGCCTTCGAGAACGGCTACGGCGACGGTTTCCAGGACGGTATGGACCAGGGCCAGCTCGGTGACGGCGGCGGCGACCAGGGTGGTTGGGACGGCGGCGGCGACCAAGGCGGCTGGGATGGCGGCGGCGACGCGGGCGGTGGCTGGGATGGCGGCGGAGATTTCGGTGGCGGCGACTTCGGCGGCTTCGACTTCTAGATCGATCTCCAACCTCGGCCTGCGGGCTACAGCCGGCTCTCCAACCGCGCGGTGACGCCGGCCTCCTGCAGATCGAGACGTTCCAACATGGCGCGCACCGCTTCATCCTCGATGCGGCCCTCGTCGCGTTCGGTGATGAGCGCAGTCCGCTGGGCGGCCAACACCGATCGGTACAGCGCCGAGAACGCTTCCGCGCGTTTGGTGTGCGCCTCCGGATCGGGCATCTCGTCGGCGTCCTGCGAGTGCCGGGCAATGGTCGCCCGGATCTCGGTGACCATCTCCGGTTTCAGTCCGGCCGGCGGGTTCGCCCTGAATTCGGTCAGCACCTCGTCGGCGGCGTCGTGCACGACCTGCTCGGCCTTGATCTCCTCGAGCCGGTCGGCAGCGTGATCATCGCTGAATCGGGACAGTTGGAGGCGCCCGATCAGCACGGGCAGCGTCCAGCCCTGGATCAGCAGCGTGCCGATGGCGACGACGAACGCGATGGCCTGGATGGTGGCGCGTTCGGGGAACGGCTCGCCGTCGACTGTCGTGACCGGGATCGCCGCCGCGGCGGCCAGCGTGACCACGCCGCGCATCCCGGTCCAGGACACCACCACGTTCTCCTGCCAGGACAGCGAGCGGCGGTCGATCTTGGACCGCCACTTCCCGGGCTCCCGGCGGCGCGCCGCGCGACCCCGCCCGTCGCGGGCATCGCCGTCGGGGAGCGGCACACTCCATCTCGACTCGACATGCCGGAACAGCTTGTTGCGGCCGAACATCAGGAACACCGACAGCGGCCGGATCACCAACACGATCAGCAGCACCACCGCCGACGCGACACCGACCTGCGCCAGCGACTCGTGCGCCTCCCGCAGGTCCTCCAGCACGAACCGCAGGTGCAGACCGATGTATGCAAAGACGAACGCCTCCAGCAGAACGTCCACCGAGTTCCACACGTAGCGCTCCTGCAGCCGGGTCTGATACCCCGCCCCGAGCGTCCCGTTGCCGACCACGAACCCTGCAACCACGACGGCCAGCACGCCTGATGCGTGCATCTCCTCGGCCAGGATGAAGGCACCGAAGGGCACCAACAGCCCCTGCACCGTCTCCAGCCCGGGGTTGGCGAGCCGTTTGCGAATCCAGAGCGTGATGTAGCCGAGGAGTGCACCGACCACCGGGCCGAGCACAGCGCTGTAGCCGAACAGCAGGAACGGGTTGTCGATGAAGGTGTGGGTGCCGGCCACCTGCGCGACGGCGATGCTGAACAGGGTCAGTGCCGCAGCGTCGTTGATGAGGCTCTCCCCCGTCAGGATCGCCATCACCCGCTTGGGCAGGCCCAGCTTGCGGCCGACGGCCACCGCGGTGACGGCATCCGGTGGCGCCACGATCGCACCGAGCACCAGCGCCGTCCCGAAGGTCAACGGCACCACCACCAGCCAGGACGACACGGCAGCGACGGCGAACGCACTCACCACGACCAGGGCCACACCCAGACCGAGAATGGGGCGGATGTTGCGCAGGAAGGTCGGGAAGGAGAAGTTCAAGGCCGCCGAGTACAGCAGCGGCGGCAGCACCACCGTGAGCAGGATGTGCGAGTCCAGTTCCGGTGGTTCGAAGTCCGGCAGAAACGACACAGCGGCACCGATCATGACGATGATCAGCGCGGGTTCCAAGCCGCGCCGATGTGCGACAGCCGTGACGACTATGGCTCCGACGACCACCAGAATGAGTTCCACGGGACGATTGTCCCTGGCTGCCGGGGTTGGCGCTGACCTCGCGTCAGGTCTGGCAGTTGGGGCACCAGAACACGTTGCGGGCCTCCAGTTCTGCGGTGCGCACCGTCGTGCCGCAGACCCGGCAGGGATCGCCGGCGCGGCGGTAGACATAGGTGCGGGGCCGGCCGCGCCCGTACGAGGGGGCGCCGCGGTCGTCCTCAGGACGCATCGTCACGATCTTGCCGCGGCGCACACCGACCTTCATCAACGCGACGAGATCGGTCCACATCTCGGCGAACTCGTCGGCCGACACATCGGTGCCGGGACGGTACGGGTCGATGTGGTGCCGGTAGAGCAGCTCGCTGCGGTATACGTTGCCGACGCCGGCCAGCACCTTCTGGTCCATCAGCAGCCCGCCGATAGTCCTGCGGGACTTGGCGATTCGGGTCCACGCGAGTGTCTGGTCGGCATCCGGACGCAGCGGGTCGGGACCCAGTCGTGCCACGATGTCGTCCACGGCCCCGTCCTCGATCACCTCACACACCGTCGGGCCGCGCAGATCGGTGCCGTACTCGGTGCCGATCATCCGCATCCGCACCTGGCCGACGGGCTCATCGAGCGGCAGCGCCGCCTCGGTGAACTTGCCGTAGAGGCCGAGGTGGATGTGTACGACGGCGCCGCAGTCGTAGTGGTGGAACAGGTGCTTACCCCAGGCGTCGGCCTGCCGCAGGACGCGACCGGTCACCCTCTCGGCGCCCTCGGCGAAACGCTGTTGGGGGCTGGTCACGATGACCGGTTTGCGGCCGAACCGCTTCTGATGCAGCCGGGCGAGCCGGTGCAGGGTGTGCCCTTCGGGCATCGCTAGGCCGGCGCGCCGGGCACCGGGGGTGCGATGTGGTCGACCTCGTAGGCAGCCAGGATGTCGATACGACGCTGATGGCGCTCGGCCTCCGACCACGGGGTGGACAGGAACGCATCGACGATGGCGAGCGCTTCCTCTTCGGTGTGCATGCGACCGCCGAGCCCGATCAACTGAGCCTTGTTGTGCTGCCGGGCCAGCTGCGCGGTCTCCACACTCCAGGCCAGCGCGCACCGCGCGCCGGGCACCTTGTTCGCGGCGATCTGCTCGCCGTTGCCCGAGCCGCCGAGCACGATGCCCAGGCTGTCGGGATCGGCGACCGTCTTGACCGCGGCGTCGATGCAGAACGCCGGGTAGTCGTCCTCGGCGTCGTAGGCGTAGGCACCGCAGTCGATCGGCTCGTGGCCGGTCTTCTTCAGATGCTCGACGATGGTCTTCTTGAACTCGAATCCGGCGTGGTCGGCACCGATGTAGACGCGCATGGCGATAATTCTGGCAGACGCCCCTGCAGGCGATCAGCGAGCCGTCAGGCCGTCGAGCATCACGTCGAGCAGTCGCGGGGTGCGCTCTGCCCATTCGTCGTCCTCGACGTGGGCCAGGAACCACGACAGCAGGATCACATCGCGTGAGTCGACATCGCCACGCAGCACGCCGGCCTCGCGCCCGGCCGCGAGCAGGGCGCCCAGCGCCTCGCCGAGCTTGCCCGGCGTCCGGGCTCCGATGTCCTGCCATACCGAGGCCTCGACCGCGGCGATCACCCCGAACTTCACCCGCGCATACGCAGCGAGCTGGGTGAACCACCGCCGCAGCGCCTCCCGCGGCGGGTGCTCCTCGAGCAGTTGGTGGGCGAGGTCGACGAGCTCGTCGACCTCCTCGTCGTACAGCGCGCGGACCAGCTCGTCACGGGTGGCGAAGTGCCGGTAGAGCGTTCCCTGACCCACACCGGCCCGCCGCGCGACCGCACTGAGCTTGAGCTCTCCGGGTTCGGTGACGAGGGCGCGGGCGGCCTCGATGATCGCGGCGCGACTGCGCGCGGCATCGGTGCGCTCGGACATGACGCCACCCCCCGAGTTGAAAACGGACAACTTGTCCGCTTATATAGGAAGCGGACAAGTTGTCCACTTCGACTCAGGAGGTTAACGATGGATTCGTTCACCGACAAGGTGGTGGCGATAACCGGCGCCAGCAGTGGCATCGGGGCCGCGACGGCGCGCCGACTCGCGAGCCGTGGGGCCGCGGTCGTTCTCGGGGCGCGGCGCACCGACCGCCTCGACACGTTGACCGCGGAAATCCGCGCCGCCGGCGGCCGCGCCCGTGCCGTACCGGTGGACGTAACCCGCGCCGAGGATCTGGAACGGCTCGTCACGTCTGCCGTGTCCGAGTTCGGCAGGCTCGACGTGCTGGTCAGCAACGCCGGGATCGGGCCGATCTCGCCGATGTCCGCTCGCCGCCGCGGGGACTGGGACGCGATGATCGACGTCAATCTGCGCGGAGTGCTGCACGGTATCGACGCCGCCCTGCCGGTCTTCGAGAAGCAGGGGCGCGGTCATTTCGTCACCATCGTCTCGACCGCGGGAATCAAGATCGTGCCGACCATGGCGGTGTACGCCGCCACCAAGAATGCGGTGCGGACCCTGCTGGAGGGGCTGCGCCAGGAGTCCACCGACGGGACGCTGAAGACCACAGCCATCTCGCCGGGCTACGTGCGCACCGAATTCGCCGAGTCCGTCAGCGATCCGGCCATCCGCGCCGAGATCGACCGCGGAATGCAGGCTTTCGCGCTCGACCCCGACGCAATCGCCAGGGCCGTCGAGTTTGTCATCGACCAACCCTGGGAGGTCGAGATCGGTGAGCTCTCGATCCGGCCGACCGTCCAGAACTAGCCGACGGTAATGGCGTCGAGGCGCTCCTTGATGAAATCGGCCGAGGTTACCGGATCGAGTCCGGAGACCCGCCCGATCGGCGGCTCCAGCGGTGTGACGAGCGCGTCGTGGTTGGCCTCGTAGAAGTAGATCAGCGAGACCAGATCCTCCTCGGGGGCGTGCGGCTGGGGCGGCAGAACCCGGTGCCGACCCGACGGCCAGCGCCGTCCGCTCCAATACTCCAGCAGGTCACCGATGTTGACGGTGAGCGCCCCCGGCTCCCACGGCGCGTCCTCCCAGCCCGCTTCCTCCGAGTACACCTGCAGCCCACCGGCTCCCGGTTCTCGATCGAGCACGGTGACGGTGCCGAAATCGGTGTGCGGGCCGATCCGGAACTGACCCGGCTCAGGTTCGCCGACCACGCTCACCGGCGGATAGTGGTTGATGTTCATCGTCCAGGTCGGTCGGCTCGCCAGCGCGGCGAACGGATTGTCGGGCAGGCCCAACGCCTTGGCGAAGAGCGCCAGCAGATCGTCGGAGAGCCTGCGCATGGCGGCGGTGTACTCGTCGACCAGGGCCTGCAGATGTGCCACCTCGGCGGGCCAGACGTTGGGCGCGAACCAGATTCGGTCCACGTCCGGATCGCCGGTCAGAGTTTCGGCACCCAGACTGAAGCTCTCCTTGAGATCGGGCGGGGTCTCGGTGCCCTCGGCGTAGGCGTTGGCCTCCGCCCCGGGCCCGATCCAGCCGTGTCCGCCGACGGGCACCGAATAGCGTTGTTTGACGGCGTCGGGTAGCGCGAAGAACTCCCGGCTCGCGGACCGCACCCGGGCCGCGAGTCCGGTGTCGACACCGTGGCCGGTGACCACGATGAACCCGGCCCGCTGCAGCCCCTCGTCGACCTCGGCCGCCAGCGCATCGGCATCGGCGCCACCGGCATACCAGCGCGAGATATCCAGTGTGGCAATGGCACTCATTCAGCCACCCCGATATCCTCGTTCCACAGTTCGGGCCGCGCCGCGATGAACTCCTCCATCATCGTCACGCAGCGCTGATCCTCGAGCAGCGTGACCTGCACCCCGTTCTCCGCCAGCCAGTCGTGTCCGCCGGAAAATGTCTTGGCCTCCCCGATGACGACGGCGCCGATGTTGAACTGGCGCACCAGGCCACTGCAGTACCAGCAGGGCGAGAGCGTGGTCACCATCACCGTCGACCGGTAGTCCCGCTGCCGTCCGGCATTGCGGAAGGCGTCGGTCTCGCCGTGCACCGACGGGTCGTCGTTCTGCACGCGGCGGTTGTGCCCGCTGCCCAGCAGCGCACCGTCGGCGGTGAACAGTGCCGCACCGATCGGAATACCGCCTTCTGCCAACCCTTTTCGCGCCTCCTCGACGGCGACGTCGAGCATGTCCTCCGGACTCGCCATTTTCTCCGAACTCACGAAGCCACCCGTTCCGCTTGGATCTTGGACCGGCACAACACCAGATAGCTGCCTGCGGCGAGCACGAACCCGACGAAGAAGCCGATATCACCCAGATCGGGCACTGCCCGGACCACGAATCCCACGAAAAGCTCCTGGTTGCAGAACAGCAGCACCGACACCACCAGGCCGATCAGGAACGACAGTAGCCCCGGCCAGTTCGAGTAGTTGCGGTCATAGAGAAATCCGTCGACCCGGTGTCCACGCCGCAGGTACTGGTCGGCGAAGACGACACCCAGCCAGGGGCCGACCCAGTACGCGATCACGAACAGGAAGCTCTTGTAGCTGGTGGCGGCATCGGCCAGTGCCCACCAGGCGACGAGGAACCCGGCCACTCCGAAGAACACCGTCGCCAGCGCCCGCGCGATATGCGCGGGGAACTTGACACCGGTGGTGACGAAAGCCATCCCGGCCGAGTACACATTGATCGCGTTGGCAGCGACGGCGCCGACGGTGATGGCCAGCAACGTGGCGGCGGCCAGCCAGGCCGGCAGCGAGCTGGTGAAGGCGTCCGTCGGATTGTCGGTGGCCGCGGTGACGATGGTGGCCGAGGCCGCCCCGACGATCGCCAGAATGGTGCACGCGCCGAACAGACCGGCTGCAGCGAACAAGCCGGTGCGCACGGGGGACACCGTGCTGGGCAGATAGCGACTGAAGTCCGCCGCGTACGGCGCCCACCCGGCCACGTAGCCGAAGGTGGTGCCGACCGTCAGCAGGAAGCCGCCCAGTCCACCGACGCCGCCCTCGATCGCGGGCGCACCTAGATCGGCCTGGGTCAGAATCACCACCGAGGTGACGGCGAAGATGACTGCGAGCACCGGGAACGCCCAACGCTCGAACGCCTGCACCAGGTTGTGCCCGAAGAACGCCAGCGCGGTCTGCACGACCACCACCAGTACAAGCGCCAGCAGCGGGCCGATCCCGAACAGTGTCGACAGTGCGAATGCGCCGCTGACACTGTTGGTTGCGAACCAGCCGACGCCGGCGGTGACGGCCATCAGCACCGAGGGCACCGCATTGCCCTTGAATCCGAACGGCAGGCGGCCGACCACCATCTGCGGGACACCCAGCCGCGGCCCCCTGGCGGACAGGAAGAAGTGCGCCAGCGCACCGAGGCCGCCGCCGACGATGACGCCCGCCGCCGCCTGCCAGAACGTCATGCCGAAATACGTGACCGCGAGCACGCCCAGGAAGATGGTGGCGAACTCCAGGTTCGGCGAGGCCCAGGTCCACAACAGTTGGCTGGGTCGCCCGTGCCGATCGGCTTCGGCGATGAACTCGTTGCCGCCGGGTTCGACCGCGACGAGGCGGTCCCGGTAGGTGCCGTCGGTGGTGGGCTCAGCCGCAGTCATTCTGAGCACTTTGACGCGCGCGGCACATGCTTGCAACCGGAACCAACCAATTTCACACCTTCGGATTTCGTTGCCGTGCACCCGCACCGGCTACGACAACCGCTGGCGCTTGGCGAAATCCCACGCGATGGCGGACGCATCAGGGCCGGCACGGTCGGTGAACAGCCCGTCCCCGCCCGGTCCTGGCCAGGAATGCCCCATGCCGGCGACCAGATACGACTCGATGACCGCGCTGCCGTCCGGCGCAGAAAGCGTGGTTCGCGAGTACGGATGTGCGCCTGACGTCGAGGTCACCGTCTCGGTCTCCTCCACCAGATTCAGGCTGTCGTTGAGCAGCTGATCGTCGACGAGATCATTCACCGCCGTCCAGTGTTCGACGAGGCGGGTGGCAACCGATGGCGGAACCACCGAGTCCTGCTCACCCTGGATGACCAACAGCGGTACCGACCTGGCCCGGTCCCCCATCTGGGACCAGGCCTGGCGCGCGGTGTACGTGGGATCCGTGGCCTCGGGGTCATCAGGATCAACCTGATTCAAGCCGTACTCGCCACCGGCGACCGACGTCACGGTGGCGAACACATCTGGGTACGTGGCGGCGAGGATGACGGCGGTGCCCGCGCCCGATGACGCACCGGCTACGTGCACGCGGGACGGATCGGCGTTGTAGGTCCGAACTACTTCCCGCGCGACACCGGCCAGCAGGGCAGGTTCCCCGCTCGAACGCTGCTGATCCCGAGGATCCGCCGATCTCCAGCAGTTGAGGGTGTCACGGAGCATTCGCTGTGTCGGATACACGACGATGAACCCCTCGCGGTCAGCCAGACTGTTGAACTGCGCCGTGTGCTTCATCGAGTTCCATCCGAAGCCCGTCATACCGCAACCGTGAATGGCCATCATGACGGGCAGTTCGGTCGTGCCGTCGTACTGCGGGGGCAGGTGCACCTGGTACCGCTGGTGATCGCCGTTGCTGACGAACACATGGTTGCGATCGCCGTCCCGCATCCACCAAGGCAGCCCGAACTGAAACACAGCCGCGACACCGCCCACTGCGAGCACGACTGCAATGACGACACCGGTGGCGATCCAGGGCAGGCGCCGGCGGTCGCGTGCAGCGCTCCCCCCATGTCCTGCAGAGCGAGTCAAGCGAACTCTCACCTTTCGCTACGACTCATTCAAGCGTCCGCTCAGTCGAACTCGGGCGACTCGTGCCGGGTCCGCTTGAGCTCGAAGAAGTGCGGGTAGGACGCGAAGATCACCGAGGCGTCCCAGAGCTTGCCGGCTTCCTCGCCGCGCGGGATGCGGGACAGCACCGGGCCGAAGAACGCGACGCCGTTGACGTGGATGGTCGGGGTGCCGACGTCATCGCCCACGGCATCCATGCCCTCGTGGTGGCTCTTGCGTAGCGCATCGTCGTATTTGTCGGAGGCTGCGGCCTCGGCCAGTTCGGCGGGCAAACCGGCCTGCTCCAGCGACTTCTTGATGACGTCGTCGAAATCCTTGTTGCCCTCGTTGTGGATCAGGGTGCCCATCGCGGTGTACAGCGGGGACAGCACCTCCGGACCATGGGCCTGCTCGGCAGCAATGGCCACCCGCACCGGACCCCAGGCCTTCTTCATCATCTCCTGGTACTCCTCCGGGAGATCGCGACCCTCGTTGAGCACCGCCAGGCTCATCACGTGGAAGTTGACGTCGATGTCGCGGACCTTCTCGACTTCGAGGATCCAGCGCGAGGTGATCCAACACCACGGGCACAACGGGTCGAACCAGAATCCAGCGGTGTCCTTTTGGGCCATGGGCCTGAGTCCTCTCGCTACGGTGTGGTCGGTCTCCACGACGGCACAACTGTCGCCGCCCGGCATATGTTCCCCCGCGGGGACTAAGTTGGTCGGCGTGGCTCTCCCGAATCTGACCCGCGACCAGGCCGCCGAACGCGCCGCGCTGGTCACCGTCGACAACTACCGCATCGATCTGGACCTCACCACCGGTGAGAAAACGTTTAGGTCGACAACAACCGTGACGTTCTCTGCAACCGCCGGAGCGGACTCCTCTATCGATCTCGCCGCCGCCACCGTGCACAGCGCGACCCTCAACGGCCAGCCGCTCGACATCTCCGGTTACGACGAGTCGACCGGCATCGCGTTGGCCGGTCTGTCCGAACGCAACGAGCTCGTCGTCGACGCCGACTGCCTGTACTCCAACACCGGTGAGGGGCTGCACCGCTTCGTTGACCCCGTCGACAACGAGGTGTACCTGTACTCCCAGTTCGAGACCGCCGACGCGAAGCGGATGTTCGCCTGCTTCGATCAGCCCGATCTGAAGGCCACCTTCGACGTGACCGTCAAGGCACCCGAGCACTGGCAGGTGATCTCCAACGGCGCAACCGAATCCGTGCAGAACGGTCTGCACACCTTCGTCACCACCCCGAAGATGAGCACCTACCTGGTCGCACTCATCGCCGGGCCGTACGCCCGCTGGGATGACGTCTACACCGACGACCACGGCGACATCCCGCTCGGCATCTTCTGCCGCGCATCGCTGTCGGAGTTCATGGACGCCGAGCGACTGTTCACCGAGACCAAGCAGGGTTTCGGCTTTTACCACCGCAACTTCGGCGAACCGTACGCATTCGGGAAGTACGACCAGCTGTTCGTGCCGGAGTTCAACGCCGGCGCCATGGAGAACGCCGGCGCGGTGACCTTCCTGGAGGATTACGTCTTCCGGTCCAAGGTCACCCGGTACAGCTACGAGCGCCGCGCCGAGACCGTGCTGCACGAGATGGCGCACATGTGGTTCGGCGACCTGGTCACCATGCAGTGGTGGGATGACCTGTGGCTCAACGAATCCTTCGCCACCTTCGCCTCGGTGCTGTGCCAGGCCGAGGCCACCGAGTACACCCAGGCCTGGACCACCTTCGCCAACGTGGAGAAGTCCTGGGCCTACCGGCAGGACCAGCTTCCGTCCACCCACCCGGTGGCCGCCGACATCCCCGACCTGCATGCGGTCGAGGTCAACTTCGACGGCATCACCTACGCCAAGGGCGCCAGCGTGCTCAAGCAGCTGGTGGCCTATGTCGGCCTCGAAGCTTTCCTGGCCGGCTTGCGCGACTACTTCCGCGATCATGCGTTCGGCAACGCCACTTTCGGCGATCTGCTTGGCGCACTGGAGAAGTCCTCGGGTCGCGACCTGTCGGGCTGGGGCCAACAGTGGCTCAAGACCACCGGCCTGAACACCCTGCGCGCCGATTTCGACGTCGACGCCGATGGCACATTCACCCGGTTCGCGGTGCAGCAGTCCGGTGCCGCGCCCGGCGCCGGCGAGACCCGGGTGCACCGGCTCGCCGTGGGCATCTACGACGAGGACGCCTCCGGCAAGTTGGTGCGGGTGCATCGCGAGGAACTCGATGTCGAGGGCTCCGAGACGGATGTTCCTGCACTGGTTGGCATTTCGCGCGGACAGTTCATCCTGATCAATGACGACGACCTCACCTACTGCTCATCGCGGCTGGACCCGCAGTCCCTGCAGACGGTGCTGGCCCGCATTGCCGATATCGCCGATCCGCTCCCCCGCACGCTGGCCTGGTCGGCGGCCTGGGAGATGACCCGCGAAGCCGAGATGACGGCCCGCGATTTCGTGACCCTGGTCATCGGCGGAATCCACGGGGAGACGGAAGTCGGTGTGGCGCAGCGCTTACTGCTGCAGGCGCAGACCGCGCTGGGTGCCTACGCCGAACCCGCCTGGGCGGCCGAGACGGGCTGGCCCGCCTTCGGCGATGCCCTGCTGGATCAGGCACGTGAGTCGGCGCCCGGATCGGATCATCAGCTCGCGTTCGTGAATGCGCTCACCGCATCGGTGCTCTCGCCCAACCACATCGCCGTGCTCTCGACACTGCTCGACAACGAGCCGGCGGCAGTCAATCTGGCCGGGCTGGTCATCGACACCGACCTGCGCTGGCGCATCGTCACCGCCCTGGCCCGCGCCGGGGTGATCGATGCAGACGGCGTCGACAAGCCGTTCATCGACGCCGAGGCCCAGGGCGACCCGACGGCGGCCGGTAAGCGCAACGCCGCCGCCGCCGCAGCGGCTCGCCCGCAGGTGGCGGTCAAGGAGGCCGCCTGGCAGCAGGTCATCGAGGACGACACGCTGGCCAACATCACCACCCGGGCCATCGTCGGCGGTTTCGTGCAGCCGGGTCAGGCCGAGTTGCTGGCGCCGTTCCGGGATCGCTACTTCGCAGCCATCTCGGGTGTGTGGGATCGTCGCTCCAGCGAGGTCGCCCAGACCGTCGTGATCGGGCTCTACCCGTCCTGGGATATCAGCCAGGCCGGACTGGACGCCGCGGATGCGTTCCTGGCGGGCCCCGACGTGCCGCCGGCACTGCATCGTCTGGTGCTGGAGGGCCGCGCAGGCGTCGAGCGCTCGTTGCGTGCCCGGGCCTTCGATATCGGCTGACGTCCCGCGAGCGACCGCGTCTGCGCGCCGACACGCCGCACGGCGGGTACCGACGCGGTCGCTCGCCGGCAATACGCTTCGGCTATGGCCTCGCCCAACAGTCGCAGAGCGCGCGCCGCACGCAAGCGCACCCGCCGGGTCAAGGCCGTCGTCAACGACCTCACCGACGAACAGTGGGCAGCGCTGAAATCAGCCTGGAACGGCTGCGCCTACTGCGGCGCGGCCGACAAACCGCTGCAGCGGGACTGCGTCATGGCGATCTCCCGCGGCGGTCGCTACACGATCGAGAATGTGGTGCCGGCGTGCGGCGCCTGCAATGCCAGCAAGTGCAATGAGGAAGTCACCGGCTGGATGCGGCGC
Organism: Mycobacterium sp.; assembly: GCA_051306235.1. GTDB lineage: Bacteria > Actinomycetota > Actinomycetes > Mycobacteriales > Mycobacteriaceae > Mycobacterium. Next base: position 6,466 of record JBPPMV010000077.1, on the reverse strand, counting down.
AAGCGGCTCGATGAGCGCGCGTTCCTGATGCGGTACGTCGAGATCCGGGGCACCCTGACCGAGTTGCTCACCGCTGAGCTGGAAGCATCCCCAGGCGCCGTCGGCTGACTCGTCGCGCATTCGCTGTTCCATTGGTGCGCACTGTCATCGACGAAATTTCCCGTTGCGTGAAGCGGGATTTCATGGCCTCCGACGCGGGCCGTTAGCGTCAAAATCATGGAATGGAACCTTCGGTCTGCCGGCGAGCTGGCGGCCGCGCTACGTGCCGGTGACGTGTCCTCGGCGGAACTGACCGACTGGGCGATCGCCGGGATCGAGCGGGACGACGGGGTGATCAACGCGGTCTGCGTGGCGGACTTCGATCGTGCGCGGGAGGCCGCGAGGCACGCCGACCGGGCACGCGGCCGGGGTGAGGATCGCCCACTGCTGGGAATTCCGGTGACGGTGAAGGAGTCCTACGACGTGGTAGGTCTGCCCACCACCTGGGGCATACCGCAGTACCGGGACTTTGCACCGGCCGAGGATGCGATCCAGGTGTCACGGCTCAAGGCCGCCGGTGCGGTGCTGCTCGGTAAGACCAATGTGCCGTTCGGGCTTCAAGATGTGCAGAGCTTCAACCAGATCTACGGCACCACCAACAACCCATGGGATTGCGGCCGCACGTCGGGCGGATCATCCGGCGGATCGGCCGCGGCCCTGGCAACCGGCTTCGGCGCGCTCTCCATCGGCTCCGACATCGCCGGTTCGCTGCGCACTCCCGCACATTTCTGCGGCGTCTATGCGCACAAGCCCACACTCGGGCTCGCCGCGATGCGCGGTATGACCCCACCGCCAGGGCCGGCGCTGCCTACTGAGTCCGACCTCGCCGTCGTCGGCCCGATGGCGCGCACTGCCGGCGATCTCGCCCTGCTGCTCGACGTGATGGCCGGGCCGGACCCGCTGACGCTCGGGGCCGCGCATGAGGTGACGCTGCCTTCCGGGCGTCACGAGAATCTCGGCGACTTCCGGGTCCTGGTCCTCGACCAGCATCCGTTCGTTGCGACGGGCGCTGCGGTCGGTGCAGGCGTGAGCCGGGTGGCCGATGCGCTCGTCGCCGGTGGTGCCCGCGTCGAACGGCACAGTCCGCTGCTGCCCGATCTGGCCGAAGCCGCATCGCTGTACATGCTGTTGCTGTTTTCGGGCTCGGTGGCACGATTTCCCGTCGACACATACGAGCAGCTGCGGGCCCGCGCAGCAGGCTTGAGTGCAGACGACCACAGCCTCGACGCGGCTCGGCTGCGCGGAATGGTGTTGAGCCACCGCGATTGGATCGAGGTGAACAACCGACGCGAGATCCACCGCCACGGCTGGCGGCAACTGTTCTGCGAATTCGATGCCGTGGTGTGCCCGATCACTCCGACTCCCGCGTTTCCGCACGACCACAACCCTGATCTGCTGGCACGCCGGCTCGACATCGACGGGGTCGACCATGCGTATTTCGACCAGCTCGTCTGGGCCGGCCTGGCCACGATGCCCGGCCTGCCCGCTACAGCGATACCGGCGGGTCGGTCCCCCGAGGGCCTGCCGGTCGGAGCGCAGCTCATCGGTCCGATGTTCGGGGATCGCACCACGATGCGGCTGGCAGAACTGCTTGAGGCGCAGATCGGAGGCTTTCAGCCGCCGTCGTAGGTCACACAGCAATCAACCCCGGCACCGAAGGGCGGTGCCGGGGTTGATGCAACAGAATGTGTCAGCGCGGCGAGACCGCGGCGGACATGACTCGGATGGCGCTCACCAGCGCGTCGATCAGGTTGCCGTCGCGCAGCGAACCGAGCGCGGCCGAGATGCCGAGCGGCGCGGCGGTCTCGATACCGCGGCCCTTCACATCGGCGCCGTAGACGACCTCGATGGCCTTCTGGTTCGGCGACACCGCGAGCAACACGGCGTTGTCCGGGGTCGGCACCTTGGCGAGGATCTCGCGGGCGGTGGCCGCAGGGTCGGCACCGAGATCGCCGATGAACACCGCGAAACGTGCTTTGGCGTACCGCGAGCCGTACTTCAGCGCGTCATCGAGGGTGACCAGATCCTTGGTCGAGAACGGGTAGTTCACCGACAGCTCACCGGGCTCGGTGACTCCCGAGATCCGGCCACTGCTGGTCAGTGCGTAACCGTAGGGCAGCTCCAGGTCGGTGGCGGTCCGGGCGATCTCGTTGGTATGGCTACCACTTGCCACTTGCGCCACCTCCCACTGTCACGTGCGCGCCGTGGCCGCCGTGTCCATGATCTGCAGGCTCATCGGCCGCCCACAGGATCGGATCGTGTGTCCACTCTTCGGTCAGTGTGTAGGACTCAGGGTGCGGTCCCTTGTGGCGGTAGGCCAACGCGGCCAGCACCAGAAATATGACGAGCGGGATCCCACCCATCAGGCCATGGGCCAAGGCTGTACTCACGGGACAAACCGTATCGCAGCGTCGCTCACGCCGCGCCCTCACCCAGATATCTGACCCAAGCCGGGTCGAGTTCCTTCACCGATGACAACAGCCGCCAGTGCTGACCTTTGGGCGGCATCGGCGTCGATCGCAGCGACCAGCCCAGCTCAGCGAGCATCCGGTCGGCCTTGCGGTGATTGCACTCCGAGCACGCCGCCACACAGTTCTCCCAGGAGTGCTCACCTCCGCGACTGCGCGGCACCACGTGGTCGACGGTGTCGGCCTTCTGGCCGCAGTAGGCGCAACGGAACCGGTCTCGGTGCATCAGGGCGGCGCGGGTCATCGGGATGCGGGCGCGGTAGGGCACCCGGACGAAGGTGCGCAGCCGGATCACCGACGGCACCACGATGGTGCGGGTCGCAGAGTGGATCACCGGGCCGGACGGGTCGTCATGGACGACATCGGCCTTACCGCACATGAGCATGATGACGGCCCGGCGCATGGGCAGTGCGGTGAGCGGCTCGTAGGTGGAATTGAGCAGCAGCACCCGGCGCCGCCCCCAGACCGATCCCTGGTGGGCGGGCGGCGGAACCTCGGCGACTTGTGCGGACAGCGCAGCAGGAGAATCGGCCACGGCCGTGGGGAATCGGTAGCCCTGTCGTCGAGCAGGGCTTTTCTTGCGCTGCGACATTCGTCCTCCGGAAAGACAGTCCACCATGATTTTGTCGTGCTCGCACGGCTATTTCTCCGGTGTTCGCTGGTCAGTCCGGTGAACTTCCGGTGAAACACCTGTTAGCTGCACTAATCGTCGGCGTCTGCCGAGCCCTCCCGCTGCCACGGCGCGGCGGCTGATCGGGAACAATGGGTGAAGTGACCCAGCCTCAGCAGTCGTTCTACGACGAAGTCGGAGGCCACGCCACGTTCACCGCGATCGTGGCGCGGTTCTACGAGCAGGTACGCGAGGACGAGATCCTGCTGCCGCTGTACCCCGAGGACGATATCGACGGCGCCGAGGAACGGCTGCGAATGTTTCTGGAGCAGTACTGGGGCGGTCCGCGTACCTATTCCGATCAGCGGGGCCATCCCCGGCTGCGGATGCGGCACAACCCGTTCCGGATCGGCTATCTCGAGCGCGACGCCTGGCTGCGCTGTATGCACACCGCCGTCGCGTCGATCGACTCCGCGACCCTGGACGATGCGCATCGCAGGGCGCTGCTGGATTACCTGCAGATGGCCGCCGACTCCATGGTCAACTCGGCTTTCTGATGACCGGGTCCATCTCCCGTCGCTTCGCTCGCCCGAAGTGGTGGTCGCGGGCGGTTTTCTATCAGATCTATCCGCGCTCGTTTGCCGACAGCAATGGTGACGGGGTCGGCGACCTCGACGGGATCACCGACCGACTGGACTATCTGGCCGATCTCGGCGTGCAGGCGCTGTGGCTGAATCCGGTGATGGTGTCGCCGATGGCCGACCACGGCTACGACGTCTCCGATCCCCGCGATATCGACCCGCTGTTCGGCGATCTGACCGCGCTGGACCGACTGGTCGAGGCGGCGCATGCCCGCGATATCAAGGTCACCATGGATTTGGTGCCCAACCACGTGAGCTCCGCGCATCCGTGGTTCGTCGAGGCACTGGACGATCCGTCGCGGCGGGATCGCTTCATCTTCCGCGACGGGGTGGGCCCCGATGGCGCGGAGCCGCCCAACAACTGGGTGTCGATATTCGGTGGTCCGGCCTGGACACGGGTCGATGACGGGCAGTGGTACCTGCACCTGTTCGATGCCGCCCAGCCGGATCTGAACTGGGAGAACCCCGAAGTATTCGACGATATCGAGAAGACGCTGCGGTTCTGGCTGGATCGCGGTGTGGACGGGTTCCGCATCGATGTCGCGCACGGGATGGCCAAGCCCGCGACGCTGCCGGATATGGATCTCAGCGATAACGAACTGCTGCGTAACAAGGCCGACGACCCACGCTTCGACAATGACGCCGTGCACGATATCCACCGGTTCATCCGCACCGTGCTCGACGATTACCCGGACGCGGTGACCGTCGGCGAGATCTGGGTGCACGGCAACGAACAGTTCGCCAAGTATCTGCGCCCCGATGAACTGCACCTGGGCTTCAACTTCCAGCTGGTGCAAACCGACTTCGAAGCCGAGGGCATCCGGGCTGCCATCGACAACTCCCTGGAGGCGGCGGCGCTGGCCGGGGCGGCTCCGACCTGGACGCTGTCCAATCACGATGTGCCGCGCGAGGTCAGCCGCTACGGCGACGGGTCCGTGGGGCTGCGCCGGGCCCGCGCGATGGCGTTGGTGAAGTTGGCGCTGCCCGGGACGGTATTCGTCTACAACGGGGCCGAGCTGGGCCTGCCGAATGTCGAGTTGCCCGACGAGGTGCTGCAGGATCCGGTGTGGGAGCGCTCCGGCCGGGTCGAGCGGGGGCGCGACGGCTGCCGGGTTCCGTTGCCGTGGAGCGGATCTGCGCCGCCGTTCGGGTTCTCCTCCTCGGCCGACACCTGGCTGCCGATGCCTGCCGACTGGGGTTCTCTGACGGTGGAGGCACAACTGGCCGATCCGGATTCGACGCTGGCGCTCTACCGGGGTGCTGTCGAGTTGCGTACCGGGCGTTCCGAATTCGGCGGCGATACTGTGCAGTGGCTGAATGACTCGACGTTCCGGCGCCCCGCAGGTCTGGTGTGCGTGTTCAACGCCGGCGGTACGCCCGTGGAGCTTCCGGCCGGTGAGCTGCTGTTGACCAGCGCGCCGCTGGTGGACGGGCAGTTGCCACCGGATACCGCCGCTTGGTTGGTGTGATTCGGGCGCGGATACGCACGCACACCGTGCGTGAACGCGCCGAGATCACCGCAGGACGAGAGCCGGGTCGCCCAGTCGCCGGTACACCGTGCCGAACCGGGCATCGATGCGAAGCCACGCCGGGTGCATCCGGACCCGCACGATCTCCTCCGAGGACAACACATCGGCGTTGGGCGGCAGAAAACCCATGGCGGTCAACGCGAAAACGCAGCGCATCGGGATGCCGACACTGCTCTGGCCGGCACTGACCGCGAGCACCTCCTGATCCAGCAGCGAGGCCGGTGGCCCATGCGCACTGCTGTGCTCCTTGGCCAGCGCGGTGCCCCGCTCGACGAGCTCGAGAATCGCCCAGGCCGGCACGTCATCGAGGTGGGTGAATCCGTTGTCCGGCGGCAGCGCTCCACGCCACGCCGAGTCCATCGGGAACCCCAGCTCGACGAATCCCGCGGCGTCCATCACCGGCAGGGAGCGCGCCAAGGTGTCGGCACCGGCGGACAGATCCGCCGGGCGCACCCGACCGGCCACCACCCGACTGGCCAGCACATCGAAACCCGTTGACACCCAGGCGACGACCTGGCCGGTGCCTACCCGCTCGCGGAACCGGATCACCGCGGCGTCGTCGAGTCGCAGCGCCCGGTCGACGAACGTGGACAGATCATCGCGGTGGGCGGCGGCGTCGAGCCACAGACCGCGCTCGGAGAGGTTGCTCACCTGTACCGTCTACTCTTCGCGCAAGCGCTCATCGCTGCCATCTGCTCTTCGCGCAAGCGCTCATCGCTGAAAGCGCTGCAGATACTCGCGGTGATGCGGCAGCAGCCGCACCAGTTTCTGCTCCCCGATGTTGAACGCCGCCAACTGCGTCTCCCCGAGCACGGCGGCCTTCGAGTCCGGATCGGCATGCACCGAGCGCACCTCGTAGCCGAGGTTGAAGTCCACTGCCCGCAACCGGCTCACCCAGATGGTCACCTGCAGTGGTGAATCCATCAGGCGCAGTTGGCCTTTGTAGGTGACCTTCACCTCGGCGATCAGCAGCCCGATGGTGTCGATATCGTTGACGAAGGGCTCCTGCAGGAACGGAACCCGCGCCTCTTCCAGGATCGTCACCATCGTGGCGTGATTGACGTGCTGGTACATGTCGATATCCGACCAACGCACCGGCACCGGTGTGGTGAACCGCTCAGCCACTTGTTCCCGTTCCTGTCGTCCGAGTCATGCTGCGGATCTGGCGTGCCGCGACCG
>JBPPMV010000076.1:0-33388 GCA_051306235.1 Mycobacterium sp. | reverse complement strand
GCGCCTTGGTCACCGCCCAGGGTGGTGACCTGTCGGTGCCGCTGCCGATAGGGGCGCATTCGGAGTCGGTGGTGGCCACCGGCAGTGGCGTGATGGGCGATATCGACGCGATGGCGGTGGCGATGGCGGCGTGGCGCCTCGGGGCCGGCCGGGCCGCGCCCGGACACCCGGTGCAGTTCGGGGCCGGGGTGCAGATCCATCGCTGCCCCGGCGAGCCGGTGGCCGCCGGCGAGACCCTGTTCACGCTCTACACCGACACCCCCGAACGGCTGGCGCCCGCGCTGGGTGAGCTCGACGGTGGGTGGACGGTCGGTCCGGACGCCCCGCGGCTCGGTCTGCTGGTGATCGATCGCATCGAATAGCTGATGATCCGGCGAACAAACGGTTGCGGTTCGTACATCGTCGGACCCGCAGCGCCGATTGCGGGCAAAATGGGCAGATGAGTACGCCGCTGACGCTCGACCTCATCGAACAGGCCCCCAAAGCGCTGCTGCACGACCACCTCGACGGTGGACTGCGCCCGCGCACCGTCGTCGAACTCGCCGATCAGTTCGGGTATGACGGGTTGCCGACCACCGACGTCGACGAACTGGCCAACTGGTTCCGCACGCAGGCGCACAGCGGTTCGCTGGTGCGCTACCTCGAGCCGTTCGCGCACACCGTCGGTGTCATGCAGACCTCGGATGCGCTCTACCGGGTGGCCCGGGAAGCGGTCGAGGACCTGTCCGCCGACAACGTCGTCTACGCCGAGATCCGCTTCGCGCCGGAACTGCACATCGACCGTGGGCTTTCGCTGGACGAGGTCACCGACGCCGTGCTGGCGGGGTTCGTCGACGGCGAGAAGGCGGCCGAGGCGCAGGGCCGACCGATCGTGGTGCGTTGCCTGGTGACCGCGATGCGGCACGCGGCCCGGTCACGGGAGATCGCCGAACTGGCGATCCGTTTCCGGGATCGGGGTGTCGTGGGGTTCGACATCGCGGGCGCGGAGGCCGGCTACCCGCCGTCGCGGCACCTGGATGCCTTCGAATGTATGCGGAACCACAATGCGCGCTTCACGATTCACGCGGGCGAGGCGTTCGGGCTGCCCTCGATCCACGAGGCGATCGCGTTCTGCGGTGCCGACCGGCTGGGTCACGGGGTGCGGATCGTCGACGATATCGATGTGCAGTCCGACGATGATGCGACGCTGGGGCGTCTCGCCTCGCTGTTGCGGGACAAGCGGATTCCGCTGGAGCTCTGTCCGTCCTCGAACGTGCAGACCGGTGCGGTGCCCAGCATCGCCGAACATCCCTTCGCGCTGCTGGCCCGGCTGCGCTTCCGAGTGACGGTCAACACCGACAACCGGCTGATGAGCGACACCACGATGAGCCAGGAGATGCTGCGCCTGGTCGAGGCGTTCGGCTACGGGTGGAGCGACCTGGAGCGGTTCACCATCAACGCGATGAAGTCGGCCTTCATCCCGTTCCGCGAGCGGCTGGCCATCATCGACGGCGTGATCAAACCGCGGTATGCGGTGTTGGTCGGCTGATTGCCCCTGCGATTTGTGGAGTCTGCGCCGTAACGATTGCGGCTGCGACTCCACAAATCACTCGGGGCGCAGGCGCGATTCGGTGAAGCGTTCCAGCTCTTCCCACTGCTCGACGGCCTCGACCGAGGTGCCCTTGGGCTTCGCCTTCTTCGGGTCGAGCACGTACGCGACGAAGGCGCCCAACGGCTGATCGGCCTCGAGTGCCTTGGACACGCTCGGGTCCTCGGCGTAATCGCCGACGTCCCTGAGCAATTCCAGGGCCAGTTCCAGTTGATCGCGGTCCACGGCTTCAGGGCCGTCGGCGATATCGTCGGCCAGACCGCTGAGCACGTAGATGTTCTCGTCGGTCACCTCGACATTGAGCGAGCCGTCGGTCGCCGCGGTGCGAATGATCTCGTAGGAGCTGAACCCGGACAGATCGCTCTCGTGCTCGTCGGCCAGGTAGCGGGCCAGCGCACGCTCGGAGTTGAAGACGCTGATGCGGCCGTTGCGGCCCAGGAAGCGCGGGTCGTCGCCGATGTAGCAGCGCAGCGTGTACAGGGTGCCGCTGCTGGTCATGATCCGGATCGGATCGATCCCGACCTGGGTCCAGAAGTCCTTGTCGCTGCCGAGGACCTGGCGTTCGGCCTCGGCCTCCAGCGCGTCGCTTTCCTCCTCGGTGTCCACCTCGCCCTCGATGACGACGTCGTCGTCCTCGGCATCGACGAGGATGTCGTCGATCTCGGGTGCAGGTTCGGCCAGTTCGGCCTCGGCCTTCGCCGACTCGGACTCGGGGACCGCGGGTGTGCTCACCAGCTCGTCGATCGCGTCGATGACGCCATCCCAGGCGCGACCGATCACCGCTTCGATCTCGGCCCAGCGCTTGCGTCCGGCACGACCACCGAAGGCCTCGGCGCCGCCGCCGATGGTGCCGAGCACCGGGTTGCCGTTGAACATCTTGGTGATGGTGGGCAGGTCACACACCGAGCCGATCGCCGAGACGATGCCCAGGGCGCCACGCAGCGTCTTGATGGACTCCTCGGTGGGCTTCTCGGCGACCAGTTCCGGAACACCGATCAGATCGTGCTGCTGATCCTCGGCAGGATCGAACCGGTGGGCGTTGGCCTTGGTGAGCCGCTCCCATCCGGGGTGATCGGTGAGGTCGTTATCGCTGTCGGTCCGCACGAAGGCGGCCAGATCGGCGACGGACTCGAAGGCGAAGAGGTCCTCGTCCTTGCCGAGAAACGCCTCCCATTCATCGCCGGCGTCGCGCCAGCGCGGTGCCCAAAGGGTGTACAGGTCGCCATTGGTCAGTCCGATCCGGACCGGCACGATGTCAGCCGCCATGGCGCACAGCCTAACGATGCCGCCTGGGGGCAACGCTGCGGGTCGCATACGTCTCACGAACCCGTCCCAAGAATCCTTTGAGAACTTCTTGAGGTCTCACCCCGAATCTGATCTCGCCGCACCGAGCCTATGACGATCAGGGGCCATCCAGATGACCGCACCAACTCTCTGCCGACCCGACCCGGTGTCGACCTCGGCCAACCGACCGGACCGTCCGGCACACTTTGCCTTCGACCCCCAACTGCCGTTCCTGCGGCGCGCCCTCAAACACCCGCGCCTCATGCACTACAACCGGCTCGTCGTGCTGGTCATGATGGGCAACCTCGGCTGGGCGGCCTACGGCTGCACGGCGGCGAACTGGTGGACGGCCGACGGCGCCGACCTGAGCGCCCTGGCCCTGACGGCGCAGACCAACCTCGCTGCCGCTGTGCTGTTCCGGCAGCCCTATGTGATCAATGCGCTGGCGTGGCTGGTGACCCGGCCGCACCCGTCCTGGCCGCTGCGGGTGCGGTGGATGCTGGGCAAGTACTACCACTTCGGTGGCCTGCACGTCGGTGGCGCGGTGGCCGGCACGCTCTGGTACCTGATCCTCGTCGTGTCGATGATCAGGGATGCAGTCGCGGGTGTGGGCGAGGCATCACATGCCCATCTGGTCCTGGGCGTCACCATCGCCACCACGTTCACCGTCATGGTGGTGATGGCGCTGCCGCGGATGCGCGCAGCACAGCACGACCGGTTCGAGGTCACCCACCGGTTCTGCGGTTGGGCGGCGCTGCTGCTCGTGTGGGTCAACACCCTGCTGATCGTCGGCGGCAGCCGGGGCAGCGACTCGCTGGGCTCGGCGCTGTCGGCCGCCCCGGCGTTCTGGCTGGTGCTGCTGAGCGTGGTCCTGGCGGTGTGGCCATGGCTGCTGCTGCGCCGCGTCCCGGTCACCGTCGAGCGTCCGTCATCGCATGCGGTGATCCTGCGTCTCGACCACGGGCCGGCCCCGGCGGTCGGGACGACCCGCCCGATCAGCCACCGGCCGTTCGTGGGCTGGCACCACTTCGCCAATGTGCCCGCCGCCCCCGGTGCCGAGGGGTACCGCATGCTGGTCTCGCGTGCCGGCGACTGGACCTCCGCTCTCATCGACGATCCGCCGACGCACGTGTGGGTGCGCGGTATCCCGACGGTGGGGGTGGCCAACGTCCGCAAGCTGTTCACGAAGGTGGTGTTCGTGGCGACCGGCAGTGGCATCGGGCCTCTGCTCGGTCACCTCCTCGACACCTCGGTGCCGTCCCGGCTGGTCTGGGTGACGAAGAATCCGCGCCAGACCTATGGCGACGCGTTCGTCGACGAGATCCTGGCCGCGCAGCCGGACGCGCTGATCTGGGACACCGGCAGGCGCGGCAAACCCGATGTGTTCCAGTTGGCGCGGGCCGCACACCTCGAGTCCGGTGCCGAGGCCGTCATCTGCGTCGCCAACCGCGAGGTCACCGAGCAGGTGGTGCACGGCCTGGAGAAGCGCGGGATACCGGCATTCGGCCCGATCTGGGATTCCTGAGCGACGTGAGGCATCAAATGTCAGCACGGCCCCTCCGTTTGGGCGACACTGCCAGACAGTGTCGTTGGGCACGAGGGGATCAGGGGGTTGGCCGTGGAGTCGCACCTCGGTACGGCATTCGGCAAGTACACCATCGTCGGCCTGGTGGGCAGGGGCGGCATGGGTGACGTGTACGAGGCCTACGACACCGAGAAGCGGCGAACCGTCGCGTTGAAGGTTCTGGCGGAGCGGTTCTCGAATGATCCGACGTTCCGGGCGCGGTTTCAGCGGGAGTCCCACGCGGCGGCGTCGCTGCAGGAACCGCATGTGATCCCGATCCACGACTGGGGTGAGATCGACGGCAGGCTCTACATCGACATGCGGCTGGTCCGTGGGAAGACACTCGATGAGCTGATCGCACGGGGCTCGCTGCCACCCGCGCGGGCGGTGGCCATCATCGCCCAGATCGGGGCGGCGCTCGATGCGGCACATGCCGAGGGTCTGCTGCACCGAGATATCAAGCCGCACAACATCATCGTCACCGATGCCGATTTCGCGTACCTGGTCGACTTCGGTATCGCCGAGACGCGTGGCGACACCCGGTTGACGACGGCGGGCACCCCGGTCGGCACCGTCCATTACATGGCGCCGGAACGGTTCACCGGCGGCGACGCAACCCCGGCGGTCGACGTGTATTCGCTGGCGTGCGTGCTCTACGAAATGCTGACCGGGGAAGCCCCGTTCGCCAGGGACAGCCTGGAGAACGTGGTGGGCGCGCATCTCGCCTCACCGGTGCCGCGCCCCAGCGCCGGTGGCGCACAGGTCCCGGCGGCATTCGATGCGGTGATCGCGCGGGGCATGGCCAAGGATCCCGATGAGCGGTACGGGACCGCGGGCGGCCTGGTGCGTGCGGCGCGGCGAGCCACCGACGGGAACCACTCCACCCGGGTCGCGCCGGAGCGTCAGAGCGCGGCGCCCGTCGGCCGCGATACGGGCCCTCACCGCCGGGTGTGGCTGCTGCCGGCCGCCATCGCCGCCGGCACGGTGGCGCTGCTGGGTGCCGCCGGGCTCGTCATCGGTCTGCTGACCCAGCCGGAGCTGCAGCCAGCCGAACCCGTTCAGAGCCAACCCGAGACGGCCGCAGCGGTGCCTTTTCGCGGGGTGGTGCTGCAGCAGCCCAGCGTCGAGGTGCGCAATGAGCCGGTTTTGGCCGCCGCGGTCACCGGCTACCTGCCGTTCGACTCCGAGGTCTACATCGTCTGCACGACGATCGGCGATGTGGTCCAGGGGCCAGGCGCCGGCGGCGGTCCGTCGATATCCACACCGGTCTGGGACAAGGTGCGCACCACCGTCGACGGCCCCGACATCGGCTTCGTGCCCGACGCGTGGGTGAACACCGGGACAGCCGCACCGAAGGCGGCTGCCTGCTGATGGATTCGGGCCGCGTGGCGTTCGGGGTGCTGGGTCCGTTGCAGGCGACGGTGGCGGGCACGCCGGTGACGCTGGGGCCGCGCAAACAACGCGCGGTGCTGGCCATGCTGGTGATCAACCGGAACCGGGTGGTGAGCAGTGCGGCGCTGCTCGCCGCGGTGTGGGGTTTGTCGGCCACCGCCGACACCCGTGCGAGCCTGCACACCTATGTCTCCAACCTGCGCCGCGGGCTGACCCATGCGGGCGCCGACGGCCGCGCGGTGCTGACCGGCACATCGGCCGGCTACTGCTTGCGGGTGTCCGACAACGACTGTGACATAGGTCGATTCGCCGAACAGAAAGCCGCAGGCATCCGCGCGGCGACCACGGGGCGATTCGAGGAAGCCGCCGGACACCTGTCGGCGGCGGTCTCCGAGTGGCGTGGACGGGTTCTCGAGGATCTGCCGGACTTCGACTTCGTCGAGGCGTTCGCCGCCGCGCTCGCCGAGGACGACATCGCCGTGCGCATCACCCGCGCCGAGGCTGAAATCGCTTGTGGGCGTGCTCATAACTTGATCGGCGGACTGGAGGCGCTGGCCGCCGAACATCCCTACCGCGAGCAGCTCTGGGCCCAGCTGATCACCGCGTACTACGCGTCGGAACGGCAGTCCGATGCTCTCGACGCCTACCGCCGGTTGAATGCCGCGCTCGTCGCGGATCTGGGTGTCGGGCCCGGCCCGTCGATACGCGCCCTGCATGAGCGCATTCTGCGTCAGGAGGTGGTGGACGTCCGGCGGGCAGCGCTGACCGCCGCGCAGACCCTCGACCGGCGGAGCACGGCGACGGGCCGCTGGACCGCGGCGCGGCTGCGCACGCCCGCGGGCGAGGTCTATCCGGTGAACGGGGCGGCGACCCGAATCGGCCGGCTTGCGGACAACGATGTGGTGCTCGACGGCCTCGACGTCAGCCGTCACCATGCGGTGCTCAGCGATACCGGAACCGCCTTCGTCATCACCGACCTGCGGTCCGCCAACGGGGTCTACGTGAACGGCAGCCGAGCCCGAGGCAGCGTCATGCTCGCCGATGGTGATCGGATCCGGATCTGCGATCACGAGTTCGTCTTCGAGATCGGGTCGGGCCTCACGCAGTAGGCCGCCAGAATCCCTGAAAACCCTGGCCTGCGTTACTGGTTCGGATATCGGACAGTTGGACCGGGTCGCCTGCCTCGATCATCAGGCCACCGCCGACCACCATGGCGACATGCCCGTCCCAGACCGCCAGGTCACCCGGACGCAGCGCACCGGCCTCGACGGCCGTGCCGATGTCCTGCTCCTGCGCCAGCCGAGGAATGTTCAGTCCGGCTTCGTGATACGCCCACTGGGTCAGCCCGCTGCAGTCCAGGCCGACACCGGCAGTCGTACCGCCCCACTGGTAGGGCACGCCGAGCTGGGTGAGCGCGTGCCGCACGGCGGAGGCGGCGACGGCATTGGGTGCGGTGGCGGTGCCACCGTTCGGCAGCGTGATCGCCTCACCCGCGCCGAACTGTGCGGCCTCGGACATCATGTCGCCGCGGTGCGCGGCAAGAGCCGCCTCGGTCACCGGTGAGCCCAGCGCCGGGCTCATGCCGGAAGCCAGGCCCGAGCCCAGCCCTGGACCCAGCCCGGAGGACATCCCCGAGCCCAGCCCGGACGTCATGCCTGCGGCCGGGGACGGCGCTGCGGTGAACCCGGCCGGGGTGGTGGCCGCCGGCGCCGCGGTCGCGGCGACCTGCTCGGCGCCGGTACCCAGCTCGGTGCGCAGATCCTCGACGAGCTGCTGTGCGGTGTCCAGCGCCCGCCGGGCCTCGTCGACGAGTTCCTCGACCGCACCAGGGGTGTCCAGCTGGGTTTCCAATGCCGCGGCGCGTGCCTCGAAATCGGCGATGAGCCGTTCCAGTGCCGTGCGGACCCGGGCGACTGCTGCTGCGGCGGCGTCGACCTCACGGCCGACCGCACCGATCCGCTCGGCCAGCTGGTGGGCGCGCGCGACGGCACGTTCCAGGTAGTCGACCGCCGCCGTCGCCCCGACGCCGGTCCAGGAGCTCGACAGGTGATCGCCGGTGCGTGCGGCGGCGGCCGCGATGTCACCGAGCCGGCGATGCACATCTGCCAGTGCGGCCGTCGGCTGCGCGGCCTGCCCGGTACCCACGACGGTGAGCAATCGGTGCAGCGGCGCACTGAGCGAAGCAGTGAGGCCACCGGGCATGTCAACCGCCGAGCGTGGCGATCGACCGGTGCTCGGCGTCCACGTAGGCCCCCGCAGTGACCGCGGCGGTTCCGGCCGCACCGGCGAGGTCGTCACCCAGATCGGTGACCGACCGCGATGTCTCGGCGAGTGCGGCCGCGAGCGCGGACAGGAAGTCGGCGCCGACGGGCCCGAACGCGGCGGCGTAAGGCTGCGCCGTCGAGGGCAGTGCGGCGGCGAGGGCCTGCAGATCGGCGGCCGTCCGGGTCAGGTGGATGCCGGCGGTCTCGATGGCCGCGGTATCAGCGAACATATGGATAGGACGCACGCCGGGCCCGTTCGGTTCCACTGAATGTTCCGCGGACTCCCCACTGCGGCTCGTTCCCGCCCCGCCGTCGTCATCCGACTAAAGTTCGCCGCATGGATGTTCGTGTCGTTGACCACCCGCTGGCCGCTGCCCGGTTGACCGCGCTGCGCGATGAACGCACCGACAATGCGGCGTTCCGTGCGGCTCTGCGCGATCTGACGCTGATGCTGGTCTACGAGGCCACCCGCGATGCCGCGACCGAGCCGGTGCAGGTGCGCACCCCGGTCGCCGAGACCACCGGATCGCGGCTGGCCAATCCGCCGCTGCTGGTGCCGGTGCTGCGAGCCGGGCTGGGCATGGTCGACCAGGCGCACGCGCTGATACCGGAGGCACAGGTCGGTTTCGTCGGGATGGCCCGCAACGAGGAGACCCACCAGCCGACGCCGTATCTGGCGTCGCTGCCCGACGATCTCAGTGCGCGTGCGGTTTTCGTGCTGGATCCGATGCTGGCCACCGGCGGGTCGATGGTGCACACCGTCGATCTGCTGCGCGAGCGTGGTGCGGTCGACATCACCGCGGTGTGTGTGGTGTGCGCGCCGGAGGGTATTGCCGCGTTGGAGAAGGCTGCGCCCGGGATCACGCTGGTGACTGCCACCATCGACGACGGGCTCAACGAGATCGCCTATATCGTGCCGGGTCTCGGGGATGCGGGGGACCGCCAGTTCGGGCCGCGGTAGTCACCACTGAGAGACGGCCGCCACCAGGTCTGCGCGCTGTTGCTCCGCTGCTGCCCGCGCCGCGCCGAGATCATCGGTCGGTGCCCGGCGAACCTCGATATAGGACTTCAGTTTCGGTTCGGTGCCCGACGGGCGCACCACCACCCGCACCCCGTCACCGGCGAACACCAGGGCATCGGTGCGTTGCTGGCCGCGCCGCTGCGCGAGGTCATCGATGGTGACCGCGATACCGGCCAGCGCGGCGGGGGGATCCGCCCGAAGCGCGGCCATCGCCTCCCCGGCGTTCTCGACACGGCGCGACACCGCGGCTGTCAGATGCACTCCGTGCCGGCGGGCCAGATCGTCGAGCGCGTCGAGCAGCGTCCGACCGTCTGATCGCAGCGCCGCCACCAGATCGCAGATCAGCACCGCGGCGCTGATGCCGTCCTTGTCGCGCACGGCATCCGGATCGACGCAGTGCCCGATCGCTTCCTCGTAGGCGTAGATCAGCGCCATGCCCGGGGCGGTGGCACGGGCCAGCCACTTGAACCCGGTGAGCGTCTCGGCGTGTTGCGCGCCGTGGTACGCGGCGATGGAGCCCAGCATCCGAGAGGACACCACGGTGCTGGCCACCAGCGCCGACGACCGGTCGGTGCGGGTCGACAGCAGGTAATCACCCAGCAGCCAACCGGTTTCGTCACCGGTCAGCATCCGCCAGCCTGGTTCTACCCCGTCGCCCCGGTGTGGGGTGGCGATACCGACCGCGCAGCGGTCCGCGTCCGGGTCCAGGGCGATCGCCACATCGGCGCCCACTTCGGCGGCCAGCGCCAGGAGAAGATCCGTCGCCCCGGGCTCTTCGGGGTTCGGGAACGCCACGGTGGAAAAGTCCGGATCCGGGGCGAATTGGGCGTCCACCACGTGCACATCGTCGATCCCCGCCAAAGCCATTGCGTCCAGCGCGAATTCGCCGCCCACGCCGTGCAGAGGGGTGAGTGCGACGCGCACGCCTCCGGCCGCCCGGCGCACCGTGGCAGCCCGTTCCAGATAGGCCGCGACGAGATCAGTACCGGCAGATTCGACAGGGACCCTGGCAATCTCATCGGCGTGCGGGGCCCGGGCGATCGCCGATTCGATCTCGCGATCGGTGGGGGAGATGATCTGCAGGCCGCCGTCGACGAACACCTTGTAGCCGTTGTCGGCGGGTGGATTGTGCGATGCGGTGATCTGCACCCCGGCCGCCGCGCCGAGACGGCGCACGGCGAACGCCACCACCGGTGTCGGTGCCGGTGCGTAGAGGAAGGTGACGGTAAAGCCCTCGGCGGCAAGAACTTCGGCAGTGGCGCGGGCGAACTCCGCTGAACCGTGCCGGGCATCGCATCCGACGACCACCGGTGATCCGCCCAAGCAACGATCCTTGAGTACCTGGGCCAGCGCCCAGGTGGTGCGCAGCACGACGGCCAAGTTCATCCCGTCCGGTCCGCCCCGCAACGGTCCGCGCAGACCGGCGGTGCCAAAGGTCAGCGGATGGGCGAACCGCCGGGCGATCTCGTCGGCACCGCAGGATGCCAGGTCAGCGGCAGAGGCCGGGTCGGGGTCGTGGTCGATCCAGTCCTGCGCCGCCGCGAAAGTCATGTCCCGATTGTGCCCGCCGCCGGCGCATCCGCGTCGGCCAGTTTGCGCAGCACGGGGGCCACCAGCAGGAGCAGCCCGAATTCCAGATCGGTGAGGTTCTCCCGCATCGACGCATCCAGCCAGGCGTCCCGTTCGGCGCGGTCGGCGGCCAGCAGCGCGGTGCCGTCGGCGGTGAGCTCGATGAGCTGACGTCGCCGGTCGGTGTCATCGGCACGCCGCGATGCCAGGCCGGCGGCGACCAGACTGTTGATGGTGTCGGTCAGTGACTGCACCCGCACCTGAAGGCGGACGGCCAGTTCGGCGGGCGTGACGGCACCGGACCGGGCCACCTCGGTGATCACCTGCATCTGACTCAGCGTCAGGCCGTGGTCGGGACGGTGGCGCCGCATCTGCCGGGCGACAGCCATCACCGATTCCCGCAGCTCGGTGGCCGCCGAGATGTCGGACAGGTCCATGAGGGGCATATACCAAGTTATACCTTACTAATATCGGCATATAGCCCAGTTTGTATCGAGGTAATTGCAAGGTCATACTTGCCATCGAAGGGAGTGCGTGCCGATGGAGAAGTGCCGAGGTTTGGCGAAGTGGGTTCTGCTGGCGGCCGTGAGTGTGGCTGCCACGATCCCGCTCACCGCGCTCGGAGTTCCGTCGGCAGGCCTGTTCGCCGCGCTGGTCGTCGGGATCGCACTGGCACTGGCGAACCTCGCGCCGGCGGCAGTACCCCGCAAGATCGGCATCGCGGCGCAGGGCGTGCTCGGTGTCTACATCGGCACCATGGTCTCCCGTGACGCCATCGGCGCACTGGGTCCGCACTGGACCGTGGTGCTGGCCATCGCCGTGGGGACCCTGCTGATCAGTGTGGTCGCCGGGGCCCTGCTCGGGTTGCGCCGGGATGTGAGTCCGCTGACCGGTTCGCTGGCCATGGTGGCCGGTGGGGCCTCCGGGCTGGTGGCAATCGCCCGTGAACTCGGCGCCGACGACCGGGTGGTGGCGGTCGTGCAGTACCTGCGGGTGGCACTGGTGACGGCGTCCATGCCGATCGTCGTCACCCTCGTCTACCGGGCTGAGCGGACCCATCACGCTGCCGCGGCCGGTCAGTCGAGCTCGACCCCGTGGTATCTGAGCGTTCTGGTGATCGTGGGCCTGGTGCTCGTCGGTGCCACCGTGGGTAGGTGGATCCGGCTGCCCGGCGCCGGACTGCTCGGACCGCTGGCGCTGACGGTGGCGTTGCAACTCAGCGGGATCCCGTTCACGCTGAGCGTGCCCGCCGTGCTGGTGCAGATCGGCTACCTGGTCATCGGCTGGCAGGCCGGCGTGGCTTTCACCCGTGATTCGCTGCGCGCGGTCGGCCGCATGCTTCCCGCGGCGCTGGCGCTGATCGTGGTGCTGACCGTCGCCACCGCCGGTCTCGGTGTGCTGTTGGCCCACGTCGCCGGGCTGACCCCGCTGGAGGGGTATCTGGCCACGAGTCCGGGCGGGGTGTACGCCGTCCTGGCCACTGCTGTCGAGACCGGGTCCAATGTCACCTTCGTCATCGCCGCTCAGGTGGTGCGGATCCTGCTGATGCTCTTCGCGGCACCGTTTTTGGCCAAGGGGATCGTCCGCCTCAGTGATCGCTTCCGACCGCGGGCCGCCGCGCCCGTCTGACACATCTCAGACCCGCCGGTAGATTATCGGCTGCGCGGCAACGTCATTGGCCTTGAAGTTCGCCAGCACAAAGGACCGGAAGCTCGGCCGCAACAACAGTCCGGGCAGGAATGACCCTAACCGCGGCCAGCTCGCGTGGTTGACGATGCTGTAGGTGGTGGGCTCGCCGGGCAGCGGCCCGAGCAGCGTCGAGTTCGGCAGTGCGGTGCGTCGCTGGAACCAGCCCGCTGTGTATCGCCATACCGCGTAGACCGTTTCGGCATCGGCGCAGTGAAAGTAGTTGAACAGGAACCAGTCATCGCGGCGATGGTCGACATCGGCGATGCGGGCGAGGTTGCCTGCCGCGACCCGGTAGGTGTGTGGTGCGGCGCGTTCGAGCTCGCCGGCGAGGGTGAGGTACCCGGCATCGGCACGCACCGCGTCGATCGCGTCGACGCTGCGGGTCATGATCAGCACCACCACGTCATATCGGGCCGGCCGGACACCGTTGCGCGCCAGTAGCGCTGCGCCCTCTCCGGGCGGACGCAACGCACCGCGGAACACCACGGCCTCGGTCACGTCATCGCGTGCGTCGAGTTCGTCGCACAGCCGTGCCGCATCGGCGAGCACGTGGTCCCGATCCCGGGACGGCACCGCGAAAGGACCGGCCCAACTGTCTATTTCGGCGGCGAGTACCAGGTATCCGCCGGTGTCGGGTTCGGTCAGCGTGACGGCGGTGGCCAGCTTTTCGTTGACGATCTGCATGTCATTGAATCCTCAACGCCGGTCCAGGCCGGACAGCCGGCTCGCCAGGGTGCGGCGCACCGCGGGCACCGTGCCGACCATGCGCATCAGGGCATTACGGAACGGTCGCCGGCGCGCGGAGACCGTGGCGATATCGGTGAGGCGGCTGGCCAGAGTCACCACCCGTTGCGCCACCCGGCGGCGTTGCGCGGCGTATCCGTCGAGCACGTTCTCCGGTTCCCCCAGCAACACCCGCGACAGGTACTCCCCGGCGGCGACCGCATCTTCGATGCCGAGGTTCATGCCCTGCCCACCCGCGGGGGAGTGCACGTGTCCGGCATCGCCGGCCAGCAGCACCCGGCCGCTGCGGAAGGTGTCGGCGATCCGGTGCTGGACGCGGAACCGCGAACCCCACAGCACCTCCTCGACGACTGCGGGCCGGGACTGCGGACCACGCTCTTCGAGCAGGTGTTGTACGAACGCGATATCTGGTTGCGCGGGAGCATCTTTGGCGGTGGCGACGATTCGGTACCGGTCATCGGGCAGTGGGGCGATCACCGCCAGGCCGGCCGGGGCGAAGTACAGGATGACCTCGTCGGCCGGGACCCCGCCGGACAGTCTGACATCGGCCAGGGTGAACGACTCGGCGTAGGTCCCGCCGGTGAAACCGATGCCGGCGGCCTCCCGGATGGTGCTGTGCACGCCGTCGGCGCCGATCAGATACCGGGCCCGGACCTGGTGTCCGTCGGAGAACGTGGCGAGCACACCGTCGGGGTGCTGTTCGACGGCGGTCACGGTGGCCGGTCGCACCACGTGCCCACCGAGGTTCTCCAGACGTTTGAGGAGCAGGGCTTCGGTATCGGCCTGCGAGATCATCAGCGTGTACGGGTACTCGGTGGGCAACGTATCGAAGGGGATCGCCATCAGCAGGGTGTCCCGGTCCCGGATTGCGAACGTCGGGGTGTGTACCCCGCGGGAGACCAGATCGGGCGTCACGCCGTAGGTCTCCAGCAGTTCGAGGGTGCGGGGATGGATGACGGCCGCCCGCGAGGTGTTGGCGCCCTCGGCCTGGCTGTCGACGACGGTCACGGTGTGTCCGTGCTGGGTGAGGACCACCGCGGCGGTCAGGCCGACCGGTCCGGCGCCGACGACCAGCACGTCTGTCTGGGGGATGGTCATGTCAAACTCCTTGGTCAACAAGCGTTGGTCAACATCTGTTGACCAAGGTAAGACGGGCCTACCGCATTGTCAACACTTGTTGGCCTACACTCGTTGACATGAGGAGACCCGGCACCGAGACCAAGGCCGTGATCCTTGCCGCGGCCAGGGAACGGTTCGCCGCCGACGGCTACGAACGGGCGACCATCCGGGCCATTGCCGCGGACGCGGATATCGATCCGTCGATGGTCATGCGCTACTTCGGCACCAAGGAGCGACTGTTCGCCGCGGC
Source organism: Mycobacterium sp. (assembly GCA_051306235.1). Classification (GTDB taxonomy): domain Bacteria; phylum Actinomycetota; class Actinomycetes; order Mycobacteriales; family Mycobacteriaceae; genus Mycobacterium. The sequence goes on along the minus strand of JBPPMV010000076.1, from coordinate 18,904 downwards.
CGCCGAGTTCGATCTCGAACTGCCGGACCTGTCGAACGTTCCGGCCGATCGGGTCGGCGACGCGTTGGCGGAGCATTTCCTGGAACGGTGGGAACGCGACGAAGCGCTGCTGATCCTGCTGCGGGCCGGCGTCACCAATGACGCTGTCGCCGAACGGATGCGGACCATATTCGCCGCCCAGTTGGCACCGGTCATCGCCAAGGCGATCGGCGATCCGCAGCAGGCGCCGGTGCGCGCCGGCCTGGCCGCCTCCCAGGTGCTCGGCATGGCGCTGTGCCGCTACGTGCTGGCGTTCTCCCCGCTGGCCGATATGACCCGCCAGGAGGTCGTCGATTGGATCGGGCCGACCCTGCAGCGCTACCTGGCCGGGTAGCCCTCAGAGCGCGGCGATGACACCGGCCAGCAGTGCGCCCATCCTGGCTGCCGACTGACGGCCGGCCTCCAGCACCTCGTCGTGGGACAGCGGTTGGCCGGTCATCCCGGCTGCGAGATTGGTCACCAGCGACACACCCAGCACGGAGGCACCCGCCGCGCGGGCGGCGATCGTCTCGTGCACCGTCGACATCCCGACCAGATCGGCGCCCAGCGTGCGCAGCATCCGGATCTCGGCGGGTGTCTCGTAGTGCGGCCCGGGCAGTCCGGCGTAGACGCCTTCGGCCAGCGTGGGGTCGATCTCGCGGGCTATCGCGCGCAACCGGGGGGCATAGGCATCGACGAGGTCGACGAACTGGGCCCCCACCAGCGGCGAGCGGGCCGTGAGATTGAGGTGGTCGCTGATCAGGACCGGCTGGCCCACGGAGTGATCGCTGCGCAGTCCACCCGCGGCATTGGTGAGGATGACGGTGCCGGCACCAGCGGCGCAGGCCGTCCGCACCGGATGCACCACATGCCGCAGGTCGTGGCCCTCGTAGGCGTGGATCCGTCCGACGAGCACCAGCACCCGGTGTGCGCCGATCGTGATCGAGTGCACCTGACCGCCGTGCCCGGCCGCGGTGGGCGGGGTGAATCCGGGCAGGTCGGCCATCGGCAGGGACGCCGACGGCGGGCCCAGCGCCGTCAGTGCCGGCGCCCAACCTGAGCCGAGCACCACGGCGACATCATGGGTCGTGACACCGGTTTGTTCGCTGATCGCGATGGCGGCGTCGTTGGCGGCCGACTGAGGATCTGACACGAGTGAGATACTGCCAGGATGTCGCCGGGTACCGCGTTGTCGATCGTCGAGGACGCCGTCGACCGCCGCCGCGGTGACCTCGTCGCCCTGTCGCACGATATCCACGCCGAACCGGAACTCGCGTTCCAGGAGCACCGCAGCTGCGCCAAGACCCAGGCCCTGGTCGCCGAACGCGGGTTTGCCATCGATGCCGCGCCCGGCGGGCTCGACACCGCGTTCCGCGCCCGGTTCGGCAGCGGGTCGCTGGTCATCGGGGTGTGCGCGGAGTACGACGCGCTGCCCGGGATCGGCCATGCCTGCGGGCACAACATCATCGCCGCCTCCGCGGTGGGTACCGCGCTGGCACTGGCCGAGGTGGCCGACGAACTCGATCTGACGGTGGTGCTCATCGGTACCCCCGCCGAAGAGGCCGGTGGCGGAAAAGTGTTGCTGCTCAACGCCGGAGCCTTCGATGACATCACCGTATCGGTGATGCTGCACCCGGGCCCCGCCGATATCGCCGCGGCCCGGTCGCTGGCGCTCTCCGAGGTCGCCGTCTCCTATACCGGCCGGGAATCGCATGCCGCGGTGGCGCCGTACCTGGGGATCAACGCCGCCGACGCGGTCACCGTCTCGCAGGTGGCGATCGGGCTGCTGCGTCAGCAACTCGCGCCCGGGCAGATGATGCACGGCATCGTCACCAACGGCGGCCAGGCCACCAATGTCATCCCTGCGCACGCCGAGATGCGGTACACGATGCGGGCCACCGATATGGAGTCGCTGCGCGCGCTGGAGTCCAGGATGGCCGCGTGTTTCGCCTCCGGCGCGGTGGCCACCGGCAGCGAGCACAGCGTCCGCGAGACCGCGCCGCCGTACGACGCGCTGGCCCCGGACCCGTACCTGTCCGAGGTGTTCCGCGCCGAACTGATTCGCACCGGCCGGCATCCCCTGCCGGTGGAACTGGAGGCGGCGTTGCCGTTGGGAAGCACCGATATGGGCAATGTCACGCAGCTGCTGCCGGGTATCCACCCGGTGGTCGGCATCGACGCCGGCGGCGCCTCGCTGCATCAGCAGGAGTTCGCGGCCGCGGCGGGCGGACCGACTGCGGACAAGGCCGTCGTCGACGGATCGATCATGTTGGCGCGCACCGTTGTTGCGTTGGCGCAGAATGCCACCGAACGCGACCGGGTGCTGCAGGCGCAGGCCCGGCGGAGTGCGTTGCCGGGGCGAGCGCAGCGACGGGAGAACTCATGACGCTACGCGCACACACCGAGGCCTGGCTGGCCGCCAATCACGACGAACTGGTCGCCTGGCGCCGTCATATCCACGCGCATCCGGAGCTGGGCCGTCAGGAGTTCGCCACCACCGAGTTCGTCGCCACCCGGCTGGCCGACGCCGGCCTCAACCCCAAGGTGCTGCCCGGCGGTACCGGTCTGACATGTGATTTCGGACCCGAGGACCGCCCCCGGGTGGCGCTGCGCGCCGATATGGATGCGCTGCCGATGGCCGAGCGCACCGGGCTGCCGTTCTCGTCCACGGTGCCCAATGTGGCGCATGCCTGCGGTCACGACGGGCACACCAGCGTGTTGTTGGGCGCCGGCCTGGCGATGGCATCCGCGCCGGAATTGCCGGTCGGGGTGCGGCTGATCTTCCAGCCCGCCGAGGAGCTGATGCCCGGCGGTGCGATCGACGCGGTGGCCGCCGGTGCCGTCGCCGGGGTGGCGCGGATCTTCGCGCTGCACTGCGATCCCCGTCTGGAGGTGGGCAAGGTCGCGGTGCGACTCGGCCCCATCACCTCGGCGGCCGATTCGATCGAGATCACCCTGCATTCGCCCGGCGGACACACCTCGCGGCCGCACCTGACCGGCGATCTGGTGTACGCACTGGGCACCCTGATCACCGGCGTGCCCGGGGTGCTGTCGCGGCGCATCGACCCGCGCCTGAGCACGGTGATGGTGTGGGGTGCGGTCAATGCCGGGGTGGCGGCCAACGCCATTCCGCAGACCGGAACTCTGGCCGGCACCATCCGCACCGCCAGCCGCGAGACCTGGCTAACACTGGAAAAGCTTGTCCACGAAATTGTTTCGTCACTGTTGACACCGCTGGCCGTGGAGTACAGCGTGAACTACCGGCGTGGGGTCCCGCCGGTCGTCAACGAAGAGGTCTCCACCCGGATCCTCACCCACGCCATCGAGGCGCTGGGTCCGACTGCACTCGCCGACACCCATCAGTCCGGTGGCGGCGAGGACTTCTCCTGGTATCTGGAGGAGGTGCCCGGCGCCATGGCGCGCCTCGGCGTGTGGTCGGGCACCGGTTCGCAGCTGGACCTGCATCAGCCGACCTTCGATCTCGACGAGCGGGCGCTGGCCGTGGGCGTGCGGACCATGGTCAACCTGATCGAGCATTCCGCCGGCTTGTAACGGCCCCCGCCCCTTTCCGCGAGCGACCGTGTCTGTACACCGACACGCCGCCATCTGTGACAGTTTGGGGTCGCTCGTGCCGCGGTAGTTGTGCACAATCGCGATTTCATCCACAGATCCGTGTGCGGCCCTGTCGCCGAACGGCTTTGATCGCCGACGATCTTCGGCATGACCGATGCGCTCGCTGAGCTCTTCGACCGTCAGGGCGGTGTCGCCACCAGCGGCCAGATTCTGCAGCATCTGACCCGGCGCGGATTCGAGACCGCGATCGACTACGGATCGCTCGCGCGGCTGTGGCACGGTGTCTACTGCCGCGGCGAACCGGACCGGGAACTCCAGCTCCGGGGTCTCGACTTGACTTGCGGGACAGCGGTTCCCGTGTGCCTCGGTACGGCCGCGAAGGCCTTCGGCTTCGACACCGAGGAGCCGACCGACCTGCATGTGCTCAGTCCCGAAGGCTGCCGGCTGCGCAGCGCCGACGGTCTGCTGGTTCACCGGCGCGACGGTGCTCCGCTCGTCGAGGTTGCGGGCCGGCCGGCCACGGCACCGGCCTGGACTGCGGTGGAGGTCGCCCGGTCCCTTGCCCGCGGTCGCGCCCTGGCCACCCTGGATGCCGCGCTGCGCAGCAACCGCTGTGGGCGGCCGGAACTGTGGGATGCCGCGCTGGCCCAGGCAGGCCGGCGCGGGATCGTCGCGGTCCGGACGTTGATATCCCTGGCCGATCCGCGAGCTGAGTCACCCATGGAGAGCGAGGCCCGGCTCGTCATGGTGGACGGTGGACTGCCGACACCGGAACTCCAGTACGAGATCATCGACGGCAACGGGGAATTGAGGCGGCTCGACTTCGCGTGGCCGGATGCCGGTGTGGCCGCGGAGTACGAAGGGGTGGTCTGGCACAGCGGGCCCGACGAGATGCGCCGCGATCGCCGCAAATTGGCCGCGGTGCAGGATGCCGGATGGGTGTCGGTGCCGATCCTGTTCGAGGATGTGCGCTACCGGCCGAGCGACTTGGTGGCGCGCCTGGACCGTCATCTGTGCCGTGCGGCCGCGTGAGCGACCCCAAAGTGTCAGTTTCGACGGCGTGTCCGTGTACAGACACGGTCGCTCGCGCAGAAGGGGTTAGGTGCCGGGGCCGACGTTGCCGGCGGGCCGGGTGCGCAGATCGTGCACATACTCTTCCGGGGCTCCGGCGATCTCCGCGGCGTCGGCCATCACGCCGAGGTAACGCGCCGAGGGCACGCCGCCCTCCCAGGCGTCGACGACGTAGAGCCAGGCCAGCGTCGGATCGGTGGTGGTGTCCGAGGTGAGGCGGTCCACCCGGCAGCGGATCTTCTTGTGGAAACCGAGTTCGGAGCCTTCCCAGCGGTCCAGGTTCTCCTCGTCCTCGGGCGTCACGTCGTAGAGGACCACGAACACCCGCGACAGTGGATCCTCGACCAGGGTCGCGAGGGCGCCCTCCCAGCTGAGGTCCTCGCCGCCGAAGGTCAGCCGCCACCCGTAGAGCCACCCGGTACCTGCCATCGGGGAATGCGGTGCCCGTTGCAACATCTGCTCCGGATGCATATTCGACCCGTAAGCGGCATAGAGCGGCACGGGCCCAACTTTAAGGGGTACGGCGGGCAGGAGCGCAGCGACCCGGGGGATTGGTCGGTGGGCTTGAGCACAGCGACCCGGGAAATGAGTCAGGTGGGCTCCAGCACAACGACGGGCGGGATTGACTACGTTATGAGCGTGCCCACCCGCATCGTGATCATCGGCGGCGGTCCCGCCGGATATGAGGCAGCCCTGGTTGCCGCCGCCCGCGGACCCGAAGCCGTCCAGGTGACTGTCGTGGATTCCGACGGCATCGGCGGCGCCTGCGTCCTCTTCGACTGCGTGCCGTCCAAGACGTTCATCGCCTCCACAGGTGTGCGCACCGAGCTGCGCCGCGCCAACGGGCTGGGCTTCGACATCGCCATCGACGATGCCAAGATCTCGCTGGCAGACATCCACAACCGGGTCAAGACGCTGGCCAGGTCGCAGTCGGCCGATATCGGCTCCCAGCTGCTGAGCAATGGGGTCTCGGTCGTGCGCGGCCGCGGTGAGCTCGTCGACGACGTGCCGGGCATGGCGGCCCACCGGGTCAAGGTCACGACCAACGACGGCAAGACCGGGGTGCTCAAGGCCGATGTGGTGCTGATCGCGACCGGCGCCACCCCGCGGGTGCTGCCCAACGCCCGGCCCGACGGTGAACGCATCCTCAACTGGCGCCAGCTCTACGACCTGACCGAACTGCCCGAGCATCTGGTGATCGTCGGCTCAGGTGTGACCGGTGCCGAATTCTGCAGCGCCTACACCGAGCTCGGGGTCAAGGTGACGGTGGTGGCCAGCCGAGACCAGATCCTGCCGCATGAGGACTCCGATGCCGCCGCCGTGCTGGAGGAGGCCTTCGCCGAGCGCGGGGTGAAGCTGGTGAAGAACGCCCGCGCCGATTCGGTGACCCGCACCGACAACGGAATCAGGGTGGCGATCGCCGACGGCCGCGTGGTCGAGGGCAGCCACGCCCTGATGACGGTGGGTTCGGTGCCCAACACCGGGGGCCTGGGACTGGAGCGGGTCGGCATCGAGCTCGGGTCCGGAAATTATCTGAGCGTGGACCGGGTGTCGCGGACCACCGCGCCCGGCATCTACGCCGCCGGCGACTGCACCGGCCTGCTGCCGCTGGCCTCGGTGGCCGCCATGCAGGGCCGCATCGCGATGTACCACGCACTCGGTGAGGGGGTGTCGCCGATCCGGTTGCGCACGGTGGCCGCCGCGGTGTTCACCCGCCCCGAGATCGCCGCCGTCGGCGTCCCGCAGACCGCGATCGACAGCGGCGCGGTCCCCGCCCGCACCCTGATGCTGCCGCTGACCACCAACGCCAGGGCGAAGATGTCGCTGCTGCGGCGCGGCTTCGTCAAGATCTTCTGTCGGCCCGCCACCGGTGTGGTGATCGGCGGGGTGGTCGTCGCACCGATCGCCTCGGAGCTCATCCTGCCGATCGCGTTGGCCGTCCAGAACAACCTGACGGTGACCGATCTGGCCCAGACGCTGTCGGTGTACCCGTCGCTGTCCGGGTCGACCGTGGAGGCCGCACGCCGCCTGATGGCGCATGACGACCTGGACTAGGTGACCTCGACTAAAGGTCAGGCCTGTACCGGAGTCGCACCAGCATCGGCTCACGCCACGTAGGCTCGGAAGAGCAAAGCCTACTTACGAGTAACACGAGGAGTCTGCGGCGTGACCGACCCCATCTCAGGCAATGCTCAAGCTCAGCTCGGGCCCTACCAGCGTGCAACAGCCTGGGAGCGCCTCGGCAGCGAACAGTTCGATGTCGTCGTCATCGGCGGCGGTGTGGTCGGTGCCGGTGCGGCCCTCGACGCCGCGACCCGCGGCCTGAAGGTCGCCCTGGTCGAGGCCCGCGACTTCGCCTCGGGTACCTCCAGTCGTAGCTCCAAGATGTTCCACGGTGGCCTGCGCTATCTGGAGCAGCTGGAGTTCGGCCTGGTCCGGGAGGCCCTGCACGAGCGCGAGCTGTCGCTGACGACCCTGGCTCCGCATCTGGTGAAGCCGTTGCCGTTCCTGTTCCCGCTGACCAAGCGCTGGTGGGAGCGGCCCTACATGGCCGCAGGCATCTTCCTCTACGACCGACTCGGCGGCGCGAAATCGGTTCCGGCGCAGAAGCATCTGCTGCGAGCGGGTGCGCTGCGGCTCGCGCCCGGGCTCAAGCGCAGTTCGCTCATCGGCGGAATCCGCTACTACGACACCGTCGTCGACGATGCCCGGCACACCATGACGGTGGCCCGCACCGCCGCCCATTACGGTGCCGTGGTGCGGACCTCCACCCAGGTGGTGGCGCTGCTGCGCGAGGGTGACCGGGTGACCGGGGTGCGCGTGCGCGACTCCGAGAGCGGTGCGGTCACCGAAGTCCACGGCCATGTCGTGGTCAACGCCACCGGGGTGTGGACCGATGAGATCCAGGCACTGTCCAAGGAGCGGGGCCGGTTCCGGGTACGCGCCTCCAAGGGTGTGCACATCGTGGTTCCGCGCGATCGCATCGTCAGCGAGGTGGCGATCATCCTGCGCACCGAGAAATCGGTGCTGTTCGTCATCCCGTGGGGCACGCACTGGATCATCGGCACCACCGACACCGACTGGAATCTCGACCTCGCACACCCGGCTGCCACCAAGGCCGATATCGACTACATCCTCGGGCATGTGAACAAGGTGCTGGCCACCCCGCTGTCGCACGACGATATCGACGGTGTGTACGCAGGTTTGCGTCCGCTGCTGGCCGGTGAGAACGAGTCGACGTCGAAGCTGTCGCGCGAACATGCCGTCGCGGTGCCCTCGCCGGGTCTGGTCGCGATAGCCGGCGGCAAGTACACCACCTACCGCGTGATGGGCGAGGACGCCATCGACGCGGCCGCGGAGTTCGTCCCCACCCGCGTCGCACCCTCGATCACCGAGAAGGTGCCGCTGGTCGGCGCCGACGGATACTTCGCCCTGGTGAACCAGACCGAGCATGTGGGGTCGCACTACGGCCTGCACCCGTACCGGGTGCGTCATCTGCTGGATCGCTACGGGTCGCTGATCAGCGAGGTGCTGTCGATGGCCGAGGGCAAACCCGAACTGCTGGAACCGATCACCGATGCGCCGGTGTATCTGAAGGTGGAGGCCGTGTACGCCGCGGCCGCCGAAGGTGCGCTGCACCTGGAGGACATCCTGGCCCGCCGGATGCGGATCTCGATCGAATACCCGCACCGCGGTGTGGATTGCGCCCGCGAGGTCGCCGAAGTCATTGCACCCGTGCTGGGTTGGAGTGCCGAGGATGTCGACCGCGAGGTCGCGACGTATCTGGCGCGGGTCGAGGCCGAGGTGCAGTCGCAGCAGGAACCCGATGATGAGTCCGCGGATGCCTTGCGGGCGGCCGCACCAGAGGCGCGTGCGGAGATCTTGGAACCGGTCCCGCTGAATTGAACAAGAACCCGCTCCCGGATCGGGACGGGATAGGCCCCGCCCGGGTGCGGCTCAGGGGCGGTGCCGTGTTGGTGGAACTGGCCGATCGGTTCGGGCCTGCGGCCGCGGACAAGGTTTTCAACGGTGAGGTGGTCACCGCCGACGGGACAGTGGTCACCGCGTCGACGGTGCTGCCGCCGCATGCGTACGTGTATCTCTACCGGGATCTGCCCGATGAGGTGCCCGTCCCGTTCGAGATGCCGATCCTGTTCCGCGACAAGGACATCGTCGTCGCCGACAAACCGCACTTCCTGGCCACCATGCCCCGCGGCGGCCATGTCGTGCAGACCGCGCTGGTGCGGTTGCGCCGCGAACTCGACCTGCCGGAGCTCAGCCCGGCACACCGGCTGGACCGGCTGACCGCCGGGGTCCTGCTGTTCACCGCCCGTCGGGAGGTGCGCGGCGCGTATCAGATGATGTTCGCCGACGGTGTGGTGCGCAAGAGCTATCTGGCGCGTGCGACGGGGACGCCGACGGTCGAACTGCCCGCCGTGTTGCGCAGCAGAATCATCAAGGAGCGCAGCCGGTTACAGGCCTTCGAAGAACCCGGCGAACCCAACGCCGAATCGTATGTCGAAGACCTCGGGGCGGGGTGCTATCGGTTGACCCCGCATACCGGCCGGACCCATCAGCTAAGGGTGCACATGGCGTCGATCGGCCTGCCGATCGACAACGATCCGTTGTATCCGGACATCGTCGAGGTGGCCGCCGCCGATTTCTCGCGGCCACTTCAGCTGCTGGCGCAGACCCTCGAGTTCGACGATCCGCTGACCGGTGAGTGCCGCCGTTTCGTCAGCGCCAGGACACTGCTGCCGGGAACGTAGGTCTTGTTTAAAGGCCTCCGGCATGGTCAGGTGTGCGACGGGTCGGGTCATCTTTTCGAAAGGCTGCATTTCATGCGCGCTGCATTGGCGATGTCGGTATTGGCGTTGGGCGCCCTGAGCGGCACGGGTGTGGCGTGGGCCGAACCTGCGGCCCCGACCGCCGAGGAACTGACCTCCGAGCTGCAGCAGGTGCTCAACACCGGCGCACCCGCCGACGTGCGCGCCGCCAAGCTGGCAGGCGGGGCCGCTGCGGTGCCGACGGCGGACAACATCGCCAACCGGCTGAACACCTACGGCGGCATGGTGAACTGGCAGGTGCAGAATCCGGTGGTCAATGGCAACCAGGTGGATGCGCAGATTGCGGTGACGATCCCGATCTTCGGCACCAAGACGCACAACATCTACTGGGTCGATCAGGACGGCGCCTGGAAGCTGTCCAATCCGTCGGCGTGTGTCATCGCCCGGGACGTGGCCGGCGTCGACTGCACGGTGTGACGCCCCCGCGGCCTCGCTCAGTTCGCGTTGAGCGTGAACTGAGCGATGCCGCCCCAGTGCGCCAAGGTGTGCGTCTCGGCCAACGGATTCTCGTCGAACAGCCATTCCACGTACAGCTTCTTGATGTTGCGCGCCAAATCCACGGGGATGTTGCCGATGACGGGCGCTTCCAGTCCCTCGATATCGATTTTCAGGATGTCGATATGGCCGTGCTTGGCCACGACGTCGCGCAGAATCTGCTGCGAATTGACGCACGTCACGGTCAGGGAATTGCCGAGTTCGGCGTTCACGCCGCCGTACCGGCCGGTTTCTTCCCAGCCGAACTCGACCTCACCCGCGACCGCGCCGACCGCCACTTCCTGCAATGTGTAGCGGTTCTGGAATGGCTGCAGATTGTTCTTGAGCCGTTCGATGTTGCGGGGCAGCGGCTCGAAGAGATAGGTGAAGGCGTCGGGATTGCGCGACAGGAAGTACGCAGCGGAAATGCCGATGTTGGAGCCGAAGTCGACGATCACCCGATCGGTGGCGTCGGCGCGGTAATCGGATCGGCAGAAGATCTCGTTGACCGTCAGCAGATCGTGCGCGGTATAGAGCTGCAGCGAAACCCACCCCAGCGGGGTGCGGACGCGGATGGTGCTCGGATAGGTGCCGGAGCCGGTCAGGTAGCGCTTGAAAACCTGTACCGGATGCTCATAAACCCGCAGCATGTTGCGGGCTGCGAGGTAGTTCCGGCGGTGCACTACTGAAGCGGCAATCTTGCCGACGCTGCGCCCAGCGATCTGCATCCAACCTCCAGAGTGACGGGTAAACCTTGCGGCCGGTATGCCCAGTTCGAATAGAGATTAGTCGTAGACGCCGATCCTGACAGCGTAGGGGCGGCCTTCGTCCGGCGCGCCGAAAAGCGGACTCGCCGCCGTCCGCCATCGGCCGGCGTCAGCTGAACGACGGTTCACCGCATGTGGAAGCGCCGATCTGATCTACTGACCGGCGTGGATCGCAGCCGCTTTGACCAACTGTTCGACATGTCGGATCGCACCGTGATTGTGACCGGCGGCACGCGCGGAATCGGGCTGGCGTTGGCCGAGGGCTTCGTCTTGGCGGGTGCGCGAGTGGTGGTCGCCAGCCGGAAGGCCGACGCCTGCGCGGCCGCCGCCGACCATCTACGCAGGCTGGGCGGGCAGGCGCTCGGCGTCCCGACGCATGTGGGTGACCCGGACGATCTCGGCGCCCTGGTGGCCGCCGCTGCCGCGGAGTTCGGGGGTGTCGATGTGGTGGTGAACAACGCCGCCAACGCCTTGGCGCAGCCGCTCGGCGAGATGACCCCGGAGGCGTGGTCCAAGTCCTACTCGGTCAATCTGCAGGGCCCGGTATTTCTCGTGCAGCATGCGCTGCCGCATTTGACGAAGAGTGCCGCGCCCGCGGTGCTGAACATGGTGTCGGTGGGTGCCTTCAATTTCGCCCCGTCGTTGGCCATTTACGCCTCGAGTAAAGCGGCACTGATGTCGGTGACGCGTTCGATGGCGGCCGAACTGGCGCCGGCCGGGATTCGGGTGAATGCCATTGCGCCGGGCCCCGTGGACACCGACATGATGCGCAACAATCCGCAGCAGGCCATCGATGCGATGACGGCGGGCACTTTGATGCGCCGACTCGCTTCTCCTGATGAGATGGTCGGTGCGGCGCTGCTGTTGTGTTCTGGTGCGGGCAGCTACATGACCGGTCAGGTCGTCATCGTCGACGGCGGCGGTACTCCGCGCTAGGTGTTCTTACGCTGCGCGAACGCCTCGGCGAAGGCCCGGATCTCACCGCTGGTGCTCGCCAGGATCTGGCTGCGGTTCTCGACGTGCAGTGCGTTCTCCAGGCTGCCGGCGTCCAGATTGGCCCACAACACCTGCTTGGTGGATTCGAGACCGAATTTCCCGTAACCACAAAGTGTTTCGGCGATATCGAGGGCATCCTGCAGGACTGCGTCGTCCTCGGAGATTCGGGACACCATGCCCAGTCGCAGGGCCTCGTCGGCGTCCACGGTGCGGGCGGTGAGGATCAGGTCGAACGCGGGTCCCGCGCCGATGATCCGCGGCAGGGTGTAGCTGACGCCGATATCGCAGCCGCCGATGCCCAGTTTGATGAACTGCGTGCAGAAACGTGCCGACCGGGCGGCGATCCGGATGTCACTGGCCATCGCGAGCGCGAAGCCGCCGCCGTAGGCCGGGCCGTTCACCGCGGCGATGACCGGTTGGCGGAGACGGTGAAGTTTCACGGTCAGCTCGGCGATACGTTCCTGCCAGCGCATCCCGGCGCGCGGCGCCTCCAGGCCGGCCGATACCGCCGGCGGATGCGAGTCGGTGAGGTCGAGGCCCGCGCAGAATCCACGGCCCGCACCGGTGAGCACGACCACCCGGCAGTCGTCATCGGCCTTGATCGTGTCGAGAGTGGAGTGCAGATCCTCGACCAGCGCCGAGCTCAAGGCGTTGAGCTTCTCAGGGCGGTTGAGCGTGATGACGGCGATCTCGTTCCGCGGGTGGGTCAGCTCCAGGCTTGGCATGGCTCCGACATTAGGTGCTCTCGCTGTCCCAGCCGCGCACTCCGATGGTGATCATCGACATCTGTTTGATCGCGGTCTGTTTGATCGCTTCCAGAGCTGCCGCGTCCGCAGCGTCCTCGGCCAGTTCGGCAACGGAGATCATCGCGTTGACGAACAAACTCGCCAGCACGTTGAGGTCCTCGCTGCTCCACTTCTTCAGGCCGGGGAAGCGGGCCAGGTCGATCGCCAGTTCCGAGGTGATCAAGCGGAGTTCGGTGCGGATCGCGTAGCGCAGGACGGTGACGCCGCTGGATCGTTCGCGGGTGATGAAACGCCAGTGCTCGCGCCGTTCGCTGATACTCGTGATCAGGATCTCGGCCGACGAGTCGATGACGTGGTTGGGATCGAGCTTGCCCGCGCGTGCGCCGCGCAGCATGTCCCGCAGCGACCGGAACGATTCGTCGATGAGCACCAGGCCCAGCGATTCCATGGACTCGAAGTGCCGGTAGAACGCGGCGGGCACGATGCCGGCTTCGCGGGTGACCTCACGCAGGCTCAGGCCGGTGAAGCTGCCTTGTTCGAGAAGATGCAGCGCGGCGGCGACGATGGCGCGCCGGGTGACTTCCTTGCGTTCGTCGCGCGACAGCGTCTCACGCGAACGCGACCTGCCGGAGCGGTCGGAACGACCCGCTCGGGACCTGGATACATCACTTGCCACAACCGACGAGCCTACAGCCGTATACCCGGTCTGATCTCGGTCGATGGCCGGTTCGGGTGTTTGTGATTCAAGAGTACGAATGTTCACTGTGTTATGCCCATCACAACCTGCGGGAATCCCTTGACCACGTGCTTCTGACAGGATCAGAGTGTACATATGTTCACCGAAACATTGACGCGGCGGATGTCCCGGTCCTCGCTGCTGAACCTGCTCACCGGACCGCACGGTGTCGACCGCTACACCGAGATCGTCGACCCCATCTGGACGCAGGGACAGGCCCGCGCACGCGTCGTCGCCGTCCGCCGCCAGACTTCGCGCAGCGTCACCCTGACGCTGCAGCCCAATCGCGCCTTCGCCGGCTTCCGGGCCGGCCAGCACATCAACCTGTCCGTCGAGATCGACGGACGCCGCCGCACCCGCTGCTACTCGCCGGCCAGCGCCGAGGGCAGCCCGCTGATCGAATTGACCATCGGTCGCCACGACGATGGTCTGGTCTCGACCTATCTCTGCGATCACGCCCACCCCGGGATGGTCGTGGGCCTGGACTCCGTCGGCGGCGATTTCGTGATGCCGGCCGTCCGCCCGCGCCGCCTGCTCTTCGTCTCGGGTGGCAGCGGGATCACCCCGGTGCTGTCCATGGTGCGCACGCTGCGCACCGAGGGCTTCTCCGGAGAGATCGCCTTCATCCACTACGCCCGCTCCGCCGCCGAGGCCTGCTACGAGCAGGAACTGGCCGCCTTGCCGGGTGTCCGGGTGCTGCACGGCTACACCCGCGATACCGCCGGGTCCGACCTCGACGGCCGATTCGGGCCGGCACATCTGGCGGCCGCGATGCCCGAGCCCGACGCCGTGTTCGTGTGCGGTCCCGCGGTGCTCATCGAGGCCGTCCGGGAGATGTTCCCGCAGGCCCACTCGGAGAGCTTCGTGCCCCCTGAATTCGCGCTGCCCACCGAAACCAGCGGTGGCACCATCACCTTCACCGACAGCGGTGTCGAGGTCGTCGATGACGGTCAGCCCCTGCTCGCCCAGGCCGAGGCCGCCGGACTCAACCCGGAGAGCGGCTGCCGGATGGGTATCTGCCACAGCTGCACCCGCTTCAAGAAGAGCGGCGCGGTGCGAAACCTCGTCACCGGAGCGGTATCCACCGCCGATTGTGAAGACATCCAGATATGCGTCACCGCCGCCGTCGGTGACGTCGCCATCGAACTCTGAGACCGGAAGGAACAGCCATGACTGACATGATTTCCGTTCGCCCCGAAGCAATTTCCCGTCGTCCCGAAGCAGTTTCCCAGGACGATATCCGCAACCGCGCGGTGCGCTCCGACAAGTACTCCCTGACCCCCGAGCAGGCCGACGCGTTCGGCGCCGAGCTTGACGCGATCCGCGAACGCGTGGTCGCCGATCTCGGCGAGCGCGACACCACCTACATCCGCAAGGTCATCAAGGCCCAGCGCACCCTCGAAGTCGGTGGCCGCGCACTGCTGTTCGGTGGCATCTTCCCGCCGTTCTGGCTGGCAGGCACCGCCATGCTCGGGGTCGCCAAGATTCTCGACAACATGGAGATCGGGCACAACATCATGCACGGCCAGTACGACTGGACGGGTGATCCGGCGTTGGCCAGCAAGGCTTTCGAGTGGGACAACGCCTGCCCGTCCGATCAGTGGCGGCACTCGCACAACTACATGCACCACACCTACACCAACATCGTCGACATGGACCGTGACATCGGCTACGGCATCCTGCGGATGAGCGAAGACCAGAAGTGGTCGCCGTACTACCTGGGCAACCCGGTCTACGCGTTCCTGCTCATGGTGCTGTTCCAGTACGGCGTCGCGTTGCACGAGTTGGAGACCGAACGCATCCGCTCCGGTGAGATCAGCGTCGCCGACAAGCGCGACATCATCCGGGGCATCTGGAAGAAGACCAAGCGCCAGACGCTCAAGGACTACGTGGCCTTCCCGCTGCTGGCCGGGCCGTTCGCGCCCTGGGTCTTCACCGGCAACATGACCGCCAACCTGATGCGCAACGTGTGGTCATACATGATCATCTTCTGCGGGCACTTCCCGGAGGGAACTCAGGAGTTCTCCATCGAGGAGACCAAGAGCGAGTCACGCGGTCAGTGGTACTTCCGCCAGCTGCTCGGCTCGGCAAACCTGACCGGCGGCAAGTGGTTCCACATCTTGAGCGGCAACCTGTCCTTCCAGATCGAGCACCACCTGTTCCCGGACATCCCGGCGCACCGGCATGCCGAGATCTCGGTAGAGGTCCGCGAGATCTGCGAGCGTTACGGACTGCCCTACAACAGCGGTTCGCTGCCCAAGCAGTTCGGCACGGTGGTCAAGAAGATCCTGCGGCTGGCACTTCCCAACCGCAAGCCGGCCGAGGCTGAGCCCGAAGTCGCTCACGCCGCTTGACACGTGGGGCACCAGTACCTGATCCGGTCGCCGCTGTCGTCCCGCCTGATGGGGGTTCGGCAGCGGCGACACGGTTGTCCGGCCCGACCGTACACCCAGACCTGCTGACCGCCCCGGGTGTTGCCGGTGGTGGTTCGGTTGGAGCGTGACCGGTTGAGCCACAGCATGTCCCGTGCTCGTTGGACCGTGCGGAGCGGATCGGCCAGGGTGCCCACCGCGGCATCGGGTGTGCGGCCGAACACGAAACACAGCTCGTTGGCGTAGACGTTGCCGACGCCGGCCATCACGCGCTGGTCCAGCAGCGCGTCGGCCAGCTCGCGGTCCGGATCGACGACCAGGTTCGCCGCGGCCACCTGCGGGTCCCAGTCCCGGCCGAGCAGATCGGGCCCGAGGTGTTCGACGACGTCCTGATCACAGCGACGTTCGAGAACCTCGAGGATGCCCAGATCGATGCCGGTGGCCGTGCTGTCGGCTGTGCCCAGCACGATGCGAATCTTGTGGACCGGGACCTTCGAAGCGCCGATGCGCCAGCTGCCGTCCATCTTGAGATGCGAATGGATGCTCGCGTCACCGACCCGGATGAACAGATGCTTGCCGCGGCTGAGGACCTCGTCGACCACCTGACCCGTCAGGTCCACCGCCGCGTAGCGGGGGACCCGGATATCGCAGCGGGTCAGTGTCTTCCCGACGAGCGCCTCGCGCAGTTGGGCCGCGGCGCGGAAGACGGTGTCACCTTCAGGCATACCCCATTGAACAGGTTCGTGCCCGTGTCGACAGATTCATACGGTGGTGAGTGCCTTTTGCTGCCGGTGCACGCGGTCCGAGGTGGCGAAATGGAACGCGTAGGCGAACGCGCAACTGGTGTACAGGCCGGCCACGAAATACAGCCACGGACGTTTGATGCCGCGGCGGTAACCGTCGATGATCCCCGGCCGGCCGAGCGGCCGCCGGGTGTCATAGCCGAGCACGCTTGTCACTTTTGACAAGATCAGCGCAGACGAAGTCCTCGGGGAGTCCGTGCGAAGCCCGCGGTGACCAACGACTCGAGAACGGTGGCGTGCTCCTCACCGGCGTGCGGATCGAGCACCGTGACGCCATTTACGCGTTCGACCAATAGTGACGGGATCCGGCCCGAACTGACCAGGGCGGCGAGGGCTGTCGCCGCGGCCCCTTGTGCGTCGGGTTCGGCGCCGAAGCTCAGCAGTGACTTGCCCCCGCGCTCCAGGAACCACACCAACTGTCCGTCGACCAACGCGACCAGCGCACCGGCCTTGCGTCCAGGTCGGTGCGTCACCTCGGTCTCCTCCGGCCAGGGCAGCGCCATGCCGTACGGGTTGGCCGGGTCGGTGGCAGCCAGTACCACGGCGTGCAGTTCAGGGCGCTGCGGGTCGATACCGTCGAGGTAGGACCGCAGCCTGTCGACGGTGGATGCCGCGGCGAACTGAGCGCCGCCCAGGGATTCCACGAAATAGCCACGCTGACAGCGCCCCGCGTCCTCGAATGCGGTGAGGACCTTGTAGAGCATGGCAAAACCGCCGGGCACGCCGTCGGCGGCGCCCCGGGTCAGCACACCGAACCGATTGAGCAGCAGCTCAGCCTGGAAGTGTGCGCGCACCGTGGAATCCGGTGTGGCGGGCGGCAATGCGGACCAGCGTCCGGCCACTGTCGGGTCGGCGCGGGGTTGGCCCTGGGTCAGGCTGTACCGGCTCAACCGTGGTGGCCGTTGCCGCTGGCGGTGCGAGGGGGCGCCGGCGCGCCGTGGGCCCGACAGCAGGGCACGTACCGGCGCGAAGGTGTCGCCGGTGATCCAACCGGCCCAGAGGAGTTCCCACAGTGCGGTTTTGAGATCACCCTCGGACAAGCCTTCGGCGAGCTGACGGAAGAAGTAGGCGCCACCGTGACCGAGGGATTCCATGATGGCCCGGTGGTTGTCGGTGAACTCGATCTCGATGGGAGCGGCCAGCGTCATCGGCGCGGAGTCCCCGAGGTGGAAGGCGATCCAGCCGTCGCTGCCGCCGATCTGGCCCGCACCCGACCAGGTGACCTCACCGGAGGCCAGCAGCTCATCGAGCATGGCGGGCTGATAGTCGGGCACCCGCTGGGGCAACACCAGTGTCTCGATCGCCGATGCGGGCAGGGCCTGGCCGGCCAACTGCTCGATCACGGTGGCCAGGCCGTCCACTCCCCGATTGCGGGTGGATCCGATGTGCTGCCAGGCCGGCAGGAAGCGGCCGTAGGCCGCCGTGCTGACCGGTTCCACCGCGGCACGCAGCGCGGCCAGCGACCGACGGCGCAGAATCTTCAGAACGGTGGTGTCACACCACTGCCCGGAGGATATCGTCCCCGGTACCGGATCGGTGAACTCGCCGCGGAGCAGCCGGCCGTCACCGGCCAGGCGTCCCAGCACATCGGCGGCGACCCGCACCCCCAGCCCGAAACGGCTGGCCGCCTCGTCAGTGCTGAACGGCCCGCGGGTCCGGGCGTAGCGGCCGAGTAGCTCGCTGAGCGGATCGGCGACCGATTCGGTGAGGCTTGCGGGCACCCAGACCGGGACGGCCACCCCGACTCCGTCGCGCAGCAGGGCGACATCCTCGACGGCCACCCACCAGGTCGACCCGGCGAACGACACCGTCAGCGCGCGCCGCGCCGCCCGCAGACCTTCCAGCCAGCCACCGATATCGGCGTCCACGCAGCGTTCGGTGATCTCGGGCTCGGTCAACGGGCCGAGCAGACGCAGCAGATCGGCGATCCCCTCGGCGTCGCGGGCGGCGCGATCGGCATCGAGGTGCTGCAGCTGCCTGTTGGTCGCGATGACGACATCGGGGTCGAGCAGGTCACGCAGTTCCACCCGGCCCAGTAACTCGGCCAGCAGCACCGTGTCCAAAGACAGTGCCGCAGCGCGGCGTTCGGCCAGCGGACTATCACCCTCGTACATGAACGCGCCGACGTAGCCGAACAACGCGGAGGCGGCGAACGGTGACGGGGTCGCGGTCTCGACCTCGAGTAATCGGACCTTGCGCTGGGCGACCCTGGCCATCAGCTCGGTCAGGGCGGGTACGTCGTACACGTCCTGCAGGCATTCCCGGACGGTCTCCAGCACGATGGGGAAGTCCGGATACTTGCGGGCCACATCGAGCAGTTGCGCGGCGCGCTGGCGCTGATGCCATAGCGGGGAGCGCTTGCCGGGATGGCGCCGCGGCAACAGCAGGGCGCGCGCGGCGCATTCGCGGAACCGCGACGCGAACAACGCCGAGCCGCCGACCTCATCGGTGACGATGGGTTCGAGCTCGTCGGTGTCGAAGACGAAAAGGTCTGCCCCCGG
>JBPPMV010000075.1:0-10849 GCA_051306235.1 Mycobacterium sp. | reverse complement strand
AACGACACCAACGCGGTGCTCTACGAATTGATGGTCGCTGCGCGCACGGATGCCGCGTTGCGGGCCACTCTGCAGGATGTGCTGACCGAATACGCCACCAAGATCCACGAGGTGGCGGTCGGACTACCGGGTGTCGACAGCTACCCGGTGGAGACGCTGCCCGTCGTCACCGCGTTGCTGACCAACGCCTTCGACGGTGCCGCGCTGCTACGTGCGGTGCTCCCGATGCCCGAGTTGGAGGACAAGCGGATCGCGCTCCTCACCGATCTGCTGGGTGGCCGGTAGGACCGAACTACGCGCGGTCGGCGCTGGCCAGCGCAAACAGATGCACGGCGATTCCCACGATGGGCCCGCACAACAGGGCGACGATGGTCCTGGTCTCCAGGTCCAGCGGTAGCAGCAGCAGGGCGACCGCGGCCAGGGTGGCTCCGACCCAGCCGACCGCATACGCCCGGTGCAGCGCGGCGGCGACGGTGGCGGCGCCGGTGAGGGTGAGCAGCGCAATGGCCACCGCGCCCGCGGTGAACCAGGCCAGCAGCGCACCGGGGGCCTGGTACTCGGCGCCGAAGCCGGTGCGTAACAACCACGGCCCGGCCAGCCCGGCCGCCACCACGCCGAGGGTGCCGATCACGGTGACCACGACGGCGGGCATCACCAGCGCCCGCAACCGTCGGTGGCTCTGGTCCACGAAATGTGCGATCAGATTGCCCTGCATGGCGGTCAGCGGGACCAGCAGGGGGGCCCGGGTCAGCGTCACCGCCAGGATGACGACGCCACCGGCTGCGCCCAGCTCGGGGGTGGTGGCCTTGAGCAGCACCGGGAAACCCATGATGAGAATGGCACTGGCGCCGGCCGCGGCCACCGAGTGGAAAGCGCCGGTCAGGAAGGTGCGCGCCCCACCCGCCGCCGCCAGCCGGGCCGCCTCGCGGGTGGCCGGTGACAGCACCAGCAGGATCAGCCAGGCCAGTGAGCCGGCAACGGTGGCCCACAGGAATCCGGCCAGCCCCCACCCGAGCACGAAGGCGGCCGCGGCGACTGCCACCCGGATCGCGGCATCGGTCACCATCAGCGACCCGTACTGAGACCACCGGTCGACACCGGCCAGCATGCCGAGCAGCGTTGCGTGCAGGCAGAACCCGGCAAGGCCGATGCTGAGTAACACCACACTGAGCACCCGGGACTCGGTGAACACGTGCGCCGACCACAGCGGTGAGGTCAGGGCGATCAGCGCCGCCGCGCCGACGCCGACGACCGCTGCGATCCGCATCGGATGGGTGGTCTGCGCCGGCGGCAGGTGCTGATTGCGTAGCGCGCGGACCTCGCGGGTGGACTCCTGCAGCAGTCCGTTGGCGGCACCGCTGACCAATCCGAAAGCGCCCCAGAAGACGCCGAACAACGAGAAGCCGGCGGGCTCCAGGTTGCGGGCCGCCAGATAGAGCACGGCGTAGCCGCACAGCGCCGTGCATGCGGTGGCGAACCCGACGCGCGCGAGGATGCCCCGCGTCACCGGACCCCGCGCCGGCACTGCCGAGCCGCCGTCGGTCACAGGTCCGGGACGTCCTTGGAGTACAGCCAGCGGTCCCACAGCGCACGCAGAGACACCTCGGCGTGATTGGCCGCCAATCCGGTGAAGTCATCGGTGACCGCTGTGCTGTGTCGGTACCGGGACGTCCAATCCTGCAGCAGCGCAAAGAAACTCTCGTCACCGATGACCCCGCGCAGAGCGTGCAGGGTCAGCGCCCCACGCTTGTACACCCGGTCGTCGAACATATCGGCCGGGCCCGGATCGGTCAGCAACAGATTCTGCGGTGAGTCCTTGAGCCTGCGGTGATACGACCGGGCCCGCTCGTCGGCGCTCGGGCCGCCGGCCTCCTCGGACCACAGCCACTCCGCGTAACAGGCGAATCCCTCGTGTAGCCAGATATCGCGCCAGCGCCGCACCGTCACCGAATTGCCGAACCACTGGTGGGCGAGTTCGTGGGCGATCAACCGCTCGGCGCTGCGCCTGCCATCGCAATGGTTGGCGCCGAAGATCGAAAGCCCTTGGGCTTCAAGCGGTATCTCCAGGTCATCGTCGGTGACGACCACGGTGTAGCCGCTGTCCAGTGGGTAGGGGCCGAACCGCCGGATGAACAGTTTCATCATTTGCGGCTGGCGACCGAAATCGTGGTCGAAGTTGCGCCGCAACCGATCCGGTAGCACCGCATGGATCGGTACCGGGCTCTTCTGCAACCGGTGCCTGCGGTACTCACCGATCTGCAGCGTGATCAGATACGTCGAGGTCGGCTCGGCCTGCTCGTAGACCCAGGTGGTGTGGCCGGCCCGCACCTGCTTGGACAGCAGCTCGCCGTTGGCCAGCGCGTAATACGGGCTGTCGGTGCTGATCCGGATGTAGAAGCTGGCCTTGGCGGCGGGATGGTCATCGCAGGGGAACCAGGACGCCGCGCCGTTGGGCTGACCGGCCACCAGTGCGCCGTTGGACAGTTCCTCGAAACCGACCTCGCCCCATGGGGTTCGCAGCGGTCGGGGAGTTCCGCCGTAGCGCACCACGATGGTCATCGCGGCACCGGCGGGCAGGGCGGTGCCCAGCGTGATGTGCAGCTTGCCCGCCGAACATCGGAACTGGCCGGGGCGGCGGCCGTTGACGGTCACCTTGGACACCGACAGCGCATCGGCCAGATCCAGGGTGAAGGTGCGCAGAGCCGCCAGCGTCACCGCGGTGATCGTCACCGAACCCGTCAGCCGGTTGATCGCCACCTTGTATTCGAGATCGAGCTCGTAGCGCGACACCCGGTACCCGAAGTTGCCGTTGCGGGGCAGGTACGGGTCGATCACCGGGGGTTGGTGCCCGGACCTGCGGGCGGCCTTCTTGGCGGGTCTCACGCGCGGTTCGCTCTCTTGCTCGCCTTGACGGTCCACGGTGCGATCGGGTTGCCCTGCCAGCGGGTCCACGGTGGCACCTCGTCACCGCGCATCACCAGCGATGCCGGGCCGACGGTGGCGCCCGCACCGATGCGGGATGCCGGTAGCGCCACACAGTGCGGGCCCAGCGTCGCGCCCTCGTCGAGGATGACGGTGTCCATCCGCATGATCCGGTCGTGGAACAGATGGGTCTGCACCACACAACCCCGGTTGACGGTGCTGCCGTCGCCCAGGGTGATCAGATCTGCCTCGGGCAGCCAATAGGTTTCGCACCAGACCCCGCGGCCGATCTTCGCGCCCAGGCCGCGCAACCAGATGTTGATCACCGGGGTGCCGGTGGCGGCGCGGGCGAACCACGGCGCGGCGACGGTCTCGACGAAGGTGTCGGACACTTCGTTACGCCACACGAACGATGACCACAGCGGATGCTCGATGGCGTCGATGCGGCCCACCACAAGCCATTTCGCCGCCACCGCGATGGCTCCGGCCAGTGCGCCCGCCACCAGCAGCACCAGGCCGCCGGCCAGGGCGGTCCATCCGTAGCCGATGGCATCGGCCAGGTAGTGCAGTGCGCCCAGCACGGTCACGCCGATCGCGAACGTCACGACGACCGGGATGAGGCGGCAGGTCTCGACGATCGCGCGCATCACCCGCAGTTTGGTCGACGGATTGAAGGTGCGTATGGCGTCGGCGGCAGTCGGCTTGCGGCGCAACCGGATCGGCGGGCTGCCCAGCCACGACGAACCGGCCTTGGACTTGTGCGGGGCGGCGGACAGCACCGCCACCAGACCGTCGTCGGGCACCCGGCGTCCGGGTTGGGTGATACCGGAATTGCCGAGGAACGCGCGTTTGCCGATGGTCGCCTTCGCGACGTGGATCCAGCCGCCGCCCAGCTCATAGGAGGCCACCATGGTGTCATCGGCCAGGAAGGCGCCGTCCTGGATCTCGGTGAACTTGGGCGTCAGCAAGGCTGTCGAGATCTCGGTGCCCTTGCCGACCTTGGCGCCGAGCAGGCGCAGCCACCACGGTGTGAGCAGGCTGGCGTAGAGGGGGAACAGGTAATTGCGTGCGGCGTCCATCAGCCGTTCGGTGGCCCACAGCTGCCAGCCGACCCGGCTGCGCACCGGGTGATAGCCCTCGGTGAGGCCGGCCGCGAGCAGCCGCACTCCGATCACGGTGAGCGCGGCGTAGACCACGAGCGAGACCAGGGCCGCCACCGGCGTCCACAGCAGCGCGGGGACGATGGCGTCGGCCGGTGTGGCGGTACCGCGGACGGCCCAGCCCAGCACCGCCAGTCCGGCGGCCAGCGCGGCCAGCGGCAGCGCGCCCAGCAGCATGGCCGTCACGCTGTAGAAACCCACCCACACCGGGGCGCGGCCGGGCCGTTCCTCGGGCCACGGATGGCGGGCCTTACCGGACTTCACCGCCGGGGAGCCCTTCCAGTACTGACCGTTCTTGACCTTGCCGATCACGCCGGAGCCCGCCGCGACGTCGGCGTTCTTGCCGACGGTCGCGCCCGGGAACAGGGTGGTCCGCGCGCCGATGGTCGAATCGTTGCCGACGGTGATCGGGCCGACGTGGAACAGGTCTCCGTCGATCCAGTGTCCGGTCAGATCGACCTCGGGTTCGATCGAACAGCGGTGGCCCAGGGTGAGCATGCCGGTGACCGGCGGTGCCGAGTGCAGGTCGACGCCCTTGCCGACCGAATTGCCAAGTGCCCGGGCGTAATAGACCAGCCACGGGGCGCCGGCCTGATTTTCCGCGCCGCTGGCCTCGGCGAGCCGCTCGGCGAACCAGACGCGCAGATGCTCCGAACCCCCGCGCCGGTAACTGCCCGGCTGCAGGCCTGAGAGCAGGGTGCGCGCACCCAGCACGGCGATGCCCATCCGGCCGGGCGGAGTGATGAAGACCACGAAACCGGCGATGATCCACCACCAGTTCAGCGTGGCCGCCCACGGCACCAGATCGGTGGCGGCGGCGATGTTGTTCAGGATCGCCAGCCAGATCACCCATTGCAGGCCGGTCAGCGTCGCCAGCGGCACCGACAGCGCCACCTGGGTCAGCTGGGTGAGCACCGGTGTCGGTGCCACATCGCGGCGCACGACCTCCGGTGGTGGGGCGAGCTCGTCGAGGTAGCCGGCCAGGGACCCGAGCCGGGGATGGTCGTACAGATCGGCGACCGTGACCTGTGAGTAGCGGCTGCGGACCGCGGTGACAAGCTGTGCGGCCGACAGCGATCCGCCGCCGAGGGCGAAGAAGTCGGCTTCGGGGCCGTCCACCGAGGCGGCCAGCACATCGCGCCACAGCCCGGCCAGCCAGCCCATGGTGCCGCCGAGGTCGGGTTCGTCCTCTTCGGCGGCGCCGGGCGGGGGCCAGGGCAGCGCGTTGCGGTCGACCTTGCCGGAGGTTCGGGTGGGCAGTTCGTCGAGCAGCACCAACCGGGGGACCAGGGCGGCGGGCAGCGCGTCGGACAGTGCGGCGCGGGCCGCGGCCAGATCGAAGCCGGGGTCGGCACTGGCGATATAGCCGACCAGCAGAGGAGTGCCGCTGGTGGTGCGCCGCACGGCGGCCGCACCGCCGCTCACCCCGGGCAGGTTCACCAGCGCGGCGTCCACCTCACCGAGTTCGATGCGGCGCCCACCGACCTTGACCTGGTCATCGGCGCGGCCCTGGAAGTACAGGCCGTCGAGCTCGAGGCGGACCAGATCACCGCTGCGGTAGGCGCGCTCCCAGCCCAGTGAGGCCATGGGTGCGTATTTCTCGGCGTCCTTCTCTGGGTCGAGGTAGCGGGCCAGGCCGACCCCGCCGATGACGAGTTCGCCGATCTCGCCGAGCCCAACCGGCAGGCCCGACTTGTCCACGACGACCAGATCCCAGCCGGGCAGCGGCAGTCCGATGCTGACCGCGCTGCGCCCGTCGAGCGGTGCCGCGCACGCCACCACGGTCGCCTCGGTGGGGCCGTAGGTGTTCCAGACCTCCCGGCCGTCGACGGCGAGGCGTTCGGCGAGTTCAGGAGGGCAGGCCTCACCCCCGAAGATCAGCAGCCGGACCGCTTCGAGCGCTTCGGCGGGCCACAGCGCGGCGAGGGTGGGAACGGTGGAGACGACGGTGATATCGCGGGTGACCAGCCAGGGGCCCAGGTCCATGCCGCTGCGCACCAGCGAGCGGGGCGCGGGCACCAGACAGGCGCCGTGCCGCCAGGCCAGCCACATCTCCTCGCACGATGCGTCGAAGGCGACCGACAGTCCGGCGAGCACCCGGTCGCCCGGTCCCAGCGGGGACTGTGTGAGGAACATCCGGGCCTCGGCGTCGACGAAGGCGGCCGCGTTGCGGTGGGTGACCGCGACACCCTTGGGGGTGCCGGTCGATCCGGAGGTGAAGATGATCCAGGCGTCATCGCGGGTCAGCGGGGCCGCAGCCCGCCACCCGCGCGAGGATCCGGGACCGCGGACCAGGCCGGCATCGGTGATGATGGCGACCACCTGCGCCTCGCCGAAGACCAGGGCGGCGCGTTCCTCGGGATCGTCGGCGTCGACGGGTACGTAGGCGGCGCCGGTGGCCAGGGTGGCCAGGATCGCGGTGTAGAGCGCGTAGCTGCCCGAGGCCATCCGGATGCCGATCCGGTCGCCGCGGCCGATACCGCGGGCGGCCAGCCACTGCACGCTCTCCTCGATATCGCCGATGAGCTCGGCGTAGGTCAGCTGAACGTCACCGTCATCGATCGCAGGCGCATCGGGAAACCGGTTCGCCGTCTCGTAGAGAACGTCGATCAGGGTCCGCGGGGGAGCTGCCGCCGGGGAGAGTAGGTAGTGGGGAGGTATCGCCTGCCCGGGCTCCGCTGTCACTGTTACAAACTACTCAGCGTCGCGGTGGGCCCGCGAGCGGCGCGCGGCCCGGGCAAGCCCCTTGAAGTCGTATTGATCGCAACCATTGGCGATCGCGCCCGGCGTTCCTACTCTGACCGGGTGCGGCTATTCCTGGCAGATGAAGCGTGGAGTGAACTGACCTCCGGCCCGGAGCCGGTCGTCCGGGTGGCGGCCGGTGACCTGCAGCAGGCGCGCCGGACCCGCGACAGGCTCCGTGGAGACGACGATGCGGTCGCGGTGATCCTCGATGTGACGGTCGCGGTCGCCGGCGATGTGCGCGCGGCGTACGCGTCATTGGGCTCCGAGGAGTCCACGGGTGGCGTCCGCTACACCGGCACGGTGAGCGGTCTGGCCGGGTTGTTGGCCGATATCGAGACGGCCGGCGTCGCCGACGGTGTGACGCTGGTGGGCGCCTCGCCCCGGCAGGATCAGTCCGAACTGGCCGCGCTCGGCCGTACCGTGCTGACGCTGCTGGAGCAGCGCGGCCGCGCCTGCGCGTGACACCACGGGCCCGGCCGATCAGCCGTGGTTGGCGGCCTCCCTGACCAAATGCACGCGTGATGTGATGCCCAGCTTGGCGTAGATGTGGCCGAGGTGTGCCTGCACGGTGCGCGGTGAGATGAAGGACTGGGCCGCGATTTCCTTGTTGCCCAACCCTTCACATACCAGGTTCACAATGTCCAGTTCGGTGGCCGTCAGGGAATCCCAGCCGGAGGACGGACGCTTGCGCTGGTCCCTGCCACGTCGCGCGTATGCCACGATCTGCTGCACGGACAGCCCGGCACCCTCGGCAACCGCCTCGTCGAACTCCTTGTCACCCAACGAGTCTCGTGAGGATCTCGCTGCCGCGTCATGGGCGTCCCGATAGACCTTGAACCTGACCGCACCCTGCTGGGCGCGGATCGCTTCGGCGGCACCGAGTAGGCGCGCCGACTCGCGGTGACTACCCGCGGCATGCGCGGCCAGCGACAGGCAGTCGACGATATCGGGCAGGGTGCCGAAGGCACCGCTCTCGGCGGTGACCGAAAGTGCTTTGTGTGCATCGTGTTCGGCGTCGACATGGTCGCCGCAGCTCAGGCGGCGGCGGGCCCGGGTGGTCAGTGCGGTGGCAAGGTGCCAGCCGTGCATCGACGGCAACACCTCGTCGATCCAGGTCTTGGCCGAATCCAGATCGCCACGGGCCAGCGCGATATCGGCGACCGGATTGAGGTTCATCGAGGACACGTGGCGGTACTCCTCCAGCATCCGGGCGGCCAGTTGGCTGGACTCGAACGCGGCATCGACATCGCCGTCGGCCAGGTGCGCGACTGCCAGCGCCGCATGACTCTGGCCCACCCACATGTCCCCGAGCGGCGCGGCAGCCGTCATGGCCGCGGTCGCCACGTTGCGGGCGGCCTCGATATCGCCGCGGCGAGCGAAGGCCTGGGCGCCGACGATCAGCGCCAGGGTCTGGTGCAGCGGGTCCCTGCCCACCGCGGAATCCTCAGCGATGGCAGCGCATTCCGCGGTCGCCAGCGCGAGGTCGCCCCGCAACATCGACGCCGAACCCTGGCCCCAGCAGCGGCAGGCCCGCGCCACGTACCCCTCGCCGATCTCATCGGCGATGGCCAGGCCCTCCGCGCCGGCGGCATGCGCGGTGACGGGATCCCCGGAGCCGGCGATCGCCGCATACGCGCGCCAGCTCAGCAGCTCGGCGAGGTGCCACTTGTCCCCGAGCTCGCGGGCAAGGCTGATCGCCTCGTCGAAATACCGGTCCGCGGTCGCCGTCGTGAACACCGAATTGCTGCAGCATGCGATCAGTGCGCGCAACAACAACTCGGGATCGTCGAACTCCCGCGCCCGCATCAGGGCGCTCTCGGCCTGCCGGATGCCTTCTGCCGCACGCACGGACGCATCGAGGAACACCTTGTCCGCCTCGGCCCGGGCCCGCCATGACGCCAGCTCCGCATCGTCCTGCCCCGCATCGGAGGAGGTGTTCGCTTCGAGCGCGGCGGTGAACCAGGCGAGCCCCTCGTGGATGAGCCCACGAGCCAGCCACAGCGGTGGCAGCGATGAGGCCAATTGCAGGGCCAGCGCGTTGTCGCCGATGCTGAGGCTCCATTCGAACGCCGCACGCAGATTGTCGATCTCGGTGTCGGCCTGCTCGATTCGGCGTGAACGGTCCGGGTTGCCGGGGGCACTGATGGCGGCGCCGATCGCCGTGTAGTAATCACGATGCCGGTCGCGCAGATCCAGTACCTCCTCGGAGTCCACCAGCTTCTCCAGGGCGTACTGGCGCACCGTCTCCAGCATCCGGTACCGCGTCGGACCGCCGGTGGTGTCCGCATTGACCAGAGATTTGTCGACCAGCAGGGTGAGCACGTCGAGCACCTGATGGCCCTCGACCGCCTGCCCGGCGCACACCGCCTGTGCGGCATCCAGATCGAAGCCCCCCATGAAGATCGAGCAGCGACGGAACAGGATGCGCTCGGGTTCGGTGAGCAGGTTGTGCGACCAGTCCACCGACGCGTGCAACGTCTGCTGGCGGTGCGCGGCCGACCGCGAGCCCGAGACCAGCAGCCGGAATCGGTGCTGCAGGCCGTCGAGAATGTCCTCCAGCGACAGCGAACGGACCCGCGCCGCGGCGAGTTCGATGGCCAGCGGCACCCCGTCGAGACGCCGGCAGATCTCGGTCGCCGTGGTGAGCACGCCTGCGGTCACGGTGAAGCCCTGGCGGGCGGTGGTGGCCCGGTCGATGAACAGCTCGACGGCCTCGTCGTCCACCGACAGCGAGGGCACCCGCCAGATCACCTCGCCCGGAACGCCGATGGGCTCCCGACTGGTGACCAGGAAGGTGAGCCCCGGACAGGTGCGCAGCAGGTCGATGATGACCGACGCGCTGGCGTCGAGCAGGTGCTCGCAGTTGTCGAGGACGACCAGCAGCGGCCGGTTGGCGATGGAGTCGACCAGGGTGTCGATGGTGGACCGGCCCGGTCGGTCGGGCGCCCCGAGGACCCGCGCCACCGTGCTGGACACCAGAGCCGGGTCGGTGATGGTGGCGAGCTCGACGAACTGTGCGGTGTCGAAACCGGCCAGCACCTGCAGTGCCAGCCGTGTCTTACCGGTGCCGCCCGCGCCGGTGAGTGTCACCAGCCGGTTGTCTCTGATCAGCCGGGACACCTCTTCGATCTGCGGTGCCCGCCCGACGAAGCTGGTCAGTTGCAGCGGTAGCTTGTGATTGACCTGTACCTCCGACGAGCGCAACGCCGGAAAATCGTTGTGGGTGTCCGGATGGCACAGCTGCGTGACGTGTTCGGGACGGTGCAGATCGCGCAGCGGGTGCGTCCCGAGGTCCTTCAGCCAGGCGTGGGCCGGCAGCTGGTCCGCGACGAGTGCCTCGGTGGCGCCCGACAGCACGGTCTGGCCGCCATGGGCGAGGTCACGCAACCGTGCGGTGCGGTTCACCGTGGTGCCCGCATAGTTCGCGGCATCGCGCAGTTGCACCTCGCCGGTATGGACGCCGATCCGCAACAGGATCGGCGCCAGCGGGGCGAGCTGCAGCGCCAGGGCGCACGCCACGGCATCGGCGGGCCGGGCGAAGGCGGCCACGAAACTGTCGCCCTCGCCTTGTTCGAGGGGGCGCACACCGTCGTGTGCCGCGATCAGATTCGACACGATGGTTTCCATCGAGGCCATCGCGGTGGCCATCTCGTCGGGCTGGGTCTCCCAGAGCCGGGTCGAGCCTTGGACGTCGGCGAGCAACAGGGTCACGATTCCGGTGGGTAAATCGGTCACGAGCTCGTCGTTCCAACCGTCGATCCAGTCTTGTTTGTCCATGTTGACATGGTGGGGCGCCGACCGCTTCCTCAGCATCGGCCAAAATGCCTAGTTGTCGGGCTGCCGTCAGCCAGATCGCGAAGTAGGCGTTCATACGAGGGCCGTTGGCGGCAAGGACTGATGCACTTCATGCATTAGTGGGCACCGAATCGGTCTTGGACATGAATCGGTCGGAACCTTAGCGTTGAGGGCGTGACTGCCACCCTCGCCAACCAGCTGACCGGCCAGATGATCATCGCCGGATC
>JBPPMV010000074.1:0-4530 GCA_051306235.1 Mycobacterium sp. | reverse complement strand
AGGCTCGATTCCGGCACATCGAACTGCACGTCCAGTGCGCCGCCGGTCGGATCGGTGAAACGGACATCGATCCTGGCGACCTGATCGAAGGGCTCGGGTTGGATCAGCACGACCAACGTGAGCTCCACGATGCGCTGCGGGCCGGCCTGGCAGGACGAGACGACACCGCCCTCGATGTTGAGCTTGTTGTCGACCGCCGACGCGGATTCGGCGAGTAGGGCGCCAGTGACGATCATCGTTCCACGGTAACCGCGATCGCAGGCCGGTGACAGCTGGCCGGGCCACGGCCGCTTCAATGGGCGACACAATTAGTACAGATTTGGATGTACTGTTGTCGATGTGCAGACATTGACGCATACCGATGCCCTGGCCCGCTTCGGTCACGCGCTCTCCGATCCCACCCGCACCCAGATCCTGCTCAGCCTCAACCAGGCGCCGGGCTACCCGTCCGAACTGGCCGTGCAATTGGGGGTGTCGCGGCAGATCCTGTCCAATCACCTGGCCTGCCTGCGGGGCTGCGGTCTGGTGGTGGCTGCCCCCGAGGGGCGCCGAACGCGATATGAACTGGCGGACAGCCGAATCGGGCAGGCGCTCGGCGATCTGCTGGGTCTCGTGCTCGCCGTCGACCCGAACTGCTGCTGCACGGGTGTCGACGGCACCGGATGTGGGTGCTGCTGATGGCCCGGGAACGGCTCCTGGCGCCGGCACGACGTGCGGTGTTGTCGCGCCGCATCCGCCTCTTCGTCGCCGCGACCATCACCTACAACGTCGTGGAGGCCGTCATCGCGCTGACCGAAGGGGCGCGGGTGTCCTCGAGCGCGCTGATCGGGTTCGGACTGGACTCCGTGATCGAGGTGGCCTCGGCGGCGGCCGTGGCATGGCAGTTCGCCGGCCGCGATCCGGAGGCCCGGGAGAAGACCGCCCTGCGGGTCATCGCCTTCTCCTTCTTCGGACTGGCCCTCTTCGTGACGGTCGACGCGGTGCGCTCGCTGGCCGGTGCGGACGAGGCGCAGCACTCCGGCATCGGCATTGCGCTTGCGGCATTGAGTCTGGCCGTCATGCCAGCGCTGTCCTGGGCGCAGCGCCGTGCCGGTCGCGAACTGGGATCGGTATCGGCGGTGGCCGATTCCAAACAGACCCTGCTGTGCACCTACCTCTCGGCAGTCCTGCTCGCCGGCTTGGTACTCAACAGCGCGTTCGGCTGGTCATGGGCGGACCCGGTGGCGGCACTGGTGATCGCCGCCGTCGCGGTCAGGGAAGGCCGCGACGCCTGGCGCGGCCAAACCTGCTGCTGAGACTGAAGGCCGCGTTACCGTTGCGCGATGAGCTTCTACGAGGTCATCGAGACGGTCGGCAAGGTGATCGACGCGATCGGCGTCGTGGTGATCGCCATCGGCGCGATCGCCGCCGGCATCGTGACGGTCCGCAAGATGTTGGGCCGCTCCGGTGACGCCTACCGGTTCTTCCGGGAGCAGCTGGGCCGTTCGATCCTGCTGGGGCTGGAGTTCCTGGTGGCCGCCGACATCATCAGGACGGTGGCCTTGACGCCCACCTGGCAGAGCGTGGTGGTGCTTGCGGGCATCGTGCTGATCCGGACGTTCCTCAGCTTCTCACTGGAGGTGGAGATCACCGGCCGGTGGCCATGGCAGCAGAGCACCAAGGCCAAGGTCGACGATCCGGAGAGCTCCGCGGGCAGTGTTGTGCCGCAACGTGACTAGCTCATGTGGGTGACGGGTCGCGGTAGCCGCACGCCGTCGACCACGATATCCACCTTCTCGTTGTAGAACGCGATCATCCCGGCGATCCGGGAGACCGCGGCCAGCGGGTACTGGTACATCCAGGCCAGATCCGAATGGACCGTATCGTCGACCCGGACCGACCAGTACGCCGATGTGATCCCCTTGTACGGGCACAACGACTGTGTGTCGGTGGGGACCAGATACTGCATCGCCACATCCGTGCAATCGATGTAATACCGTGTTGGCAGTCCGGTTTCGAAGAGCATGACCGAACTGTGGGTATCGGCGAGCACCGTGCCGTCGAGTTCCACCCGGACGTGCCGGTGCGAGCGCAGGGCATCGTGGCGGGCATACGGACTGCGGGGATGTTCGTAGATCCGTTCGTCCTCCTCGAACCAGTCCACGCTGGCCCATTCGAAACGTACGTACCCGGACGCGAGTCCGTCCCCGTCGGCATCGAAAACCCTTGCCGCGGACTCCTGTACACGTCCGCCGGCGCGCAACGAATGCATGCGGGAGGCCCCGAACTGCGCGCGTTGCGGGTGCCCCTTATCGATGAGGAACTCCGGGCGCACATCGCCCAACGGGATGTAATAGTGCGGGTAGTAGGGAATCTCCCACACGTAGCGGGCGCCGATGGTGTCGAAGACCAGATCGGTACCGGCGTAGCCCCGTATCCGGCGGGGGCACGGTTCGACCCGCCCGCGTTCGGTGGCCGGCCGGGGATAGTCGGGCGGTGGTGCGCTCATCGATCACTCCGTTCGGTGTTGGCGCGCTGAGTGGGTGGCCGTGTGTACCGGTGCAGCAACCAGGCCGGCGGTACCGTCATCGCCACGGTGACGACGAACAGACCCGGCATCGATCCGGTGAACACCGGCCAGCGCAGGACCAGCGCCATCGCCAGTTCCATGACGATCACATGCAGCAGGAAAATCTCGTAGGAGATCTCACCGAGCCACACCACGGGACGGGTGCCGAGCAGTCGCGCATACCCGCAGCCCGGGTCCAGCACCAGCGGCGCCAGCAGGCCGATCGCGACCACGGCGTAGAGGACGGTCTTGAGGACCCGCTCCCATGGTTGGACTTCGATCACCATCACATCGCCGGCGATCGGCAGCGCGACCACCAACAGTGCGGCCACCGCGATCGGCAGCGCCAGATAGGCGCGACAGCGCGTGCCGATCACCTGCAGCACCACCAACGACATACCGCCGACGAAGTAGATGAGATGCGCGGGTAGCCAGATGGACGATGACGGCGGCAGTATGTCGGTGACGGCGGGCAGCAGCAACCACAGTGGCGTCACCGCGCCGAGTGCGGCCAGCCCGGCCAGCAGCAGACCCGGTCGCCACTGCCTGCGGCACAGCACCGTCAACAGCAGTCCGGCCAGCAACGGCAGGGCCGTGTAGAAGGCGACTTCGACTGCCAGACTCCACATCTGGGTCAGTCCCTGATGCATCTCGGCGTAGTACAGCGGGGGATAGATCTGGGTCAGGGTGAGGTGTTTCAGCAGACCCAGCCAGCTGTGCCCGGGATTGGGTCCGGCGAACCGGAAGTGGTAGAGCACAAAGGCGATGAGCACCACGATGACGTAGGCCGGGGCGATGCGGCGCGCCCGGCGGCGCGCGTAGCGCAGCACCGAGGGTGATGGCGATCCCTGCTCGGTGGCCAGCACCCACGGCCGGAACAACAGGTAGCCCGACAAAACGAAGAAGACCGGGACACCGACCTCGAGGCGCGCGTAGAGCTGGCCGAGGTAGCCGTCATCGAGGTGGCCGGTACCGAACGCTGCGTGCGTGGCGACGATCAGCAGGGCGGCCAGCGCGCGCAGACCGGTCAGCGATCCCACCCGGTTCGTGGTGGTCCGACCGGCCGGGGTGTCGATGTCCGCGCCGGAATCGGGACGGCCGGTCACCGGCGGATCGCCTGTCGCACGCATTACCGCTACAGCGTACGGCCGGGACCGCAGCTATCCCTCGGGTAACGCGGCGGACAGCCGGGCCAGTACCTCGAGATGGTCGTCGACGGAGGAAAGCCCGGCACCCATGGTGTTGATCGACAGATGTGAGGCACCGGCCTGCGACCACGCGCCGATCTCGGCGACGACGGCCTCGTCATCGCCGTGCCACGTCGACCGCCCCTCCATACCGATGGTCGACGGGTCCCGGCCGGCAGCCACGGCGGCCTCGCAGACCACGGTGCGAGCATGGTCGAGTTTGGCCCCGGGCGCCATCATCGGGAACCAGCCGTCGGCCAGTCGACCGGCCCGCCGGTATCCCGCATCGGAGGCCGAGCCGATCCACACCGGGATGGGCCGTTGTATCGGCAGCGGCGCCAGGCCGGCGCCGGTGATGCGGTGGTACTCACCCTCGAAGGTCACCGTCTGCTCGGTCCACAACCGGCGCAGCACGGAGATCTGTTCCGCCGAACGCTTCCCGCGGGTCCCGAAGTCCTCGCCGAGCGCCTCGTATTCGACCGCGTTCCAGCCGATTCCGATGCCAAGGCGCAGACGACCGGCACTGAGCAGATCGACCTCGGCGGCCTGCTTGGCGACCAGGGTGGTCTGCCGCTGCGGCAGGATGATCACCCCGGTGACCAGTTCGACCGTCGTGGTGATGGCGGCCAGATAGCCGAACATCACCAGCGGTTCGTGGAGTGTCGTGTGCACGTCGTAGGGACCCGACCAGCCGCTGTGCACCTCGGGATCCGCGCCGACCACATGGTCGTAGGCGAGGATATGGCTGAAGCCCAACTCCTCGACCCGTTGGCCGTAGGCGCGCACCGCGCCGGC
>JBPPMV010000073.1:0-26982 GCA_051306235.1 Mycobacterium sp. | reverse complement strand
ACAGACTCGGACCCCTACGCGCAGGGCTACCCGCCTCCGCCGCCGAGCACCAACTGGTGGGCGATCGTCTCGCTGATCTTCGGTGTCATCGGTGGCGTCCTCATCAGCGTGGTGTGCGGTGTCGTCGGGCTGAAGAAGGCCAAGCAGGGCCAGGGCGGACGCGGTATGGCGATCGCGGGGCTGGTGCTCTCGGCGTTGTGGCTGGTGATCGGCATCGCGATCGTCGCGGTGGTGGTCGCCAATGAGGACAAGATCGCCGACAGCGACTTCGGCGCCATCTTCGACCCGAACGCCGTCAACGCCGCCGATGTGGGCCTGGGCGACTGCCTCTCGGAGATCCCGTCCGACTCCAGCCTGGTGGCCTCGGTCAAGACGGTGCCATGCACCGACCCGCACAAGGGTGAGGTGTACTTCGTCATCACGGTGCCCGGCGGCGAGTTCCCCGGCGAGACCGAGATCATCGACTACCAGGACCAGTGCCAGCCCGCGCTGGCGGAGTTCTCACCGTCGGCGATGGCCGACCCCGAGGTGGGCATGTTCGTGCTGTACCCGACAGCGGACTCCTGGCAGCGCGGCGACCGGGCGGTGACGTGCATCGCGACGACCGACGTGCCCCGGACCGGATCGCTTCAGGAGTAGCTCCAGTACCTGGGGTACCGTTTCCCCATGTTTGACGCCGTCATCGTAGGCGCTGGTTTCGCTGGTATCGGTGCCGCGATCCAGCTCAAGAGGTCGGGGATCGAGAACTTCGTGATCCTCGACCGCGAGGACGACCTCGGCGGCACCTGGTACGTGAATCACTACCCCGGACTTGCCGTCGACGTTCCCACCACCACCTACTCCTACTTCTTCGAACCCAACCCGAACTGGTCGCGGCTGTTCTCCACCGGGGCGGAGATCAAGCAGTACGCCGACGATGTCGCCGACAAGTACGACGTTCGTCGTCACATCCGGTACAGCACCGTCGTCGACGGGGCCCGCTGGGATGAGGACGCCTCCGTGTGGCTCGTCTCGCTCAGTGACGGGTCGACGCTGACGGGTCGCTACCTGATCACCGCAACCGGCTTCCTGTCCCAGCCGAAGGTGCCCGATATCCCGGGCATCGACGGCTTCGGCGGCCGGGTCATCCACACCACCGAGTGGCAGGACGATTACGACCCCACCGGCAAGAGGATCGCCGTCATCGGCACCGGCGCCACCGCCGTGCAGCTGATCCCCGAGTTGGCCAAGACCGCGGCGGACCTCACCGTGTACCAGCGCACACCGATCTGGGTGGTGCCCAAGATCGATCTGCGCTTCGGTCCGCTGGCCAAGAAGCTGTTCGCCAAGGTCCCCGCCACCCAACGCGTGCTGCGTTGGTTCACCGACTCCGTCTACGAGGTCATGGTGTCGATCGGCGTCGTGCACTACAAGACCTTCCGCGGCCGCGGCAACATCTCGGCGGCCGATCTGTCCAAACTGCACCGGTTCATCACGATCCGCGACAAGGATCTGCGTCGCAGGCTCACCCCGGATTACGACTTCGGCTGCAAGCGGCCGACATTCAGCAACGGCTACTACCGTGCGTTCACCAAGGACAACGTCCACCTGCAGGACGCCGGCATCGACCACGTGCAGTCCGACGGCATCGTCGGCAAGGACGGCACCAGGAACGAGGTCGACACCCTGGTGCTGGCCACCGGTTTCGACCTGTGGGAGGCCAACTTCCCCGCCATCGAGGTGATCGGCCGCGAGGGTCGCAACCTCGGAAAGTGGTGGCGCGAAACCAGGTTTCAGGCCTACCAGGGCGTATCCATGCCGTACTTCCCGAACTATCTCAGCCTGGCCAGCCCGTACGCCTTCCTCGGTCTGAACTTCTTCAACACGATGGAGTATCAGATGCGGCTGATGGACCGGCTGTTCGCCGAGGTGAAACAGCGCGGTGCCACCACGTTCGAGGTCTCGGAAGAAGCCAACACCCGCTACCTGGACCGGATGACCGAACTGCTCGGCGATTCGCTGTTCACCCAGGGCAACTGCGCCACCGCGCGGTCCTACTACTACAACCCCGCCGGTGAGCCGACACTGCTGCGCCCCACCACCACCGAGACCGCGATCAGGGAAGCCTCCGAGTTCCCCCTGAGCGATTACATCCTCAACTGAGAGGTAGTTCCTTGAGCGAGAAGAAGACTTCCACGAGCATCACCCTGGCCGGCCTGTCGCTGGTCGGCGCGGGCGTGGGGCATTTCGTGGCCCCGCAGGTGTTCGAGTCGTTCACCAAACCTGCCTTCCCGAACGACACCGCCCGGTATATCAAGATCAACGGCACCATCGAGACCGCCCTCGGCGTGGCACTGCTGGTCCCCAAGACCCGCAAGCTGGCGGCCGTCGGCGGGCTGGGCTACATCGCGTATCTGGGCGCCAACGCCGTACGCAACCGCTGAACCAGGTCCGCACCATGGCCGATCTCCCGCTGCCCGCACCGGGACAGACGCCAAAACGGATCCTGACAATCGCCGGATCCGACTCCGGCGGCTGTGCCGGGCTGCAGGCCGATATGCGCGCCTTCGCCATGCTCGGCGTGCACGGGTGCGCCGCAGTGACGGCCGTGACGGTGCAGAACTCACTGGGCGTCAAGGGTTTTCACGAGATCCCCGTCGACGTGGTCTCCGCGCAGATCAGCGCGGTGGTCTCCGACATCGGTATCGAGGCAGCCAAGACCGGCATGCTGGCCTCCACCGGGATCATCCAGACCATCGTCGAGACCTGGCGTGCCGAAGGGCTGGTCGGCACCGTCCCGCTGGTGGTCGACCCGGTGTGCGCCTCCAATGTCGGTGAGCCACTGCTGCATCCCAGCGCGCTCGACGCCATGCGCCACGAGCTGATCCCGCTGGCCACGCTGGTGACTCCGAACCTCGACGAGGTCCGCCTGCTGGTCGGCGTCGACGTCGTCGACGATGAGAGTCAACGCGAGGCGGCCCGTGCCCTGCACGCGCTGGGACCGCGCTGGGCACTGGTCAAGGGCGGCCACCTGCGCAGCTCCCCGGTCAGCTCCGATCTGTTGTTCGACGGCACGGACTTCTTCCAGTTCGCCGCGGCCCGGGTCGATACCCGCCACGACCACGGCGCCGGCGACACCCTCGCGGCGGCGATCGCCGCCGCCCAGGCCCACGGCTACCCGGTTCCGGCGGCCGTCAGCTTCGCCAAGGTCTGGGTCACCGAATGCATCCGGGCGGCCTACCCGATCGGTCGGGGCCACGGGCCGGTCAACGGTATGGCCCGGCTGGGCGGACTCCCCTGAACCGCACACTCGGTGTCGGCGACGCCGTGATCATCGGGTTGGGCTCGATGATCGGGGCCGGTATCTTCGTGGCGCTGGGTCCTGCGGCAGCCGCGGCGGGTTCGGGATTGCTCATCGGCCTGGCGGTGGCCGCGGTCATCGCCTACTGCAACGCGACATCCTCGGCCCGACTCGCGGCGCTGTATCCGCAGTCCGGCGGCACCTACGTCTACGGCCGGGAGCGGCTCGGCGAATTCTGGGGCCACACGGCCGGGTGGAGTTTCATCGTCGGCAAGACCGCGTCGTGCGCCGCAATGGCCCTGACCGTCGGCGTGTACGCGTGGCCCGATGCCGCGCACGCCGTCGCGGTCGCCGCGGTCCTCGTCCTGACCGCGATCAACTACGCCGGTGTACAGAAATCGGCCTTGGCCACCAGGATCATCGTCGCGACGGTGCTGGCCGTGCTCGCCGTCGTGGTGGTGACGCTGGCCGGTGCGGGTGAGACCGCGCGGTTGAGCATCTCCGGGGACGTCGACGTGTGGGGTGTGCTGCAGGCCGCCGGCCTGTTGTTCTTCGCCTTCGCGGGTTACGCGCGCATCGCCACCCTCGGTGAGGAGGTCCGCGACCCGGCCCGCACCATTCCGCGGGCCATCCCGCTCGCGCTCGGTATCGCGCTGCTGGTCTACGGGGTCGTCGCCGTCGCGGTGCTGGCGGTACTCGGTGCCGGCGGCCTCGCCTCGGCGACGGCACCGCTGGCCGACGCGGTATCGGCTGCCGGGCACCCCGAGCTGGTCCCGCTGGTCCGGGCGGGTGCCGCGATCGCGGCGCTGGGGTCGCTGCTGGCACTGGTCCTCGGGGTATCGCGCACGACGCTGGCGATGGCCCGCGACCGGCACCTGCCGGTGACGCTGGCGGCCGTGCATCCCCGGTTCGGTGGCCCGCACCGCGCCGAGGTGGCGGTCGGGGTGATCGTCGCGGTGCTCGCCGCGTTCGTCGATGTCCGCAGCGCGATCGGCTTCTCGTCGTTCGCCGTGTTGATCTACTACGCCATCGCCAATGCCAGCGCCTGGACGCTGCAGCCGCGACGCCGGGTCATCCCGGCACTGGGGCTGACCGGGTGCCTGGTGCTGGCGTTCACGCTGCCGGTCACGGCTGTCCTGAGCGGGTCGGCCGTCATTGCGGCAGGTGCCCTGCTGTACTTCACGCGCCGCGGTTCCGGAACGCCTCCACCGCACTAGGCAACGTCGGGAAGATCCGGTCCGCGCCGACCTTCTCCGCGAATCCCGATGCCACCAGGTCGTCGAGCAGATCCTGTTTGACGCGGGCCATCGCGAAAACGATCCCGCGCGCGGTCAGATCAACCCGGAGTTGCTCCAATGCATCGACGGCGGTCAGATCCGGGTCGACGTTCGCCTCTGCGTTGTAGACGAACCACTCCACCGGAGGCTGGGCGCGCGCCACCACGTCCATCGCCCGTTGCCGGAAATTCTCGGCATTGGCGAAGAACAGTGGTGCGTCATAGCGATACACCACCAGCCCGGGCACCTCCTGCGCCTCGGGATAGTCGTCTATATCGTGCATTCCGGGCAGGCCCGGCACATACCCGAGCACCCCGTCGTGGGGTCGCGCGATACGGCGCAACATGTCGAGCACCGAGAGGACGATCGCGACGAGCACGCCGTAGAGCATGCCGATGGCGAGTACCGCGACGGTGGTCGCAAGGGCCAGAATCAGCTCGCTGCGACGAAACCGCGCCAGCCGCCGGAACTCCCCGATATCGATCAGGCGCAGCGCGGCGTACACCACCAGCGCACCGAGCGCTGCGGTGGGGAAACCCGCCAGCAGATCACCACCGAGGATCACCACCGCGACGACGGTCACCAGCATCACCAGCGAGTACAGCTGGGTACGACTGCCGACGGCATCTCCCAGTGCGGTCCGGCTTCCACTCGAACTCACCGGAAACCCCTGCGTGACACCGGTTGCCAGATTGCAGGCGCCCAGTGCCCGCAGTTCGGCATTGGCGTCGACGGTCTCGCCCTTACGCGACGCGAAGGTGCGGGCGGTCAGCACGTTGTCCGAGAACGCGACCACCGCAATACCCAGCGCCGGTCCCGACAGCGCCAGCAACTCGGAGACGGACACCGCAGGCAGACCGAGGGTGACCAGACCGGTCGGGATATCTCCGATCACCCGGATCCCGCTTTGCTGCAGATCCAGCAGCCATACCGCAGCGGTCGCCGCCAGCACCGCCACCAGTGCCCCGGGGAAGCGTGGTGAGAGCCGCAACAGCACGAGCAGCAGAATCAGCACAGAACCCGAGAGCGCCACCGTCGGCCAACTGATCGCATCGATCCCGGCGGCGAAAGACATTATCTGAGCGATGAATTCGTCACCCGCCACGTCTACGCCGGTCACCTTCCCGAGCTGGCTGCCGATCATGACCACCGCCACACCGGTCATGTAGCCGATGAGCACCGGCCGCGACAACAGCTCGGCCAGAAATCCGAGCCTGCACAGTCCGGCCACCAGACAGATGAGGCCGACGAGGACGGCCAGCACAGCCGCCAACGCGGCGTAGCGGACCGGATCGCCGATTGCCAGCGGCGCCAGGGCCGTCGCCGTCATCAGCGCGGTCGTCGACTCCGGGCCGACCGACAGTTGCCGCGAGGAACCCAGGATCGCGTACACCAACATCGGCCCGAGCGCCGCCCACAGGCCCGCGACCGGCGGTAGACCCGCCAGCGTGGCATAGGCCATCGTCTGCGGTATCAGATAGGCCGCGACGGTGACACCGGCGAGCACATCGCCGCGTAACCACACGCGCTGGTAGTGCCGTAGGTCGCTCACGCCGGGTGCCCAGCCCGTCACCATTTGCGCTGCACGAGGAACCCTCATGGTGTGTAGTCAACACTCGTGACACGTTTTGGTTGGAGATCTGTCGGACCCGATGCCGAAGTCGTCGCCCCCGACGAACGGCTGAGCTGGCCGCGCACCATCGGGATCGGCGCCCAGCATGTGGTGGCGATGTTCGGGGCGACGTTCCTGGTGCCGGTGCTGACCGGCTTCCCGCCCGCCACCACCCTGCTGTTCTCCGGGGTCGGCACCATCTTGTTCCTGCTCATCACCGGTAACCGGCTGCCGAGCTATCTGGGATCGAGTTTCTCGGTGATCGCACCGGTCACCGCCGCGGTCGCCGCACAGGGAACCGGCAGCGCGCTGGGCGGTCTGGTGGCGGTGGGGCTACTGCTGATCCTGATCGGCGCCGTCGTGCATCTGGTCGGGACGCGTTGGCTGGACCTGACCTTGCCGCCGGTGGTCACCGGCGCGATCGTCGCGCTGATCGGGTTCAACCTGGCGCCGGCGGCGAAGACGAACTTCGAGAAGGGGCCGCTGGTCGGACTGGTCACGCTGGTGCTCCTGGTCGCCGCGCTGGCGTTCTTCCGCGGTCTGATCGGACGGCTCGCCATCTTCCTGGCCGTGGTCATCGGTTATCTGCTGGCCCTGGCCCTTGGCGAGGTGGACACCTCGGCGATCGCCGCGGCGGCATGGGTCGGGCTGCCGGAGTTCCAGACGCCGACGTTCAGTCTGGCGGTGCTGCCGATGTTCCTGCCCGCGGTGATCGCGCTGATCGCCGAGAACATCGGCCACGTGAAATCGGTGGGCCAGATGACCGGCAAGGATCTCGATCCGCTGATGGGCCGGGCGCTGGCCGCCGACGGTGTGGCCACCGTGCTG
The DNA here is from genome assembly GCA_051306235.1 of Mycobacterium sp. GTDB lineage: Bacteria > Actinomycetota > Actinomycetes > Mycobacteriales > Mycobacteriaceae > Mycobacterium. Next base: position 19,985 of record JBPPMV010000073.1, on the reverse strand, counting down.
GCCGGCGCCGGTGGCGGTTCGGCCACCACGACCTACGCCGAGAACATCGGCGTCATGGCCGCCACCCGCATCTACTCCACGGCGGCGTATTGGGTGGCCGCCGTGGTGGCCATCGCACTGGCGTTGTGCCCCAAGGTGGGTGCGACGATCTCGGCCGTCCCGCCCGGTGTGCTCGGTGGGGCGACCATCGTGCTCTACGGTCTGGTCGGTGTGCTGGGCATCCGGATCTGGCTGACCAACCACGTCGATTTCTCCAAGCCGGTCAATCAGATGACCGCGGCCATCCCACTGATCATCGGGATCGCCGACTTCACCTGGCAGGCCGGATCATTGGTGTTCACCGGGATCGCGCTGGGCTCCATTGCAGCGCTGGTCGTGTACCACGGGATGACCCTGCTGGCCGCTATTCGCCGAGGGCGTTCACCACAGTCGAGAACACCGCAGGAAACGCCGCCGACACCGGCGTGATGGCGGCCCGCACCGGTCGAATCCCGTTGGCCTGCAACAGCGCCGCGGTCAGGAACCGGTAGCGGCGGGTCAACGCACGCCACTGCCGGTCGTAATCCGCGGTGCGCTCGGCCTGCACGCATTGCACCAGCAGTTCGGCGGCGCCGAATGCCAGACCCATCCCCTCCCCGGTCAGCGCGTCGACATAACCGGCGGCATCTCCGACCAGCAGCACGCGCCCCGCCGTGCGGTGGCGGACCTTCTGCCGCAGTGGCCCTGCCGCCCGGTCCTGCCCGTGCGGCAGACCGTTCACCCGGTCCATGAGGGCGGGGAACTGCCGCAGGTGATCCTCGAATCCGCCCTTGGTGGACGTGAGGATGGCGACGCCGATGCTGTCAGCGGACACCGGGGTCACATACGCTTCCCCGGCCTCCGGGCGCTGGCCCCAGTGCACCTCTACGCAGTCCGACCACGGGGCAATCTGGATGTGCCGCCTGATGCCCCATCTGCGGCGCTTCGGTTCCGGCGCGGACAGGCCCAGGCTGCGGCGGATCGGCGAGTGCAGCCCGTCGGCCGCAGCCAGGTAGCGGGCCCGGAATCCCGCCGCGCTCACCGAGATGCCGTCCTGGGTGACCTCGCCGACCTCACCGTGCACGATCCGCACACCGCCCGCCGTCACCGCATCGGTCAGCGCGGTATGCAGCACCGTGCGGCGGACTCCCCGGCCCGGTCCCTTCGCGAACCGAGCCTCGGCGATCCGCCGACCGTCGAGGTAGCGGATGCCGTGAAAGTCCTGGCCTTCGGGGTGTACCCCGAGCCGGTTCAGGTGGGCCAGCGAATGCGGCATCAGGCCCTCACCGCAGGCCTTGTCGATGGGACCGCGGCGGTTTTCGACGACGACGACCTCGAGGCCGGCTCGCGCGGCGTACGCGGCGGTGGCCAGACCAGCCGGGCCGCCACCGGCCACCAGCAGGTCGATCACGTCAATGCGCTCATGTCAGACCCTGAAGGGCTTCATTCTCCACCTGGATGCGGGTCCGCAGCAGCAGCGCGTTGGCCACCGAGAAGACTCCGCGGTGATCCAGGCTCCGCCGACCAGTGGCAGCGCCGCACCTTCGAGGATGACGGCCACATAATTGGGATGCGGCACAAGGCGATACGGCCCGCCGACCACGCGGGGCGCGCCCGGGACGACAACCACCCTGGTGTTCCACTGTCTACCCAACGTGGTGATGCACCACCAGCGCAGCACCTGCGCGGCCACGACCACCCAGAACGCCGGCCAGATCCAGCGCCTGCGGCGGCGCGCCTCCAGTAGCGCCCCGGCCAGCAGGCCGGAGTGCAGGGCGACCATCACCGGGTAGTGACCGGCACCGAACTCCTTGCCGCCGTTGGCCTTACTCCACCGCAGATTGCGCTGGGATACCACCAGTTCGGCCACCCGCTCGGCCGCGACCAAGAGAATGAGTGCGAGAAAACCTCTCATCGGGATCAGCGCCACCGCAGCAGCACGAGCTCGGAGCAGAACCCCGGGCCCATGGCCATCAGGACGCCCGGGCTACCGGAAGGCGGCTTCTTGCGGATGGTGTCGCGCAGCACGTGCAGCACCGACGATGAGGACAGGTTGCCGATCTCGGCCAGCGACTGCCAGGTCAGGTCGAGTGCATCCGCGGGCAGCGCCAGCGTGTCGATGATGGCCTCGATCACCTTCGGGCCGCCGGGATGGCTGACCCAGGTGCCGATATCGGGCACGGTGAGATCATGTGTGCCAAGGAATTCGGTGACATCGTCACCGAGGTAGCGGCCGACGAACGAGGGCACCTCGGCGCTGAGCACGATCTCGAATCCCTTGGTGCCGATATCCCAGCCCATCGCGTGCAGCGAGTCCGGGTACAGGTGACTGCGCGAGTCGAGCACATCGGGGCCGACCGGGTCGAGTTGCTCGGCGCGCTGTGCACCGACCGCCACCACCGCGGACGCCCCGTCACCGAACAGCGCACCGGCCACCAGCGTGGGGATGGACGGATTATCTTTACGCGACAGCGAACACAGTTCCACCGACACCAGCACCGCGACCTTGTCGGGGGCGCCGCGCAGATAATCGTGCAGCCGCGCGATGCCGGCCGCTCCGGCCACACAACCCAGCCCGAAGATCGGGATCCGGCGGACATCGGGGCGCAGACCCAGTGTGCCGGCGATCCGCGCATCCAGCGAGGGCACCACCGCGCCGGTGACCGTGGTGGTGATGATCAGGTCGACATCTTCGGGCCGGAGCCCGGCCTCATCGAGGGCACCCGCGAGTGCCGCCGCACCGAGTTCGGTTGCATGCTCGATGAACAAATCGTTCGCATCGCCGAAATCAGTGAGCCCGGCGTACTCCTCCAGCGGCCGGACCAGGTACCTGCTGTTCACCTTGGCGCTCTTGTGCAGGCCACGGACGGCATCCTCGAGGCCCGCGTATCCGGGCAGCGCGAGCAGAGCCTCGGTGATCTCGTCCTGGGTGTACCGGTGCGGGGGCAATACCCCGTGCACACCGGCGATCGTGCTGTAACTGGGCATTCCGGCGAGATTAGTGGCCATACCGTGAATACGGGGCGCTACGCCTTCTGGTTCAACGGTTCAGGGCTCAATAACTTCAGTGGTTGATCCCGATCCTGTCGTGCAGGCGGGCCAACGGGGCGGGCGCCCACCAGTTCCAGCGGCCCATCAACTGCATGAAGGCGGGTACCAGCACCATCCGCACCAGGGTGGCGTCCATCAGCACCGCCAACGTCAACCCCAGACCGAACATCCGCATGAACGACACATTTGCCGCAATGAGCGCGGCGAACGAGATCGACATCACAAGTGCGGCAGCGGTAACCACGCGACCGGTCCGGGCCAGACCCAGTGCCACGCTCTCCCCGACATCGGCGGCGGTGCGCCCCGAGGCCAGCCAGTACTCCCGGATGCGCGCCAGCAGGAACACCTCGTAGTCCATCGACAGCCCGAAGGCGATGCAGAACAGCAGCACCGGGATGTTGGCCACCAAAGTGCCGGTGGCGGTGGTGCCCAACGCGCCCAGGTGCCCGTCCTGGAAGATCCACACCATCGCACCGAAAGTGGCAGTGAGCGACAAGATATTGAGCACAAGAGCTTTCAGCGGTAGCACCACACTGCCGGTCAGCAGGAACAGCAAACAGAAGGTGATGGCCGCGATCAGCCCGAGCACCAGGGGCAGCTTCGATGCGATCGCCGCGACACTGTCCCGATCGGTCTGTGCCACCCCGGCCAACAGCACCTGCCGACCGCCGGGGCCACCGATCTCGTGCAGCCCGTCCAACTGTGCCGCGGAGGCATCGGAGAACAGCGGCGCCGAACTCGATACCCGCAGGAACATGCTGCCATCGCGTTCCACGGGCGGCGATACCGCCGAAACATCGTTCACGGCGGACAATTCAGCCGTATAGCGGTCCAGCTCGGCGCGGGACAGTCCGGTGGAGTCCGGGATGACGACGGTGACATCGGTCGCTGAGTTGTGCGCGAAGTCCTGCCGCAGCCGGTCGCCGACCTGGTGGGCCGAGGCGGAGGCCGGCAGCACCCGATCGTCGGGGAAGCCCCAGTTCACCCCGGTGAACGGCAACCCCAGCAGAACGAGCAGCACCACCACCGCCAGTCCGATCGAGACGGCGCGGCGCTGCACGAACTTTGTTGAGCGATACCAGAACTGTTGTTCCACCGACCGCGGCGTGCGCTGTGGCCTGCGTGCATCGATGCGGTCACCGAGCAGCACGATGGCCGCCGGGGTGATCACCAGCGCCGCCACCGCCGCGAACACGACGGTCGCCACACCCGCGTAGGCGAAGGACTTGAGGAAGTACATCGGGAACAGCACCAGGGTGGACATCGGCAGTGCCACCGTGGTCGCGGAGAACACCACCGTGCGCCCCGCCGTCACCATGGTGCGCACCAGGGCGTCCTCGCGGATGGCACCGTCGGCCAGCTCGTCACGGTAGCGGCTGATCATCAGCAACGTGTAGTCGATCGCGAGCGCCAGACCCATTGCCATACAGAGATTGAGTGCGAACACCGACACATCGGCGGCCAGCGCGATCAGTCGCAGCACTGCCAGCGATCCGAGAATCGCCATCACCCCGACGACCACCGGCAGCGCGGCCGCCAGCAGACCGCCGAACACCCAGACCAGGACCATGAAGCTGAACGGGATGGCGATGGACTCCATGAGCAGCAGATCGCGCTGCGACTGCTCGGTGATCTGGGTGTTGACCATGGCCAGTCCGCCGGCCTGCACCGTCACCCCGTCCCGATCGTGGACCAGGACCTCGACCAGATCCCTGGCATGGTTCTGGGCGTACTGCTCTCCGCCGGTGATACCGGCGACGATCAGACCGGCGGTCCCGTCCCGGCTGAGCAGTTCGGCGACCCCGGGCTGCGGGACGGTCCACGCGGAGCTGACCTGGGCCACGAATTCGGAGTCCTGCAGCGCGGTGACGATGTCGGTCCCGACCTGGCGGGCCGCGGGGCTCATGGCCCCCGCCGGATCGGACACCACGATCAGCAGCTGCATATCGCCCTGGTCGAATGTGCCGGTCAGTAGTTCGGCGGCCTTACTGGACTCCGCATCGGGATCCTGGAATCCCCCGGCCGTCAGCTGCTGGGTGACGGGGATGCCGAAAATCGCTGCCGCAACAGCGAGGAGAACGGAGACCGCGAGGATTCGCCGGGGCGCGGCGAGGGCATATCGGGCGAGGCGTTCGAGCACGCCGATCATGGTGCCCGATGATCAGGGCTCCTGGACCTCCACGTGGGCACGGATGCGGCCCTGTTCATCGAGCCAGCCCTTGGTCCCGGCGTAGGAGACCATGCCCGCGAGTTGCTCCGCCCAGGCGGTGTCACCGGCGCGGCCGGCCAGCGCGGCCAGGATGCCCGGGTCCACCCACGAATGCGACGGGGTCGACACCACGACCTTGAAGGAGGTGAAGTCATCGGGCTCGACGAGCTCGATGAGCGGAGGGGTGGTGCTGTTGTCGATACGCAGATACATGCCTGTCCTCATCCTCGGCGATCCCGGCGGTCCCGGGGCGGGACACCGTTGACTCCCTCGATCGACTGTGCGTAGGTGCCGATGGCGAATGCCATGGCCGGACCGGTTATCGACAGGGCGCGGTGGTCCACGTTCTCGATCCCGTCACGGGCGGTGCCGTGATTCGGGTCGAAGGCCACGCCGGGCCGTCCGCCCCACAGCCGGGCCTGCACCGGACTCTTCTGCTGGGTGGAGCCGGTCGTCACGCCACCGACGGGCACGCCGGCGGCGACGAACGGGCTGTAGTCACCGGCGGTGTCCAGCGGAATATCTGCCGGCCGGATCCCGGCGAGGTTGAGATAGCCGGCCAGCGTGCGCTCGATTCCGGCCGAACCCTCGGGGGCCGCGCTGACCGCCGCCGACTGGTCGCCGTCGTAGGTGAAGAAGCCCGCGTTCGGCGAGCCGAGCATATCCGCGTCGAGATAGGCGGCGATATCGTCGAGCTGCCCGTCGTCCAGCCCGGACACGTATTTACCTGCTGCGCCGAGACTCTCGGATCCCCAGAAGGCGAACCGCACGGCGTTGCCGACCTCGGGTGCCGAGCCCAGCGCCGCGGCGGTGACCAGCAATGCGGCCACACCCGTCGCATTGTCGTTGATCCCCGGGCTGCGCGGCGCACTGTCCAGGTTGGCGCCGGCCACCACCACATTGGCGGCATCCCCGGTTGTCGTCTGAGTGATGACGTTTCGGGATTTCGCGATGCTGGACTGCCCGTCCAGGGTCAGCCGGACCGGTGCGGTGGTGCGCCGCAGTGCGGCATCGGTGGTGCGGTCGATGACGGCGACGGGGAGGGTGAGCTTCTGGTAGTAGCCCGGCTCGAACAGGCCCCTGGTCCCGCCGGCGCTCACCACGAGCAGTCCGACGACGCCGTTGGCCACCGCCGCATCCTGTTTGACGACCACCGAGCAGCCGGTGTCGTCGACGATCGCCAGCGCACCACGCATGTTGGCGTAATCGGCAGCGGCACAGCCGGATGCCTTCCGTGGCCGCACCGACACGCCGCTCACCCCACCGCGCGGGGTCGGCGCCAGCGGAGAGGCCTGCGTGACGGGGTAGCCGCGTCCGGAGATCTGCAGGCTCGGCTTGCCCGGGTCACCCATCTTCAACCATTCGAACTCCGGGGTGCTGACCTCGAATCCGTTGTCGCGCAGCACTCCCGCGATATAGTCGACGGTGGCCTCATAGCCGGGTGTGCCGACCGCACGGTTGCCCTGGTTGGCGGTGGCGATATCGTTCAACTCTTCGAGGTGGACGAAGATGGCATCGGCGTTCACCTTGCCTGCCAGCTCCCGGGCCGGATCGGCGGGTGCGGATTCCGGTGCGGCCGAACACGACGCCAGCAACAGGGCAGTCGTCAGCGCCGCCAGCACCCGTCTCATGAGCGGGTGGAGACGTGGCGGGTGCGATCCTCCCGGATCGGCACACCGTTGCGGCCACTGGTGTCCTGCGCATAGAGAGCCGTCGCGTAGCCGACACCGCGGCCGAGGATCTCCTGGGCGGTGCGGTCGACCTGGTCGAGGGTGTCGGTCTTCTTGTGGTAGTTGGGATCGAACGGCTTGTCGGCCTGACCGCCCCAGATCTCGGCCTGCTCGGCCGTCATGTTCTCCTCGGCGCCGGAAAACAGTCCACCGGAGGGGATTCCGGCGGCAGTGAAGGCGTCGTAGTCGGAGCGGCCGTCGAAACTGGTGTCCTGAGCGGGCTTGCCCGCTCCGTCGAGGTAATCGACGAGCATGCGCTCGATACCCGCCGAACCCTCGGGCACATGGGGAACGCTGCCGTCGGCCGCCGGTGGCGCGGACTGGTTTCCGTCATAGGTGAAGTATCCCGGGTTCGGCGACCCGACCATGTCGAAGTTCAGGTACAGCGCAATGTCTTTGAGCCCTTCGGCGTCCAGCCCGGCGATATAGTCGCTGGAGCCCAACAGACCGAGTTCCTCGGCGCCCCAGAACGCGAAGCGCACCGCATTGTCGACCTCCGGGGAGCTGCCCATCTGCAGTGCGGTCTCCAGAACCGCGGCGACCCCGGAACCGTTGTCGTTGATCCCCGGGCCTTCGGGCACGCTGTCCAGGTGGGCGCCGACCATGACGACGTTATCGCCTGCGCCGGTCTTGGTCTGGGCGATCACGTTGGTGGTCTGCTTGATGTCGACGCCGGCCTTGAGCGTGAGGGTGGTGTCGCCGGGGTTGGCGCGCAGCCGGGCCCCCTCGGCCTTGGTGATGCTGAGGACCGGGATCTTGACGGCGGTCTTGCTGCCGAGGGTGCCACCGAACTCCTCGATGGGCCGGTCCTCGTTGTCGGCGATGAGCACTGCCACCGCGCCGCGTTTGGCGGCGATGGAGGCCTTGTCGCCGAACTGGCAGGTGCCGCGGTCCACCAGGATCACCGCACCCTGTACCGGCAGGCCCTGGTAGTCGGCATCGGCGCAGCCGGGGCTCTCATCGGCGGGCGCGGCGACCAGCGGCCCGGAGACCCCATCGGGGCCGGTTCCCGTCGTGAAGGACAGCGCCCTGGCGCCGACCTGGCTGCCGGCCACGGTGAGATCGGGTTCCTCGGCGAACGGCAGCCGAACCTCGAAATTCTTGGTCTGCGGATCGAAGCCCTTGTCACGCAACAGATCCACCACGTAGTCGACACTGGACTGATAGCCAGGGGTGCCCATCGCCCGGTTACCGCCGTTCTGGTCGGCGATCTCCTGCAATCGGGTCAGGTGCGCCATCATGGCGTCGGTGCTGATGCTCTGGCCGATCTTCTCGGCGTACTCCGTCGCCGCGATGCCCGGCTGCGACGGTGTCGCCGGTTCGGCGTCCTTGCCGCACCCGCTGACGACCACCGTGAGGGCGGTGACGGACAACAGAACCATCAGTGACCGTGATCTGTACTGCATGAACCCCACGTTAGCCGACTCAGGGATCACGTCGGGCGACGATGGCGGCGGCCGCGCCGAACACCGCGAGCGCCACCGCTGCGAAATACACGGCCGACCCGAGCGGGCCCCACCACATTGAAAAAGACTGCAACCACGGTATTTCGGTGAATGCATTGGCATTTGCGAACGGAAGTAGCGGACCGACCCTGGACCCGACGCCCGGCGTGGCCCCCAGCAGCGGCTCCACCACGAACGGCATCAGCAGCAGGATCGCAATGACGGCGGCACTGTGCCGCAGCAGGGCGCCGAGGCCGACCGCGAGCAGAGCGGCAAGCACCGCGTACAGCGTGACCGCACCCACCGTGCGCCACGGCCCGGTCTCGGTCAGCGCCAGTGCCGCGCCCTGACGTTCATTGACCATCGCCCGCACCAGCACCATCGATCCCAGCGACATGGCCGCGGCCAGCACACCGGAGAATGCCATGGTGACAAAGGCTTTCGCGACCAACACCCGGGACCTGCGCGGGGTGGCCATGAACGTGGTGCGGATCATCCCGGTCCGGTATTCGCCGGTGACAGTCAGCGCGGACAGGATCATCAGCACCGGCACCCCGAACATCGCGACACCGAGCGCCGCCCGGTCCGGGCCCACGGTGCTGTAGGGCAGCGCCGCCGCACCCTGGATGGCGGCGAATCCCAGGCTGATGACCATGACGGTGAGCGCCAGCCACAACGGTGACCGGGTGCTGGTGAGTTTGATCCGTTCGGCGTCGATGGTGCTCATGAGCCGGCCCGATACTGCACGGCCCCGTCGGTGAGGTTCATATACGCCTCCTCCAGCGAGGGACCCTGCGCGCTGAGTTCATGCAGCACGATGCCATTGGCCGCGGCGAGATCGCCGATCTGCTCGGTGCTGCTGCCGTCGATGAGCAGCGCCGGACCGTCGCGGCGCGCTTCGGGCACCAACGCGGCCAGCCGGTCCAACTCGGGGCTGCGCACCCGGACGGTGCCGGACTGACTGAGAAACTCCGCCATCGAGGTCGCGGCGATCAACCGACCCCGGCCGATCACCACCAGCCGGTCGGCGGTGTTGGCCATCTCGGCGAGCAGGTGACTGGACACGAACACGGTGCGTCCCTCGGCGGCCATACCGCGCATCAGTGTCCTGATCCAACGGATGCCCTCGGGATCCAGACCGTTGACCGGTTCGTCGAACAGCAGGACCGGCGGGTCGCCGAGCAGCGCCGCCGCGATACCGAGTCGCTGCAGCATTCCCAGCGAGAACGACCCGGCGTGCTTTCCCGCGGCCTCGGTCAGGCCGACCCGGTCGAGCACCTCGTCGACCCTGTTCACCGGGATCCGGTTGGTCGCGGCGATCCAGCGCAGATGCGAGCGCGCGGTCCGGTTCGGATGGATCTGCCGAGCATCCAGCAGCGCGCCGACGGTGCGCAGCGGGTGTCGGTGTTCGTGGTAGCGCCGGCCCGCGACGGTGGCAGACCCGGCGGTGGGGCGGTCCAGCCCGACGATCATCCGCATGGTCGTCGACTTGCCCGCACCGTTGGGCCCCAGGAAGCCGGTCACCACGCCGGGTTCGATGACGCAGGTCAGTTGATCCACGGCGGTCGTCCGGCCGAAAGTTTTTGTCAGACCGTTCAGTTGGATCACGATTCGGACCATTCCCGGTCGACCTGAGCAAGCACCATATCCGCCACCGCACGCATGCCCTCGGCGTTGGGGTGCAGTGGCGCGGTGTGTCCCGGGATGGGCACCGGGAACCTGCTCGGCAGCGTCGTCCACGGCTGCGCCGACCACGGGTGGTGCTCGCGGCTGGCCCGCCCCGCCCGCACCACGGTCGCGCCGGTCGATTCGGCCGCGGCCGCGGTGAGCCGCTCCAGTTCGGCTGCCATCCGTCGGCCCAGCGCGGCATCCCGGTCCGACAGTGGCTTGGCCCGGGTCCCCGCCGGCGGCAGCAGCGTCAGATAGTCGACGAAGAGCACCTGTGCGCGCGGCGCACGCTCCCGGATCTGCCTGCCCACCGCGACCAGCTCCCCGGCCACCTCTTCCAGCGCCCGCTCGCGCGCACCGGGGTCCCGCATCCCGCGCAGCGGTGGCAGCCAGCGCAGCGGCGCGGGCAGGGCCGCGGCACACAGCATCGGCACGTAGCCGACATCGTTACCGCCGATGGTGACCGTGACCAGCACCTCCGATCCGTTCAGCGCCTCGACCTGCGGAGGTTCCCCGTGCTGCGACTCGGTCAGCACATGGGCGGTGGTGGCACCGGAGTAGGTGACATCGACCAGGTCCAGGTGCAGCTGCTGCGCGACCAGGTGCGGGTAATTGCGCTGCGAGCGCATCGCCAGCAGCGGCGACCCGGGCACCGTCGGGGAGATACCGGGGCCGGCCGCCATCGACGAGCCCAGCGCGACGTATCGGGTCACTTACGTATCGAGCGACAATGCCGGGCTGGATGCCTGTGCCCAGAAGCGCTTGGGGATGCGCCCGGCGTGCCGGGCCAGATGCCCGGCGGTGACGGCAGCGGCCATCGCCGCGGCCATCGCGGCCGGATCGGCGGCGCGGGTCACCGCGGTGGCCAACAGCACGGCGTCACAGCCGAGTTCCATCGCCAGCGCGGCGTCACTGGCGGTGCCGATACCCGCATCCAGGATCACCGGTACGTTCGCGGCTGCGACGATCATCTCGATGTTGTGCGGGTTGGCGATCCCCAGGCCGGTGCCGATGGGTGAACCCAGCGGCATCACCGCCGCGCAGCCGGTGTCCTCCAGTCGACGCGCCAGTACCGGGTCGTCATTGGTATAGGGCAGCACGACGAAGCCGTCGTCCACCAATTGCTCTGCCGCCCTGACCAACTCGATGGCGTCCGGCAGCAGCGTGCGCTCGTCGGCGATCACTTCCAGCTTCACCCACTCGGTGCCGAGTGCCTCGCGAGCCAGCTGGGCGGTCAGCACCGCTTCCGCCGCGCCCCGGCAGCCTGCGGTGTTGGGTAGCGCGGTGATACCGAGCCGGTTGAGCAGATCCAGTACGCCGGTACCAGATTCGGCGTCGACACGGCGCATGGCCACGGTCGTCAACTCGGTGCCTGAGGCGATCAGCGCCTCCTCCAGCACCGCCAGATTGGCCGCGCCGCCGGTGCCCATGATGAGCCGCGAGCCGAACTCGCGTCCCGCAATGGTGAGTTTCTTGATGTCAGCCACCCTGCACCGCCGTCACCACTTCTACCCGGGCGCCGCCGGTCAGCTCGGTGTGCCAGGACGATCTGGGCAGCACCTCCCAGTCCACGGCCACCGCGATGCCCTTGTCCGGAAAACCCAACTGGTTCACCAATGCCTCGACCGTGATGCCGTCGGGCACCTCGGCTTCCTCGCCGTTGACCAGCAAGATCATTTCGCCCCTCTGTGTGCTGCAAGTTCCGTAGCGATCCGCTCCGCCGTCCACGGCGCCAGCAGAAAACCATTGCGTCCGTGACCGGTGGCGGCCAGTGTGCGCTCATCGAGCCTACCGACCAGCGGCAGACCATCCGGTGTCATCGGCCGGAGACCAGCCGCACATTCGGCCAGCTCGTACTCCCCCAGCGCGGGCATCACCGCGCACGCATCGTCGAGCAGGTCACGCACACCGCTGACCACCGGCGCGGCGTCCCGGCCGTGCTCGTACTGGGTGGCGCCCACCACCACCCCGTCGGCACGCGGCACCAGATACACCTGCCTGCCGTGCACACGAGCCCGAACAACCTTCTGTGACAACGGCATACAACCCTTGCGCCAGCGCAGCCGCAATACCTCGCCCTTGACCGGGCGTACCGCCAGCCCCGGCCACAGCGTCGGCGCGTCGATCCCGTTGGCGATCACCCGCTGGTCGGCGTCCACCGCGGCGAGGTCGGTGACCGGCGGCGCCCACTGCACACCGAGGTCCTCACAGGCCTGCTCCAGTGCGTCGACCAGCGCCCGGTTGTCCACGGCCAGTTCGGTATCGGCACGGAACCCGTGCCGGATCCCCTGGGCCAGCAGCGGTTCGATATCGCGGGCCGCCGATGTCATGGTGACCGGGTATCCCTGGTCGGACAACCAGTCCGCCACCGTCTTGAGATCCGCGGCATCGGCGCGGTCCACCGCCACCACCAGGGATTCGCGGGCCGTCACGACGTCGGTGGGCAGCCCGTCCAGGAAACCGGCGTGCCAGAGCTTGAGGGACTCCAGGCCCAGCGCCAACTGGTCGGCCTCCCCCGGCCAGCCCTCGCTGTGCGGGGCCAGCATGCCGCCGGCCACCCAGGACGCGCCACGCGCCTGCGTCCGGTGCACCCGCACCGACCAGCCGTCCTGGGCAGCGCGGCGCGCCACGGCAAGGCCGATGACGCCGCCGCCGATGACTGCAAGTGATCGTGAATCCATACCCTCTCCCTTCGCCGGCATGATCCGGATCAGGTGCGACGGTCAGGGCAGGTCGCGCGCCCACTCTCAGTCCCCGGTCCTGGGACTCCCGTGTTCAGCTGAAAGAATACGCCGGTGCCCGGCTCTCTCGAACGACTGACCATCCAGAGATTGACGACCGCATTGCTGTATCTGTGCACCGATGCCCGGCGCGAACGCGGTGACCTGGCCGAGTTCGCCGATGCGGCGCTGGCCGGCGGAGTCGACATCATCCAGCTGCGCGACAAGGGGTCGGCGGGCGAGCAGCAATTCGGCCCACTGGAGGCCCGCCAGGAACTCGACGCGCTGGCCGTCCTCGCCGATGCCGCGCGCCGTCACGGTGCGCTGCTCGCGGTCAACGATCGCGCCGATATCGCCCGGGCGGCCGGGGCCGACGTGTTGCATCTCGGTCAGGACGATCTGCCGCTGGACATCGCCCGCGACATCATCGGGCCGGGTCCGGTGATCGGCCGGTCCACCCACGACGGTGACCAGGTCGCCGCGGCGATCGACGAGCCGGTGGATTATTTCTGCGTCGGACCCTGCTGGCCGACACCGACCAAACCGGGTCGCAGCGCCCCGGGACTGGACCTGATCCGGCACACCGCGGCCCTCGCGCCCGCGAAACCCTGGTTCGCCATCGGCGGTATCGACGAGCAGCGCCTGCCCATGGTCTTGGAGGCGGGCGCCCGCCGCGTCGTCGTGGTGCGCGCCATCACCGGGGCCGAGGACCCGAAGGCGGCGGCGCGCGCCCTGCGGGACGCTCTCACGGTTTGAGGGGGATCTCGGCCGTCACCGTGCGCAGCCGGTCCCAGCTGGCGGCGAAACCGGGATGCAGCGGCAGCTCGGCCACCTCGTGCTCGGCCACCCAGCGGAGCTCCGAGCTCTCCCTGTTGGGGATGGTGCTCAGCTGTTCGGCCACGTCGGCGATGACGGTCGTGTAGCTCCAACCGGGCACCTCATGGGTCACCACGGACGCCCGCACGTTCATCAGGTCGGCTTCCACACCGGCTTCCTCGTGCGCCTCCCGGACCGCGGCCTCCTCGACGGACTCGTGGCTGTCGCGGGCTCCGCCCGGTAAACCCCAGGTGCCGCCCTGATGGCTCCACGGCGCGCGATGCTGCAACAGCACGGCGAAGGTACCGTCGGGACCGGGAGCGCGCAGCAGTAATCCGGCCGCACCATGGCGTCCCCAGAAGTGGCCGCCACCGTCCGACATCACCCATCCGTCACCGTCACCGCGCACGGGTTCAGAATAGGGGCTCGCGAATTCCCACACGTCACTCCAATGTCTCTTAGACTTCTTAGCAACGGGAGGAGGTCCGGGTACACGTGACCGTCGAGTTGGCCCACCCGTCGACCGAACCGTTGGCGTCACGTTCGCCGACCAATCCCGTGCACCCCCGCTGGTGGTTCCTGTGGACCACCCCCGGCCGCATCCTGACCATCGGCGTTGTGCTCGCTGCGCTCGTGGTGGCCTGTGCGTTCGCGACCTCGACGACCATCAACGACCGCCAGGAAGCCCTCACCACGGTGCTCGACGACAGCGAGCCGCTGGCCTTCGCCGCCGGGCAGCTTTACACCACACTGTCGGTGGCCGACGCCGCCGCCGCGACGGCGTTCATCGCCGGCGCCGAACCTCAGGATGTTCGACAGCGCTACGAACAGGCCATCACCGATGCCGCAGTCGCGGTCACCCGGGCCTCCGCCGGGCTGACCACCGAACCGTTGATCGAACTGCTCGGCAGGGTCAACGCCGAACTGGGCGTCTACACCGGCCTGGTGGAAACCGCCCGCACCAACAACCGCGCGGGCAATCCGGTGGGGTCGTCCTACCTGTCCGAGGCCTCCGCCCTGATGCAGACCAAGATCCTGCCCGATGCCCAGCGGCTCTACGAGGCGACATCGGCGCGGGTGGACGCCGAGACCACCGCCTCCACCCGCATCCCCGCGCCGGTCATCCTGGTGGTCCTGGCCACCGTCATGTTCGGGCTGTTCGCCAATCGATGGCTGACCAAGCGGACCCGGCGGCGGGTCAACATGGGTTTCGTCGCCGGTGGAATGGCCGTGCTGATTATGGTGGTTTGGGTGGGCACCGCACTCGTCATCTCCACCTCCGACAGCCGCAGCGCCAAAAACACTGCGGCACAGTCGCTGAAGACGGTGACCACGATGGCCATCACCGCGCAGCAGGCACGTGCCGACGAAACGCTGGCACTGGTGCGTCGCGGAGATGAGGACGTGCGCAAGCAGTCCTACTACCAGCGCATGGACAGCATGCAACAGCAGCTGACCACCTATCTGAACGCCGACAACGATATCGACAAGGACGATCTGGTCGGCGCCGACGACCTACTGCGCAAGTGGCGCGCGTCCAATGACCGGATCAACGGCTATATCGCCGTCGGCGACTATCAGGCCGCCACCCAGGTCGCACTTGGCACCGGCGAGGACAACTCCACCCCGGCCTTCAGCTCCCTGGACGCCTCGCTGGCCAAGGCCATCGAGGAGAGCCGCAACCAGCTGCGCACCGATATCGTCAACGCCCGACGGGTGCTCTCGGGGGCCACCGTCGGCGCCGCGGGGCTCAGCATCATCGCCGCCATCGCGGTGGCGCTCGGGCTGTGGCCGCGACTCAGCGAGTACCGCTAGTGAAGAAACTTCTGGCCGCTCTGATCACTGCGGCGTTGCTGACCGGATGCCAACAGGCCTCGACGGCCGACCCGCTGCCCGAAGTGACGCTGGCCCCACCGACCCCGGCCGGGATGGAACAGGCCCCACCCGAGGAGATCCCGCCGGCGCTGCCCGAGGACGACGACTGCGATCGCACCTACAGCCTGCGGCCCTTCCCCAACCTGTCCCAGGCCGAGGACGCGGTGGAGAACATCCGCAATCGCGGCCGGTTGATCGTCGGGCTCGATATCGGCAGCAACCTGTTCTCCTTCCGGGATCCGATCACCGGTGAGATCACCGGATTCGACGTCGACATCGCCGGTGAGGTGGCCCGCGATATCTTCGGCACCCCGTCCCAGGTGGAGTACCGCATCCTGTCCTCCGCCGACCGCATCGAGGCGCTGGAGAACAACCGGGTCGACATCGTGGTGAAGACCATGAGCATCACCTGTGAACGCCGCAAGCAGGTGGCCTTCTCCACCGAGTACCTCTCGGCCAACCAGCGCATCCTGGCCCCCCGCGACTCGCTGATCCGGCAGGCCAGCGATCTGTCCGGTAAGCGGGTGTGCGCGGTGAAGGGCACCACCTCACGCAAACGCATCCAGCAGATCCAGCCACCGGTCACCCTGGTGGACGTGGTGACGTGGGCGGATTGCCTGGTGGCACTTCAGCAACTGCAGGTCGACGCGGTCAGCACCGACGATTCGATCCTGGCAGGTCTGGTCAGCCAGGATCCGTACCTGCACATCGTCGGCCCCAGCATGAACCAGGAGCCCTATGGGATCGGGGTCAACAAGGACAACCCCGGCCTGGTCCGGTTCGTCAACGGCACGCTGGAGCGGATCCGCCGGGACGGAACCTGGAACACGTTGTACCGCAAGTGGTTGACGGTGTTGGGCCCGACTCCGGCGCCGCCGGTGGCGAGGTACTCGGATTGATGAGCCGGCACCGATGAACGAGGACGACCCGGGTACCCAGCCCGCCGCGCTGGCCGATCTCGAAGACTTCCCCGACCCTGACGACGGCGAAGATTCGGTCGCCACGTTGCGACCGATGGCGACCCAGGCGGTGTACCGGCCCGATTTCGACGACACCGATCGCGCGACGACGGTGTCCACCGAACCGGCCGAGAATGCGACCACGCTGACCAGGATGCGTTCGCCGTTCCGCCGCCTCGGCGGTGGCCTGGTGGAGGTGCCCAGGGTCTACGAGCGGGATCCACTGGCCGCGCTGATGACCGATCCGGTGGTCGCCGAGTCGAAGCGGTTCTGCTGGAACTGCGGGCGCCGGGTCGGCCGCGCCGGGCCCGACGGTCCGGCCAGATCCGAGGGCTCCTGCCCGCGCTGCGGCAGCCCGTATTCATTTCTGCCGCAGCTCAGTCCGGGCGATATGGTCATCGACCAGTACCGGATCAAGGGTTGTATCGCACACGGCGGGCTGGGCTGGGTGTATCTCGCCTTCGACACCAACGTCAACGGCCGGCCGGTGGTGCTCAAGGGGCTGGTTCATTCCGGTGACGCCGAAGCGCAAGCCACCGCGATGGCCGAACGGCAGTTCCTCGCCGAGGTGACCCACCCGGGGATCGTGAAGATCTTCAACTTCGTCGAGCATGAGGACAAGCACGGTGAGCCGGTCGGCTACATCGTGATGGAGTACGTCGGCGGCACCTCGCTCAAACAGGCCAAGGGCGTCAAACTTCCCGTCGCGCAGGCGATCGCGTACATGATGGAGATCCTGCCCGCGCTGGCCTATCTGCACTCCCTCGGCCTGGCCTACAACGATCTCAAGCCCGAGAACATCATGGTCACCGAGGAACAGCTCAAGATCATCGACCTCGGCGCCGTATCGCGCATCAACTCGTTCGGATACCTCTACGGCACACCGGGTTACCAGGCACCGGAGATCGTCCGCACCGGACCCACCGTGCAGACCGATATCTACACCGTCGGGCGCACACTGGCCTCGCTCACCCTGAACCTGCGGACCCGCAAGGGCCGCTATGCCGATGGCCTGCCCGAGGACGACCCGGTGCTGGCCAAGTACGACTCCTTCGCGCGGCTGCTGCGCCGGGCCATCGACCCGGATCCCCGCAGGCGTTTCGCCAGTGCCGAGGAGATGTCCAGCCAGCTGATGGGTGTGTTGCGTGAGGTGGTGGCCCAGGACACCGGTGTCGCGCGCTCCGGCCTGTCGACGGTGTTCAGCCCGGCACGCTCCACCTTCGGCGTCGAACTGCTGGTCGCCCACACCGACGTCTACCTCGACGGACAGGTGCACTCGGAGAAGCTGACCGCTCCCGAGATCGTCAGGGCGCTGCAGGTCCCGCTGGTCGACCCGGCCGATGTCGGGGCGCCGATCCTGTCCGCGACGGTGCTGAGTCAGCCTGTGCAGACCCTGGATTCGCTGCGTGCGGCGCGCCACGGATCACTGGACTCCGAGGGTATCGACCTGTCCGAATCGGTGGAGCTCCCGCTGATGGAGGTGCGCGCGCTGCTGGACCTCGGCGATGTCGCCAAGGCCACCCGCAAGCTCGACGATCTGGCCGACCGGGTCGGCTGGCGCTGGAGACTGGTCTGGTTCCGCGCGGTCGCCGCCCTGTTGACCGCCGACTATGACACCGCCACAAAGTATTTCACCGAGGTGCTGGACACCCTTCCCGGCGAACTGGCCCCCAAGCTGGCCCTCGCCGCGACGGCCGAGCTGGCCGGCAGTTCCGATGAGCGCCGGTTCTATCAGACGGTGTGGCGAACCGACAACGGCGTCATCTCGGCCGGTTTCGGCCTGGCCCGCGCCCAATCGGCCGAGGGTGAACGCGATGACGCGGTGCGCACCTTGGACCAGGTTCCGCCCACCTCACGGCATTTCACGGTGGCCCGACTCACCAGCTCGGTGACCCTGCTGTCCGGGCGTTCCATCAGCGAGGTGTCCGAACAGCAGATCCGCAGCGCCGCGCGGCGAGTGGAGGCGCTACCGGAGAGCGAGCCTCGGGTACTGCAGATCAGGGCGCTGGTATTGGGAACCGCCATGGACTGGCTGGCCGACAACACCGCCAGCACCAACCACATTCTCGGCTTCCCCTTCACCCAGCACGGTCTGCAACTCGGCGTGGAGGCCTCGTTGCGCGGGCTGGCCCGGGTGGCTCCGACCCAGGAGCACCGGTACAACCTCGTCGACCTCGCCAACAGCGTGCGTCCGACGAGCACCTTTTGATGGACACCTTCAAGCGCTATCTCTGGATTCAGCTCCAGATGTTCATGTACGGCGGCCTCGTCGGGCCGATCTTCCTGTTCATCTACTTCGGGGCCACACCCAACCACGACCTCAGATGGATGTACTGGTGGGGTCTGTTCATCACCGCCGCCGATGTGCTGATAGCGCTGGGGATCACCGCCCGGCCAGCAACTCCACACACGAGCGCGCGATAGCCAGTTCCTCGTCGGTGGGGATGACCAGCACCGTGGTGGGTGACTGCTCGGCCGAGATGCGCCGCGGCCCACGCTCGGGTGCATCGTTGAGCTGTTCGTCGATCTCGATACCGAGGCTGGTCAGACCCGACAGCGCGTCACGGCGCACGGCGGCGTCGTTCTCGCCGACCCCGGCGGTGAAGGTGATGACATCTGTGTTGCCCAGCAGCGCCAGGTAAGCGCCGATGTACTTGCGCAGCCGATGGATGTAGACGTCATAAGCCAATTGTGCTGTCTGATCGCCGGATTCGATGTTCTTGTGCAGTGCCCGAAAGTCCACCTCACCACCGAGGCCGAACACCCCGGAGCGGCGGTTGAGCATCATCTCGATATCTTCGACGCTCATCTTCGCGGTGCGCCACAGATAGGTGATGACACCGGGATCGATATCCCCGGAACGGGTGCCCATCACCAACCCCTCCATCGGAGTCAGTCCCATGGAGGTGTCGATCGGGCGGCCACCGGCGATCGCCGACGCGGACGCACCGTTGCCCAGGTGCAGCACGATCTGGTTCAGCGATTCCAGCGGCGCATCGACGAACAATGCGGCCTGCTCGCTGACGTAACGGTGCGAGGTGCCGTGGAAGCCGTAGCGCCGGATGTGCCAGGTGGCGGCCACTTCCCGGTCGATGGCGTACTGGGCGGCCGCGGCAGGCAGGTCGTGGAAGAACGCGGTGTCGAATACCGCGATATGCGGCAGGCCGGGCAGCACTTTACGGGCCTCGGTGATACCGAGCACGGCAGGCGGGTTGTGCAGCGGGGCCAGTGGGGACAGTTCCTCGATGGCGGCGATGGTCTGATCGTCGATGAGGGTGGGCCGGAACAGCTTGTCCCCGCCGTGCACGACGCGGTGCCCGACCGCGATCAGGCCGTCCAGGCCGGGCAGTGCCGCGAACACCTCGGTCAGCGCCTGCCCGTAATCGGTCACCCGCTCGATCACGCCACCGGCCAGCGATGTTCCGGTATCCGGTTCCAGCAGATCGTATTTCACCGATGAGGAGCCGCTGTTGAGCACCAGCACCGTCTGCCCG
>JBPPMV010000072.1:0-2449 GCA_051306235.1 Mycobacterium sp. | reverse complement strand
AGCGTCGCCGCCAGCAGCGTCTCCAGGTTGCGGTGCGCGATCCGTGGTTCGGCGTATTTGGCCGCGATGACCTCGCCCTGTTCGGTGATGCGCAGAGAGCCTTTCACCGCGCCGGGCGGTTGGGCCAGGATGGCGTCATAGCTCGGGCCGCCGCCGCGGCCCACCGTGCCGCCGCGACCGTGGAAGAGCCGCAACCGGATTCCGGTCTTGCGGGCGGATTCGACGAGTTCCAGTTCGGCCCGGTACAGCGCCCAGTTCGCCGCAAGGTAGCCGCCGTCCTTGTTGGAATCCGAGTAGCCCAGCATCACTTCCTGGTGGCCGCCGCGCGCCGCCACCGCAGCCGCGTACTGCGGCACGTCGAGCACCGATTCCAGGATGGCCGATCCCCGCTGCAGGTCGTCGATGGTCTCGAACAGCGGCACGATGCCGACGGGTGCGTAGGGTTCGCCGCCGGCAGCCCCGTCGTTACAGACCACGAGCAGACCGGCCTCCTTGAGCAGCACCGCCGCCTCCAGGATGTCCGAGACCGACTGGCACATCGAGATGATGTAGTTCGGAACCGCTTCCGGTCCGAACACCTTCACCGCCCGTGCCGCCGCGCTGACGATGCCGAGTTCCTTGGCTGCCAGTTCGGAAAGCTCGGCACCCGGCCCGATCAGCGGGCGCCGGGTGCCGATCTCCTTGGCCAGCAAGGCCACCCGCTCATCCTCGGAGAGTGCCGCGTAGTCGGGGTGCACCCCGGCCCAGGCCAGGAGTTCGGCGATGACCTGCTCGTGCACCTCGGAGTTCTGCCGCATGTCGAGACCGGAGAGGTGGAATCCGAAGACCCGCACCGCTTCCCGCAGTCGGCCGAGCCGGTCGTCGGCGAGCACGGAACTGCCGTTGGCGCGCAGTGATCCGTCGACGGTGTCGAGGTCGTCCAGCAGTTGTCCCGGCGTCTCATAGGCGGGCAGTCCCAGATCGAGCTCGCGTTCGGGCTGGCGGTCCAGGATCTGCGCGGCGGTGGCGGTGAGTCGGGCGTGGATGACCCGCAGCGCCCGCCGGTAGGGCTCATCGTTGCGGGCCGGCTCCTCGCATTGGTCGGCCAGCACCGCCAGTCCCGCGCTGATCTGCACCAGCCGCGCCGACATGGACAGCTCCTCCTCCAACGTGGTGATCTCACGGAAGTAGTGTGCGAACGCCGTGAACGCCGCGCGCCCGGTGGCGAGCCGGACCACATCGCCGGTGACGTTCGGGTTGCCGTCGCGGTCACCGCCGATCCAGGAGCCCGGCCGCAGGATGGGCCGCGCCAGCACCTCGGTGCCCGGCCAGCGCTGCTGCAGGGCGCTGCGGACCTCGGCATTGACCCGCGGGATGACCTCGAGGAACGCCGCCGGGTAGTACCGCAGCCCGGTTTCGATCTCGTCGGAGATCTTCAGCCGGGACAGTCGCACCAGCGCCGTCTGCCACAGCGTGAGGATGTGCCTGCGCAGTTCGGTCTCGATATCGCGGTCGGCATCGGTGCGGGTATGGCCGTGCAACCGCAACCGCATGAGTTCGGTGATGTGGTGTTGGGTGTCGAAGACGGTGCGCCGCCGCGTCTCGGTCGGGTGCGCGGTGATCACCGGCGAGACCAGCGCACCGGTCAGGGCGTCGGCGACCGCGGCGGCCTCCAGCTGCGCGCCGTCGAGTTTGCGGTAGGTGGCTGCCAGGCTGCTGTCCTGGGGCGGTTCACCGGCGGCTTCGTGCACGGCCCGGCGGCGCTCGCGGTGGATGTCCTCGGCGACATTGGCCAGGAGCGCGAAATGGGTGAACGCGCGGATGACCGGGATGGCCTGATGCACGTCGATATCACGGAACAACCCGGCGAGTTCGGCGCGGTCGATCTCGGAGCGCCGCACCCGGAACGATTCCACCCGGGCCCGTTCCACCAGATCGAAGACCGTGTCCCCGTTCTGCTCGCGGACGGTGTCACCGAGGATCGCGCCGAGAAGTCGGATGTCCTCGCGCATGGGCTCGGTGGCCTCGCGTCCGACCTGAGTACGACGTACCGATCCCACAGGGGCAAGCGCAATGTCAGGACCGTCAGCCATCCCCCGATTATCGACGCCGGCCGGCCGGTCCGCAGAACGAGGGTCGATCAGGCCATGAACAGCACGAGCATCAGCAGTGTCACCAACACGCTGACGCCCACCACCAGCAGAATCGGGATCATCCCGTTGTAGCTCTGCGGCGGCGTGCCCAACGACCCCTTGCCAAGGGTCCAGAGCGGGGGTTTGTACTCGATCTCGGTCCACTGTCCCGGTACCACGACCGCGTCGTGGTCGGCAGGGCCCATCCGGTTCGGCACCAGATAACGCAGATGTACATGGATTCGGTAGCGGCCGGGCGGTGCGGGAACGACGTTGCGGCCCTGACTCGGCGCAGGCAGCAACGAGCCGTTGACACTGATCACGGGCGGCGCCAGGCG
>JBPPMV010000071.1:0-12368 GCA_051306235.1 Mycobacterium sp. | reverse complement strand
CAGCGAAGCCGAGGACCTCATCATCGGCCGACTCGCCGACATGGTGAACATCGACGAGCCGGAGCAGGCCACCGCGTAAGGCTTCAGAGGACAGGACCGCCCGGTCGGGGCCGCGAGGAAACTCGCGGTGTTCGGCCGGGCGATTCTCGTTGTGCCCCTTGTTCTTTGCTCCTGGTCTTTGCACCCTCAGAATGGCGGCGGGTTTGCTTGGTAGTCGGAGCGTTCAAGGGCGCGTGCAATGGCGTTGCGTTGTCGTTCGGCGGTGATGCGTTGGGATCGTCCTTGTCGTCGAACTCGACGTAGAGGTCTTTGGCGGCCCGCCGGGAGCGCACCACCGCGACCGGGTCGAATTTCTCCACCCAGAAGTCGACGGCGTCGATGAGGCCTTTTTTTCTGAGCGGGTGCTGTAGTCGGTGGCTTCACCGCCGATGACGGCGTCGATCAGCGCCAGCGCGTCGGGGTCTTCGACGAGGTGGGTGCGCCAGGTGATCGCATCGATCACCGTGGCTGACACCGCACCCTGCGCGAACAGGGCGGCGGTGCGGGGTAGCCGGGTGCGTAGCGCTTTTGCGATGCGCATCTGTTTGGACGCGGCGTGGGAGTTCAGGTTGCAGGCCGCAGCGATCTGGGCCTTCGCCCAGGCCCACCCGTCGATGACGGCGTGGGCGATCCCGTCGTCCTCGTCATCACATTCGCGGGCCACCACCTCAGCGATCAACGCCAACCTGTGTGCGGCGGCCATGGCCTCGGCCCGGGTCGCATCGGTCACCGCCGAGATGAGCGTTTCATCGCTCATCTCGGTAAGTGCCGCACGATCCGGAATCTCGAACATGTGTGCGATTTTACCGAGCGACTCCGCCGTGGTCGAGAAAACGCTTGGGCAGCCTGTGGATAACTTCGGTGGGCTCCACTCGTCGCCCGGAGAGCAAGAAACCGCCCGGACCGAGCCACGAAGAAATCGTGATGCTCGAGCGGGCGGTTCTCGGTGAAGCGAGTGCGGCCTCAGTCAGTCACGTCGGCACAGCGCCGGGTGTGACGGCCTGAACGGCCGGTGTGCGCGTGCTGCGGTCAGACCGCAGTGGCGAGATCCGGGAACTGCTCCGAGGTATCACCCTCGACCAGGACGTCCCCGTGGTACAGGGCGTCAAAATCAACCTTGATGACATCTGCGTTGGTGTCGTCGATCCACATGACAGTGAGCGTATGGGTGCCGATTAAGAGAACATTGAGCCTAGCTTCGGAAATTCGTGGCAATTCTTACTGCCGGGTAGGTTTAAGCTGCTGGCGAGTTGGGAAAGTGGATTTCAGCCTCCCGCCAAAGAGGCCCTGAACAGGACTTATCGCCGCAGTTCCGGCAGGCGCCAAGGGGCCGGAAAGTTTGCCGGGACCCCCGGTTTCATCCCCCGCCACAGCAAATTCTTACTCATGAGTAGCCTCGGCCGTCTGCCGGACCGTGACGCACGTTACTTATGTGACAGTTGTGGCTGCTGGGACTCCAGCGTTCAGCGGTAGAAGCGGTGAACCCGACAGCTCGCAACCTCGTGTCAGAGATGGGTTTCGATCGGTTGACGGGCTGACTTACCCTTGTTAACTTAACGGCGATACGACATTGGAGGACGACGTGCTGAATCGAATCGCCCGGCTTGCGATCGCCGCGCCACGCCGGGTGCTGGCCATCGCGGCCCTCGTGATGGTCGCCGCCGGAATCTTCGGCATTCCGGTCGCCAAGACGCTGTCCGCAGGAGGGTTCCAGGACCCCACGTCGGAATCGTCGAAGGCGGCTGCGCTGCTCACCGAGAAGTTCGACCAAGGCGATATGCAATTGCTGTTCACCCTCACCTCCGCCGACGGCGCAGACAGTCCGGCAGCCACCGCCGTCGGGACCGAGATCGTGCAACGCCTGGAGCAGTCTCCACACGTCGCACAGGTCGCCTCGGCGTGGACCGCGCCACCCGCCGCGGCCGCCGACCTGATCAGTAAGGACAAAAACTCCGGTCTGATCGTCGCCGGCATCACCGGTGGTGAGAACGATGCGCAGAAATACGCCAAGGCGCTCTCCGACGAACTTGGCCAGGACCGCCCCGGCGTCACCGTCCGATCCGGTGGCGCTGCCATGGTCTACGCACAGATCAACGCGCAGACCGAACGCGACCTGCTGCGCATGGAGGCCATCGCCATCCCGCTGAGTTTCCTGGTCCTGGTCTGGGTGTTCGGCGGCCTGGTGGCCGCGGCGCTGCCGATGGCCGTCGGCGGTATGGCCATCCTCGGATCGATGTCGGTGCTGCGGCTGATCACCTTCACCACCGACGTGTCGATCTTCGCGCTGAACCTGTCCATCGCCATGGGTCTGGCACTGGCCATCGACTACACCCTGCTGATCATCAGCCGGTACCGCGATGAACTCGCCGATGGCGTCCCGCGGGAACGCGCACTCGTTCGCACCATGGCCACCGCCGGGCGGACGGTGGTGTTCTCCGCGACGACCGTCGCGCTGTCCATGGTGGCCATGCTGCTGTTCCCGATGTACTTCCTGAAATCCTTCGCCTACGCGGGCGTGGCCACCGTCGGTTTCGCGGCCGTCGCCGCGATCGTGGTGACGCCTGCGGCCATCTGGCTGCTCGGTGACCGGATGGACGCCCTCAATGTGCGGTCGGTGTTCGGCCGCAGGCAACCGGCTCAGCTCAAGCCCATCGAGCAGCAGTTCTGGTACCGGTGGACGCACCTGGTGATGCGGCGTGCTGTTCCGCTCGGTCTGACCGTCGTGATTCTGCTGTTGATTCTGGGAGCACCGTTCCTCGGCGTCAGGTGGGGCTTCCCCGACGATCGGGTGCTGCCCGCATCGGCGTCGGCGCATCAGGTGGGCGATCAGCTACGCGAAGATTTCGTGGACAACTCGGCCACCGCGGTCACCGTCGTCGTCCCGGATGCGCAGGGGCTCGACCCTGCCGCGTTCGAGCAGTACGCCGCCGCGCTGTCGAAAGTTCCTGACGTGACGGCGGTTTCGAGCCCGACCGGCACCTTCGTCGGCGGCGACAAGACCGGGCCGCCGGTGGCGGCGACCGGTATCGCCGATGGCAGCGCCTTCCTCACCGTCGGCAGTGCGGCGCCGTTGTTCTCCGACGCCTCCGAGACTCAGTTGGACGCACTGCACGCCATCGAAGGCCCGGGTGGACATGCCGTTTCGCTGACCGGTATCGCCCAGATCAACCGGGACAGTGTCGTAGCGATCACCGACCGGCTGCCGTGGGTGCTCGGGCTGATCGCCGTCATCACCTTCGGTCTGCTGTTCCTGCTTACCGGTAGCATCGTGCTTCCGCTGAAAGCAATTGTGCTGAATGTTCTTTCGCTGACCGCCGCGTTCGGTGCGCTGGTCTGGATCTTCCAGGAAGGTCATCTGTCGGCACTGGGCACCACGCCGACGGGCACCCTGGTGGCCAATATGCCCGTGCTGCTGTTCTGCATCGCGTTCGGGCTGTCGATGGACTACGAGGTGTTCCTGCTCGCGCGTATCCGGGAGAACTGGCTGGCATGGAAGGGCGAGGGGTCCGCTCGCCAACGCAACGATGAGGCGGTGGCACTGGGCCTGGCCCGCACCGGCCGCGTCATCACCGCTGCCGCACTGGTCATGTCGATATCCTTCGCGGCGCTGATCGCGGCCGAGGTGTCGTTCATGCGGATGTTCGGCGTCGGCCTCACCCTGGCCGTGCTGGTCGACGCCACCCTGGTGCGGATGGTGCTGGTACCCGCGTTCATGCACGTGCTCGGCGGCTGGAACTGGTGGGCGCCGAAACCGCTGGTCCGGTTGCACGACCGGATCGGGATCAGCGAATCGGGTGATACCGGACCAGAGCTTCCCGCGAAGGTCCCCGCGTCGGTAGCGGACACTGGTTAGCGTGTGCGCCCAACCACTGAAACGCCGTCGTGCCGCGCGCGGCTCCGGTGAGCAGCTGCGCGAAGAGATCCTCGACGCCACCACCGAACTGCTGTTGGAGGCCGGCCATGCCAAAGCTGTGTCCATCCGCGCGGTGGCGCAACGCGTCGGGGTGACCTCACCGTCGATCTACCTGCACTTCGTCGACAAAGATGCGCTGTTGGACGCGGTCTGCGCGCGGTACTTCGAGCAGCTCGACGACGAGATGCAGCGCGTCGCCGCCGATCAGACGTCGAACATCGAGGTATTGCGCGCACAGGGACTGGCCTACGTGCGGTTCGCCAGGCAGACCCCGGAGCTCTACCGCATCGCGACGATGGGCGAGGGGAGCCCCGGCAGCAGCGTCGACAGCACCCTGGCCAGTTCGGCCTTCGTGCACATGCGCACGACGATCGAGGCGCTGATGGACGAAGGTGTCTATCCGCCTGGGGATTCCACCGGCGCGGCGCTGGAACTGTGGACGGCTGCGCACGGCGTCGCCGCGCTGCTGATCGCCAAGCCCTACCTGCCGTGGGGTGATGTCGAGGAATTCACCGATCGGGTGCTGCGATCGATCTGCTGCGGGTACATCGCGACCGGCTACATCGGCAAGGACGTTGCCCCCTCCGAGGCCGTCGAGAAACTCAAGGAGCTCAAGAGATGACCGATCTTGTCGACAACCCGTTCTTCGCCCGGCTGTGGATGGCGATGTCCGGGCACGAGCCAGAATCACTGCGACGACTACGGGTGGCCAATCTGGCGGGCCTGACCGGCCGCGTGCTTGAGGTCGGTGCCGGAACCGGCACCAACTTCGCGCACTATCCGGTGGGCGTCACCGAGGTGATCGCCCTGGAGCCCGAGCGACGGCTGGCCGAGGTGGCCCGCCAAGCCGCAGCGTCGGCGCCCGTGCCGGTGATCGTGAGCACGGCCGCCATCGAGGAATTCGCATCGCAGGAGTCGTTCGACGCGGTGGTGTGCTCCCTGGTGCTGTGTTCGGTCGATGACCCCGAAGGGGTTGTGCGTCAGCTGTATTCGATCCTCAAACCAGGTGGTGAACTGCGCTACCTGGAGCATGTCGCCGGTGTCGGGGCCCGGGCCACGCTGCAGAAGGTCGCCGACGCGACCGTGTGGCCCCGGTTGCTCGGCAACTGCCACACCCACCGCAACACCGAGGCATCGATCGCCGCGGCAGGTTTCACGGTGGCCGGTTCCCGGCGGGAGCAGACCCTGCCGGGATGGGTGCCGGTGCCGGTGTCCGAGTTTGCGATCGGCCGAGCGGTGCGGCCGTAGTCAGCCCAGCAGTTCGGGCAGCCGCTGCAGCAGCTGGGGCAGCGCGGCGGCCGACGTCTCCCGCACCACCACGGTGGCCGCGGCCGACAATGGCGTGGGCTGCGGGTTGACCTCGATGACCGGGATGCCGTTGGCCAGCGCCGCTTCTGGCAGCCCGGCCGCCGGATAGACCACCGATGACGTCCCGACCACGATCACCACATCGGCCTTCGCGACCGCTTCCACCGACAGATCCCAGGCGTCATCGGGCAGGCCCTCGCCGAACCACACCACATTCGGCCGGATCAGGCCCCCGCAGGTGCACTGCGGCGGGTCGATGACCTCGACCGGTTCGGGCATCGCAGGCAATTGCCCGGTGTACGGGGTGCCGCACCGATCGCAGCGGAACTCGAACAGGCTGCCGTGCAGGTGGTAGACCCGGTTACTGCCCGCCCGCTCATGCAGGTTGTCCACATTCTGGGTGACGACCTGAACCTCGGCGTAGTCCTCCCACGCCGCGACCGCGAGATGGCCGGCATTCGGATCGACCGCGCTCATCATGTAGTGCCGCCACAGATACCAGGCCCACACCCGTTCGGGGTGGCGCTGCCAGCCGTCGCTGCTGGAGATCTCGTAGGGATCGACATGGGCCCACAGACCGGTTTCCACGTCGCGGAACGTCGGCACCCCGCTCTCAGCGGACATGCCCGCTCCGCTCAGCAACGTCACTCGCACCTCACCAAACTAGCGTGCGTGCGACATACTGAGCACGTGGGAGGGCTGGGGGAGTGGGTACGGCTGGATCAGCATGCGGCGATGCCGTTGTTCGATCAGCTCAGGACTCAGATCATCGACGGTGTGCGTGATGGGAGGCTGACTCCGGGGACCCGGTTGCCGACCGTCCGCGATCTCGCCGGCCAACTCGGCCTCGCGGTGAACACGGTCGCGCGGTCCTACCGCGAGCTGGAGGCCGCCGGTGTGCTCGAAACCCGGGGCCGCTTCGGCACATTCGTCGCCAGGGTGGACCCCGCCGACAACGCGATGGCCGCGGCGGCGCACGCCTTCGCAGAAACCGCGCGGGGGCTGGGCATCGGCAAGGATGAGGCGCTGCGTTACCTGGATGCGGTATTCGACTGACCGCTAACCCGTCCAGCGCAGTACGTCCAGCGCGACCGCCACGCTGACACTGGACTCCGCCAGCGGCAACGGCAGCAGCTCCTCGGCGCGCGCCAACCGGCGCAGCAAGGTGTTGCGGTGCGTATAGAGCCGGGCTGCCGCGCGTGAGGCGTTGCACTGGCTGGCGACGAATACCCTTACCGTGTCCTGTAACTCGGGTCCCGCCGCGGCGAAGTCACCCAGCACGCGACTGACGAAATCGGCGGTGCGGTCCGGATCCGTGGTGACCAGCGAGACCATCTCGACGTCGGTGAACCGGGCGACCTGCTGCGGGGAGTGCAGTCGCGCCACCATCTGCTGGGTGGTGATCGCCTCGAAGTGGCTGCGCCGGAACCCGTCCACACCGTCACCCGTGGTGCCGACCGCCACCCGGATGTCGGTGCCGCCGCCGATCGAGGTCTCCAGCGTGTCCATGTCGATGCTGCCCGGGATCCAGACCCAGCGGGTGGCACTGCTGGCCAGCACGCTCAGCGGCCGTCCGCCCATGCGTCCGATGGTTTCGGTGACGCGGTCCAGGCGGGCCAGGTCGCCGTCGTGGCGTTCGGTCCAGATGACCGCCGCGGTGTGGCTGCCGGTCAGCGCGTACCCGAGTCGCTGTTCGGCTCGGGCGCGCGGGATGGGCGCACCGTCGAGCAGCAGGGCGATGGTCTCGCGCCGCTCGGCCTGGCTGCCATGGGTGAGTTCGTCGCGCTCCAGGTCGATCTGAGTGGCGATATCGATGAGCGTCGCATCCACGAATGCGCTGATGGAACGGGAGCACGCCTGCAACAGCTCGTGCAGGTCGGCGGCATCGGAGGTCAGCTCGAAGGCGATCTCCATCAGGCGCCGCCAGGCCACACCCTCGCCGACCCGGTAGGCGTCCAGAGGAAACGTGTTCATACCGCGGCGCACCAGTTCCCGCGCGATGCTCAGCGGCTCCGGACCGGAGTTGGGGGGTACGGGCGCGCCGGGATCCCGGACGTTGGCGGTGGCCCAGAAGTACAGGTTCGCACGGTTGCTCCGGCTGACGGCGGCCGCCAACTCCGGGTCGACGGCGATCGCGGGGCTGGCCGCCAGGACCGCCCGGTCGAGTTCGTCGAGCCACTCGGGGCGGGCGTTGACGACGATCTGGGCGCACTGCCGAATCAGATCCCTGACCCGCGGTGACGGCAGTTCTTCGGCCATTCGCGCAGCTTAAGCGGAAGGTGCACTCTGCACCATCATTACGTCGTTATGGGGTGTTCTGACCTGGATGAGGCGTGGCCTCGGGCGGCACTATCAGCGTATGGAATCAGTCATGCCGGAGGGCAGGAGCGCAGCGACCGGGGAATCTGTCGATGTGCTCATCATCGGGGCCGGGATCTCCGGTATCGGTGCCGCCTACTATCTGCAGCGCGAACATCCGGGCCGTAGCTACACCATCCTGGAGGCCCGCGGCGCCAGCGGTGGTACCTGGGATCTGTTCCGCTACCCGGGTATTCGCTCGGATTCGGACCTGCACACCTTCGGCTACGAGTTCAAGCCGTGGCGTGACGAGCACGCCATCGCCACGGGCGACAAGATCCTCGCCTACCTGCGCGAGACCGTGGACGAAAACGGCATCGAGGACAAGATCCGGTACCACCACCGGGTGCTCGGCGCCGCCTGGAGCAGTGCGCAGGCCCGCTGGGTCGTCGACGTCGAGTGCGACGGCGAGGTGATCGAACTGAGCGCCAACTGGTTGTTCTGCGCCGGCGGCTACTACCGCTACGACCAGGGGTTCACCCCGGAGTTCGAGGGCAGCGAGCGGTTCGGCGGCCAGATCGTGCACCCGCAGCACTGGCCCGAGGATTTGGACTACACAGGTAAGAAGGTGGTCGTCATCGGCAGCGGCGCCACCGCTGTGACCCTGGTGCCGTCGATGGCCGGGGCCGCCGCTCACGTGACGATGCTGCAGCGCTCGCCGACCTACGTCATGCCGGTGCCCGCCAAGGACGGTTTCGCCAACGCGGCGCGCAAGCTGCTCGGCGAGGACCGCGGCTATGCCCTGGCCCGCCGCAAGAACATCGGCAAACAGCGCGCGGTGTACACCTTCTGCCAGAAGTATCCGACTGCCGCCCGTCGGCTGATCCGTCGGGTGAACGCCGCCAAGCTGCCCGCCGGCTACCCGGTGGACGAACATTTCAGCCCGGCGTACAACCCGTGGGATCAGCGGCTGTGTGCGGTGCCCGACGGCGACCTGTTCGCCGCGATCAGCGACGGCAGCGCATCGGTGGTCACCGACCGCATCGCGACCTTCACCGAACGCGGTGTGCTGTTGGCATCGGGTCGCGAACTCGACGCCGATATCATCGTCACCGCAACGGGATTGAACGTCCAGCTGTTCGGCGGGGTCACGCTCACCGTGGACGGCGAGCCGGTCGATCTGTCGCAGACGGTGGCCTACAAGGGCATCATGCTCAGCGGCATACCGAATTTCGCCTTCGCGTTCGGCTACACGAACTCATCGTGGACGCTCAAGGTCGGACTGCTGTGCGAGCATTTCTGCCGGCTGCTGCGGCATATGGACGATCACGGGTTCGACAGTGTCCGGCCGGAATTGGAGGATCCCGCGATGCCCACCAAACCGCTGCTCGATTTCGGGGCCGGCTACGTGCAGCGCGCGATCAACGAGATCCCCCGCCAGGGTGTGCGCGGTCCGTGGCAGATGACGATGAACTACACGGTCGACGCCGACGTACTGCGCACCGGCCCGGTGACCGATCCGGGCCTGCGGTTCGGCCGTCGCTCAGCCGAACTCGAGACGGGTGGTCACCCCGCGGATTTGATCGAGCACCGGCAACCGGTATGACGCCCAGATCAGCGAGTTCAGCACCGTGCCGCGCCCGGTCGGCAGTTCCACATCATGGGCTGCCCGCACACCGGGGATGGTGTTCACCAGATCGGCCGCCTGGGACACCGACAGGCTGAACGGCATCGGCGGCACCGTGTACCGCAAGGAGGGGCGCAGCAGACCCTGACGGGCCCACCACGCGAACCAGTGAGGCGGCAGGTCGAACATCATCTGCCCGCCGGGGAAACGCTTTGCGCATTCGGTGATGAGGCCCAGTGCCTCGGTGGGCTGCAGGTACATCAGCAGGCCCTCGGCGGTGATGAACACGCCGTTGTCGGCGTCGATATGGTCCATCCAGCTGTAGTCGAGCGCCGACTGGGCGCTCACCGAGATGCGCTCCGAGGGCGGCAGCAGTTTCTCGCGCACGGCCACAATGGCCGGAAAATCGACGGTATGCCAACGGAAGTCATGGCCGATATCGCCGGCGTCGAGCCGGTAGAAGCTGGTCTGCAGGCCCTCGGCGAGCGCCACCACGGTGGCCGACGGATGGTCGCGCAGGTAGTTCGTGGTCTCGCGGTCGAAGGCGAGCGCGCGCAGTCCCATGTCCTGGCGGTTGGCCGATCCGAACTTGCCGAAATCGAAGTCGATGGCCTCGACAAGGTCGACCGCGACCGGGTCTTCGATGATCCCGTCGGCCCGACGGGCTTCGTTCGCGCGCACCAGCAGTGTCAGCAGTGCGGTCTCGGATACTCCGGTCAGGGTGCTGGCGTCGGCTCTCGGGGAGGTCACGGTATCGAATGTACCGACGCGAGGACTTTGTCCAGGGTGCGCAGGTTGCGGGTGGTGGTCGAGGACTTGTAGCGCTTCTTGCCCATCGTCTTGCCGATCGCCGACGACAGGGTCGCGGATCGGGCGACCTGCCAGTACAGCACCCCGTCACCGGGGGCGGCGGTCTCGCCGGCGCCGGCGGCCAGCGCCGCCAGTTCGTCGAGCGCGTCGGCCTCGCTGACGAAGGTGACATAGGAGTGGTGGTCGGGGACCTCCCGCTCGAACGGATACGCGGCCACGATGTGACGCACTGTGTCGATGTCATAGGCGAGCACCCAGGCGTCGTAGCCGAAGGTCTCCCGCAGCGCGGTCTCGGCTTTCGTCCGCACCGCGGCCGTCGTCGATGAACTGCTGACCAGGACGTTGCCACTGGCCAAGATCGTCTTCACCTCGGTGAATCCGGCCGTGGTGAACGCCGCCGCGACATCGGCCATCTTCAGCGTGACGCCCCCGACGTTCACGCCGCGTAGGAAGGCGGCGTAACGCGGCATCAGCCGAATTCCAGCAGGGTGACGCTGGGCCGGGCGCGCCGGAACGGCCCGACCCGGTCCAGGGTCGACAGACTCGCGAGCTTCCACAGCCCGCGACCCGGCGGCAGGATGACATCGCGGGCGGTGCGGACACCGTCGATGCTGCCGGCGAGCGCCAGGCCCTCGTCGGCGGTCATCGCGAACGGCATCGCCGGGGTGAGGTAGCGGTCCGACAGGCCAAGCCCCTTTAGGGTGCGGCGACTGAACCAGTGCGGGATCGAGTCGAACATGAACTGCCCGCCGGGGAAGCGGGCCGCGCAGTCCGCGATCAGGCTCAGCGAATCCTCGGGCTCCAGATACATCAACAGCCCTTCGGCGGTGATGAAGACGCCGTTGGAGGTGTCCACCTGGTCCATCCAGCTGCGGTCCAACGCGGACTGGCCCAGCTCGACGATCCTGTCGTTGCGGGGCAGCAACCTGCGGCGCAGGTCCATCACGGGCTCCAGATCGATGGAGTACCAGGTCAACTCGTCGGCGACGCCGGCGCGGGCCAACCGCCAGAAGCTGGTCTGCAGGCCCTCGGCGAGGGCCACCACCGATGCCTTCGGGTGCGCCTTGAGGTAGTCGATGGCGGCCGCGTCGAACGCGCGGGCGCGCAGGGCGTGCGACTGGTTGGGCTTGCCGAACTTGCGGTAGTCGTAGTGGATAGCGTCGAACAGGGTGACCGCCCACGGGTCCCTGATCACCCCATCGGAGCGCTTGGCCTCGGTGCCGCGGTTGTGCAGCGTCCAGAGCGTGGTCGCGGACACGCCCTCCAAACTCGTTCCGTCGATCCCACTCAGACCACTCATGTCCCCGATCGTAGAGTCGTACCCTCGTGTCATGGGGCGCCTGGTTTTCGACGACAAGCTGTTGGCACTGATCAGCGGGAACTCGTTGGGGGTGCTGGCCACCGTCAAGCGGGACGGGCGACCGCAGCTGTCCAACGTGTCCTACTACTTCGATGCCCGCAATGCGGCTCTCGAGGTGTCGATCACCGAACCGCGGGCCAAGACCCGAAACCTGCGCCGCGATCCGCGGGCGTCCATCCACGTGTCCTCCGACGACGGGTGGGCGTATGCGGTGGCCGAGGGAGACGGAATCCTCACCCCGCCGGCCGCGAACCCGGACGATGACACCGTCGAGGCACTGATTGCGTTGTACCGCAACATTGCTGGAGAACACCCGGACTGGGACGATTACCGCCGGGCCATGGTCGACGATCGCCGGGTGCTGCTGACGCTGCCGATCTCGCATCTGTACGGGATGCCGCCCGGGCGGAGATGACAGGGCTAGGCTGACCTCATGGCCGATGAGACACCGGAAGACGACACCAAGCGTAAGTTCCGGGAAGCGCTGGAGCGGAAGAAGACGCAGACCGCGGACGGGGTGTCACATGCCGACGCGGGCCGCAAGCAGTCGCGGGGTTCACATGGCCCGGTGGAGAACCGCCGGGAGTTCCGCCGCAAGAGCGGCTAGGTCGCCAACCGACGTGCCGCGATGAGCGCGGCTAGCATCAGCGCGACGAAGTACAGGCCCACGTCCTTCAGCCCCCAACCCACCGAGGCCAGCGTCGCCACGCCGGCGACGCACAACAGCACCCCCACCGCGGCGCTGCGGCCGCCGGGTGCGGTGACGACGCCGCCGTCCCAGTAGGGCAGCGGGTTGTTCTCCAACGGTCGCAACGCGACGAACAGCGCGGCGACCAGCACTGTCATCAGCGCGAGCTGGGCGATGCTGAGCAGGACGAAATGCGGCTGCCCGGGATGCCGGGGCAGTCCGATCAGGTCGAAGGCCAGGTGCACCCCGAGCAGCGCCGGGATATGCCACAGATACAGCGTCATTGCGCCGCTGTTGCCGATCGCCGCCCACCACCACACCCGGG
>JBPPMV010000070.1:0-2871 GCA_051306235.1 Mycobacterium sp. | reverse complement strand
CTGATCGATGCGCTCAACGCCGGTCTCGACGCGGTGATTGCCGACGGCACCTGGTCCAGGCTGTACACCGACTGGGTGCCCCGCGCCCTGCCACCGGGCTGGAAGCCGGGCTCCAAAGCTGCTCCGGCACCGCAACTTCCGGACTTCGCCACGATCGCCGCCGATCGCCCGCAGGCCGATCGGGCGGCACCCGCGGCGCCGCGATCGGTGCTCGGTCAACTCTCCGATTCGTTCCTGGACTGGGATCTGTACCGGCAGGCCATCCCCGACCTGCTCAAGACGGGACTGCCGAACACCCTGATACTCACCGCCGGCGCCGCGGTGATCGGCGTCGTGCTCGGCCTGGTCCTGGCCGTCGCGGGCATCTCCCGATCCCGGCTGCTGCGGTGGCCGGCCCGGGTCTACACCGATATCTTCCGCGGCCTGCCCGAGGTGGTGATCATCCTGATCATCGGTCTGGGCATCGGCCCGATCGTCGGCGGCCTGACCGGTAACAACCCCTACCCGCTGGGAATCGCCGCGCTGGGCCTGATGTCGGCGGCCTACGTCGGCGAGATCTTCCGTTCCGGCATCCAGAGCGTCGAGACCGGACAGATGGAGGCTTCCCGCGCACTGGGATTCAGCTACTCCTCGTCGATGCAGCTGGTCATCATCCCGCAGGGCATTCGGCGGGTGTTGCCCGCGCTGGTGAACCAGTTCATCTCGCTGCTGAAGGCCTCGTCCCTGGTGTATTTCCTGGGCCTGGTCGCCAATCAGCGTGAGCTGTTCCAGGTCGGCCGCGACCTGAACGCCCAGACCGGCAACCTCTCCCCGCTGGTGGCAGCCGGGCTGTTCTATCTGATCCTGACCATCCCGCTGACCCATCTGGTCAACGTCATCGACGCCAGGCTGCGCACCGGGAAACAGCCCGCCCCCCTCCAAGAGGAGATGATCTGATGGCCGATCCGGTGTCGTTGGTCGCCAAAGATATTCACCTGTCATTCGGTGCCAATTCGGTACTGCGCGGTGTCGATCTGGACGTGCCTGCCGGTTCCACCGCGACCGTCATCGGCCCGTCCGGATCGGGCAAGTCGACCCTGCTTCGGACCTTGAACAGGCTGTACGAACCCGATAAGGGCGACATCCTGCTCGACGGCCGCTCGGTACTCGGCGACAACCCCGACCAGCTGCGCCAGCGCATCGGCATGGTTTTCCAGCAGTTCAATCTGTTCCCGCACCGCACCGTGCTGGACAACGTGACCCTGGCCCTGCGCAAGCTCAAAGGGATGTCCAACGATGCGGCGCGCGACTTCGGACTGGCGCAACTGGACCGGGTTGGGCTGCGGCACAAGGCCGATGTGCGTCCGGCCACGCTGTCGGGCGGCCAGCAGCAGCGGGTGGCGATCGCCCGGGCGCTCGCCATGGAACCGCAGGTGATGTTCTTCGACGAGGCCACCTCGGCGCTGGATCCCGAACTGGTCAAAGGCATTCTCGAACTGATCGCCGATCTCGGTTCCACCGGCATGACGATGGTGGTGGTGACCCACGAGATGGGTTTTGCGCGTTCGACCGCGGACTCCGTGGTCTTCATGGACAACGGCAAGGTCGTCGAATCCGGGCCGCCCGAGCGGATCTTCGAGGGCGCCGAAACAGACCGGCTGCGCCGCTTTCTGTCGCAGGTGCTCTGATCTTCAGCGCGTTCCCGCCTGGCAGTGACAGACAGGTTAGACTAGCGAATTATGGTCGAGACCGAACCGCAGACCGGTGAGCTGGCAGGAGAGCTGCAACGTGTGCTCTCCAAGCTGTTCTCGGTACTGCGCCGTGGGGACACCACCCGTGGTGCCGCGCACGCCGCCGGTGCCGATCTGACGCTGGCTCAGCTCTCGATCCTGCTGACGCTGCTGGACTGCGGTCCGATCCGGATGACGGAACTGGCCGCCCATGAGCGGGTGCGCACCCCCACCACCACGGTGGCCATCCGGCGGCTGGAGAAGCTCGGACTGGTCAAGCGGTCTCGCGACCCCTCCGATCTCCGTGCCGTCCTGGTCGAGGTGACGCCGCGCGGACTGGTGCAGCACCGTGAGGCGCTCGACGCCCGTCGTGCGTTCCTGGCCAGCATGCTGAACAACCTGACCGCCGAGGACCGCGCCACGCTGGCCGCGGCGCTGGGTTCGCTGGATCGCCTCGGCGACCAGCCGACCAGCTAGAGCTATCCTCCAGGGGGCTGGGGGCACCTCCCGCTTGCGGGGGAGAGCGCAGCGACCCGGGGGATCAGCCCAGCCAGTCCAGCACGGCCGCGGCGGTCCAGGACTGCTGCATACTGCCCAGCGGCTCACCGGTGAACGGTTCGTAGTACTCGGCGAAGGTGCCGTCGCTGGCCTGGCGCAGTCCTTCCTGGCGCAGCGTCGCCGCACGTTCGGCCCAACCGCGCCGCGCGAAACACCAGGCGAACAGCCACGTCGTCACCGGCCAGACCGGGCCGCGCCAGTATTCACGCGGCCGGAAGTCCCGGGAGACCGGCGACGTCGTCGGGATCAGTGAGTAGCGCAGGTCCGGATGGCTGCTGAAGCGCGGGCCCTCGAGCAGTTTGAGCAGCGCCCGTTCCCGGTCGTGCGAGAGCCCGCCGCACAGCAGCGGGGCGAACTGCGCGACGGTTTCGGTAGCCACCCACTTGTCCGCGCGGACATCGAAATCCCTTGCCGCACCGGTTCGTTCATCGGTGGCATCGACCACTCCGGCCCGGAACCGGTCGGCCCAGGCGTACAGGTCGCGCACATCGGCGGGTGAGCGTTTGTAGTCCTCCCCGATCTCGGCGAGCACCGTGCACGCCACCGAGAAGATCGCCGAGACGAAGACGTCCTCGACCGCGAAGCTCATCGTCTTGGCGAGCAG
>JBPPMV010000069.1:0-14531 GCA_051306235.1 Mycobacterium sp. | reverse complement strand
CCGTCACGCAACGACGTATCGGTCATCCGGACATCCCACACCGGATTGAAAAAGATCTCACCTGCTGTACCGATGCGCGATCCGCTCCGCTTCTCGCTGCCACTCATGCCTGCGCCCCTCCAGCTGTAGCCGAAACACGTTCCTTGGCGATTTCCTCGCCGACCTTGGTGGCCGCCGCGGTCATGATGTCCAGGTTCCCGGCATACGGCGGCAGGTAATCACCGGCACCCTCCACCTCCACAAACGTCGTGACCAGATGATGGCCGCCGTTGAACACCGTCGGCTCGTCGAACTGCGGTTCGTTGAGCAACCGGTAACCGGGCACATAAGTCTGCACCTCGGCGACGACCTCCTTGATCGACGCCGTGATCGCCGCATGGTCGGCATCCTCAGGGATCGCACAGAAAATGGTGTCGCGCATGATCATCGGCGGATCCGCCGGGTTCAAAATGATGATCGCCTTACCCGAGCGCGCACCACCGATATGCTGCACACCCGCACTGGTGGTCTTGGTGAACTCGTCGATATTCGCGCGCGTTCCCGGACCCGCCGAAGCACTCGACACCGACGCCACGATCTCGGCATAAGCCACATCCACCACCCGAGACACCGCATAGACCATCGGAATGGTCGCCTGCCCACCACAGGTCACCATGTTCACATTCGGCGCATCCAGATGCGCCCGCAGATTCGCCGGCGGAATCACCCCGGGCCCCACCGCGGCAGGGGTCAGATCAATCGCGGTGATCCCGGCCTGCTCATAGCGCGGCGCCGCATCACGGTGCACATAAGCGCTGGTCGCCTCGAACACGATATCGGGCTTCTCGGCCCGGGCCAGCAGCCAATCCACACCCTCATGACTGGTCTCCAACCCCAGCTTGCGGGCCCGGGCCAGACCCTCGGACTCCGGGTCGATACCGATCATCCAGCGCGGCTCCAACCAGTCCGAGCGCAACAGCTTGTACAACAGGTCGGTGCTGATATTGCCCGACCCCACAATGGCAACGGATAGCTTGTCGGCCATATGGCTCTCCCTGTATCTAAAAAATTTCACTCGAAAGAAAGTTTGACTGAACCTAGTCCGTCGAAATCTGCTACGAAATCGTCACCCGGACGTGCATCTATCGCACGCATGCACGCACCCGGCAACACGATGTCCCCCGCGCGCAGACGCACCCCGAACTGATCGACCTTGCGCGCCAACCACGCCACCGACGTCACCGGATTGCCCAACACCGCATCACTGCGGCCCTGCGCCACCACCTCGCCATTGCGCTTGAGCACAGCATTGATGGCCTTGATATCTATGTCCTTGGGAGACACCCGCTCCGGGCCCAACACCCAACCCGCCGACGACGCGTTATCAGCGATCGTGTCGCACAACTTGATCTTCCAGTCCGTGATCCGGGTATCGATCAACTCAATCGACGGCGCGAACGCCGCCGTCGCAGCCAACACATCATCCTCGGTGCACCCCGCACCCGGCAGATCATCGGCCAAGATGAAACCCACCTCGACCTCCACCCGCGGATAAAGAAACCGGCCCGCCGCCACCGGCGTCGCCTCGAAAACCTCCATATCGGCGAGCAAATGACCGTAATCGGGCTCATCAACACCCATCATCTTCTGCATCGCCTCCGAGGAAAGACCCACCTTGTGCCCGATCACCCGCGCACCCTCAGCCACCCGCTGCCGAATGTTGATCAACTGGATCTCATAGGCATCGACAACATCGATATCGGCATAACGATCCGTCAACGGGGTGGTCGGGACCCGGCTACGCTCCGCCTCGGCCAGATCGGCAGCAAGCTCATCACGCACCTCGGCACTGAGCATTTTGGTGAGTTCCCCTCATAATCTCATTAGGCCCTCGACCGGCACAGTTGCGGGCCTGTTGTCGAAAGGCACTGCAATTCTATAACGTGTTCTACATGACTGGACAGGAGTACGACGTCGTCGTGGTCGGTAGCGGCGCTGCCGGCATGGTCGCCGCCTTAACCGCTGCTCACCAGGGTCTCTCGACACTAGTCGTTGAGAAGGCTCCGCACTACGGCGGTTCGACGGCGCGATCGGGCGGCGGCGTGTGGATCCCGAACAACGAGATCCTCAAGCGTGACGGGGTCAAGGACACCGCCGAGGATGCCCGCAAGTATCTGCACGCCATCATCGGCGATGCGGTGCCCGCCGAGAAGATCGACACCTATCTGGACCGCGGTCCGGAGATGCTGTCGTTCGTGCTGAAGAACTCCCCGCTGAAGTTGTGCTGGGTGCCCAATTACTCCGATTACTACCCGGAGACCATCGGTGGCAAGGCCACCGGACGCTCGGTGGAACCCAAGCCGTTCAACGCCAAGAAGCTCGGGCCCGATGAGAAGGGCCTGGAACCGCCGTACGGCAAGGTACCGCTGAACATGGTGGTGCTGCAGCAGGATTACGTGCGGCTCAATCAGCTCAAGCGCCACCCGCGCGGTGTGCTGCGCAGCATCAAGGTGGGCGTGCGCTCGGTGTGGGCGAACGCCACCGGCAAGAACCTCGTCGGCATGGGCCGGGCGCTCATCGCGCCGCTGCGCATCGGGCTGCAGAAGGCCGGGGTGCCGGTGCTGCTGAACACCGCACTGACCGATCTGTACGTGGAGGACGGCGTCGTGCGCGGGATCTATGTGCGCAACACGCAGGATCCCGAAAGCGCTGAGCCGACGCTGATCCGGGCCCGCAAGGGCGTGATCCTGGGCTCCGGCGGGTTCGAGCACAACGAGCAGATGCGGGTGAAGTACCAGCGCGCGCCGATCACCACCGAGTGGACCGTGGGCGCGGTGGCCAACACCGGCGACGGCATCCTGGCCGCCGAGAAGCTCGGTGCCGCACTGGAGCTCATGGAGGACTCCTGGTGGGGCCCGACGGTCCCGCTGGTGGACGCGCCGTGGTTCGCGCTGTCCGAGCGCAACTCCCCCGGCTCGATCATCGTCAACCTGTCCGCCAAGCGGTTCATGAACGAGTCGATGCCCTATGTCGAGGCCTGCCATCACATGTACGGCGGCCAGTACGGGCAGGGCGAGGGCCCGGGCGAGAACGTACCGGCCTGGCTGGTTTTCGATCAGCAGTACCGCGATCGCTACATCTTCGCCGGACTGCAACCCGGCCAACGCATTCCGAAGAAGTGGCTGGAATCCGGTGTCGTCGTGAAGGCGGACACCCTGGCCGAGCTGGCCGAGAAGACCGGGCTGTCCGGGGATGCGCTGGCGGCCACCGTCGACCGGTTCAACGGGTTCGCCCGTTCGGGCGTCGACGAGGACTTCCACCGCGGTGACAGCGCCTATGACCGCTACTACGGCGATCCCACCATCAAGCCGAACCCGAACCTGGGCGAGATCAAGCACGGTCCGTTCTACGCGGCGAAGATGGTGCCCGGTGACCTCGGTACCAAGGGCGGTGTCCGCACCGATAACGACGGCCGTGCGCTGCGGGATGACAACTCCGTGATCGACGGTCTCTACGCCGCAGGTAATGTCAGCTCGCCGGTGATGGGTCACACCTATCCCGGTCCGGGCGGGACCATCGGCCCGGCCATGACGTTCGGATACCTCGCCGCGCTCGCCATAGCTGGAAAGGCCCGCTAGTGCCCATCGATGTCGAAAAGGCGCTCGCCGCCGAACTGGATCCCATCGAGTTCTCCTGGACCAGTAGCGATATCCAGCTCTACCACCTGGGTCTGGGTGCGGGCGCGGACCCGATGGACGAACGCGAACTGCGGTATCTGACCGATGACACCCCGCAGGTGCTGCCCACGTTCGGCAATGTCGCGGTCAGCTTCCACATGACCACGGCGCCGACGGTGCAGTTCCCCGGTATCGACATCGAGCTCTCCAAGGTGCTGCACGCCAGCGAGGCGGTGACCGTGCCCGGGCCGATCCCGACCAGCGGCACGGCGACGTCGACGCAGAAGTTCACCGAGATCTGGGACAAGGGCAAGGCCGCCGTCATCGTCAGCGAATCCACGGTGACCGACGAGTCCGGCACGGTGCTGTGGACGACCAAGCGCTCCATCTTCGCCCGCGGCGAGGGCGGCTTCGGCGGCGAGCGTGGGCCGTCCACCTCGGTCGAACTGCCCGACCGCGCACCGGATGCCGAGATCGCCATCCCGACGCTGCCGCAGCAGGCTCTGCTGTACCGGCTGTGCGGGGACCGCAATCCGCTGCACTCCGATCCGGCGTTCGCCAAGGCCGCCGGGTTCGACCGGCCGATCCTGCACGGGCTGTGCACCTATGGCATCGGCGCCAAGGCCATCGTCGATCATTTCTTCGACGGCGATGTCCTGCAGGTCGGGACCTACGGCGCCCGGTTCGCCGGCACCGTCATCCCCGGAGAAACGTTGCAGGCCAACATCTGGAAGCAGGACGGCTCGTACATCGGCACGGTGACCGCCCCCGGCCGGGATAACGCCGTGGTGCTGTCCGGGGTCGAACTCATACCTGCCTAGACAGATCCTCGTCGCCGGTGGCCCGCGACGGACCATGCGGTGCGACGGGCGCCGGCCCGGCCGTGGAGCCACCGGCCGAGGGGCCCGCTGCCGCCTGATCGCGGGAGTCCAACTGCGCCTGGCGCTGGTCCTGCTGGTGATCGCGGGTGTCCTGAGCCGCCTGACGCGCGTCCTGCTGATCGTCGCGCTGGTTCTGTTGGTCTTCGCGGGCGTTCTGCTCGTTCTCGCGTTGCCCAGGTGTCGGCACGCCGGGCGGGGGACCGCCCGCGGCTCCGCCCTGCCCCTGCTGCGCCGCCTGGGTGCCCTGCTGGACGGCGCCCTGCGCGGACTGCATGGCCTGCTGCATCAGCTGCCCGAACCCGCCACCCTGACCACCACCGCCCTGACCACCACCGAGACTGCTCGCCGCCTGCTGTGGCATCTGCGCCAACTGGCCCAACTGACCGGTGAGTTGTCCGAGCATGTCACCCGTCTGGCCGACCGACTGTCCACCGGTCTCGTCGGCGACGTCATAGGCGGTCTGCGCCGCGCCGACCTTCCCGGAGAACGTATTCTCCTTGGCGGCAAGCGAAGTCACGTTGGTCGTCATCATCGCCTCGAGCGTCGGCAGCACCGCCGAGATGGTCATGCTCATCGCATCCGCACCGGGCGGGATGACCGGCATCGGCGGCAGTTCCACCGAGGCCGCGCTCCAGCTGATGCCTTCCGGTTTACGTAGCGGGCTGGACATCAGAGTTCACCAATCCTCGTCGACATCGTCTTCGGCCAGGTCGTGGTCCAGGGACTCCGGCAGCGCCAGACCAGAAGTCGTTCCGCCGCTGCTACCCCGTTGTCCCATCATCGGCGCACCCATACCGCCGCCGCCCATGCCGGCGCCGGCGGCCACCGGTGCCATACCGCCCATCGCGCCACTTCCGGCACCGGCTCCGACCGGTGGTGCCACCGAAACCGGCACCGTGTTCCCGACCAGACTGGCCATCAGCGGAGACTGAGCGGACCCCCCGCCACCGCCGGGCAGACCTGCCGCGCGCACCATGCCCGCACCCGCACCGGCCCCGCCGCCACCGGCCAGCGGATGGTTGGAGAACGCCGAGAAGGGTGACACCCCACCCAGACCGGCGGATCCGCCGCCGCCTTGGCCGAACATCGAGGTGAGCTGCTGCAACGGCTGGCCCAGCGTCTGCGTGAGTTGCTGCGGGGCCTGGGTCACCTGACCCATCGCCTGTCCGAGCATCTGCGGGATCTGGCCGACCATCCCGGCCAGCTGACCCATCATCTGCATCGCCTGCGACGGATCCTGGCCGGCGACCTGTTGCGGTCCGACCGGCGGTGTGCCCGCGGTCGGCGTGCTCGCGGGCGCGCCGATGGTGTTGGCCATCGTGCCGGCATTGGCCGTCACGGTGGCGGAGTTCTGGGACAGACCCAGCATGATGCGGCTCTGCACGAGGGCCTGGGTGTTGCTGACCGGCATCGACTGGATCGCCATGCATTCGGCCTGGGTTTCCTGCGCCACGATGTTCGCCATCGTCTTGGTCTGGATGACGGCAGCTTCCATGGTGCGCAGCTTCGCCGCGATGGCGGCGGCCTGGGCACCGTTGGCCTCGTGCCCGCCGATGATGGTGGTGGCCTCGCCCGCGGCGGCCATCGAGCCACCGCCCTCCCAGGTGTCGGTCAGCTTC
Organism: Mycobacterium sp.; assembly: GCA_051306235.1. Lineage (GTDB taxonomy): Bacteria > Actinomycetota > Actinomycetes > Mycobacteriales > Mycobacteriaceae > Mycobacterium. The sequence goes on along the minus strand of JBPPMV010000069.1, from coordinate 8,375 downwards.
ATCAGCTGGCCCTGCTGCTGCGGCACCACCGTGCCGGTGATCTTCGCCGCCAGCGCCTCGTACTGCGCCGCGGCGGCCGCAAGTGCGTTCTCGTCGACGTTCGGCCATCCCGGGCCGGTGACCGTCTGCCCCCCGTATGGGCTCACGTCAGGCTGGATCCCCATGGCCTCGAGATTACCGCCCCTGCGACCGGGGTCGGCACACCAATTACCCGAGGATCAGACCCGAGGTCGGCACACCCGTACCCGCGGTGACCAGCACGTGTTCGACATTGTCGACCTGGTTGACCGAGGTTCCGCGCAGCTGCCGCACACCCTCGGCAATACCGTTCATCCCGTGGATATAGGCCTCGCCGAGCTGACCGCCGTGGGTGTTGATCGGCAGCCGGCCACCGAGCTCGATGGCCCCGCCCGCGATGAAGTCCTTGGCCTCGCCCTTACCGCAGAAGCCGAGTTCCTCCAGCTGGATCAGGGTGTACGGGGTGAAGTGGTCATAGAGGATCGCGGTCTGGATATCGACCGGGGACAGCCCGGACTGCTCCCACAGCTGACGTCCCACCAGACCCATCTCGGGCAGCCCGAGCTCATCGCGGTAGTACGAGTACATGGTGAACTGATCGGCGCTCGCACCCTGGGCGGCGGCCTCGATGATCGCGGGCCGGTGCTTGAGGTCCTTGGCCCGCTCGGGTGTGGTGACCACGATGGCCACCCCGCCGTCGGATTCCTGGCAGCAGTCCAGCAGCCGGAGCGGTTCGGCGATCCACCGCGAGTTCTGGTGGTCTTCGATGGTGATCGGCTTACCGTAGAAGAACGCCTTCGGGTTGGTCGCGGCGTGCTTGCGGTCAGCCACCGACACCGCACCGAAATCAGCACTGGTGGCGCCGTATTCGTGCATGTAGCGCTGGGCGATCATGGCCACCGACGCGGCAGGTGTGCTCAGACCGTGTGGGTAGGACCAGCTGTATTCCACGCCGCGGGAGTCCGCATTGACGGTCAGGCCGCTCATCACCTGACCGAAGCGGAACTCCGAGCGCTCGTTGAAGGCCCGGTAGGCGACGACGACCTCGGCGACACCGGTCGCGACCGCGAGGGCGGCCTGTTGCACCGTCGCCGCAGCGGCTCCGCCGCCGTAACCGATCTGGCTGAAGAACTTCAGGTCCCCGATCCCGGTGGATCGCGCGACGGCGGTCTCCAGGTTGGAGTCCATGGTGAAGGTCACCAGGCCGTCCACATCCGACGGTTTCAGCCCGGCATCGTCGAGCGCATCGAGCACCGCCTCGGCGGCCAGCCGCAGCTCGCTTCGCCCGGAGTTCTTCGAGAAATCGGTGGCACCGATCCCGGCGATGGCGGCCTTACCCGAGAGCGTCACTTGTCCCCCAATGTCAATGTGGACGTGGCGATCACGTGATTACCGAGGCTGTTGGCGCCGACCACTTTCAGCGTCACCAGATCACCGTCGACGGCGGTGACCTCACCGGTGAAGGTGATGGTGTCGTAGGCGTACCACGGGACGCCGAGGCGCAGCTTGATCGAGGTGACGATGGCGTTCGGTCCGGCCCAATCCGTCACATAGCGTCCTACCAGACCGGTGTCGGTGAGGATGTTGACGAAGATGTCCTTGGACCCCTTGGCCTGCGCCTTGTCCCGGTCGTGGTGGACGTCCTGGTAGTCACGGGTCGCGATGGCGGTCGACACGATGAACGTGGGATCGCCGTAGATCTGCAGTTCGGGCAACTTGGCGCCGACTCGAACGTCGGAAACGGTGAGACTCATGCTTGCGGCTCCCAGGCGTACAGCGACCAGGCGGGGCTGATCTCACTGTCCGGAAAATCGAGATACGTTGCGGTGACCGGTAACCCGATCTTCACCTGATCGGCTTCGATACCGCGCAACTCGCCGAGCATGCGGACACCCTCCTCGAGTTCCACGAGGGCGATCACGAACGGCAACGTGCGTCCGGGCACCTTCGGCGCGTGGTGCACGACATAGGAGAACACCGTGCCCTTACCGGAGGCGACGAGATAGTCCATGGGCGCATCTTTGTCGGCCCAGACCGCGGGCACCGGAGGATGCTGCAGCGTGCCGTCCGGTCGGCGCTGCAGGCGCAATTCGTGGGCGTTGATGCCATCCCAGAAGAACTTGGTGTCCCGCGAGGACGACGGCCGCATCAGCTTGTCGGGGTCGAGATCCTCTGGCAATGAACCGGTTTCGGCAGCAGTCTGTGCAGCCTGATTGGCGGCGGGCAGGAACTTCATGATGCGCCAGTCCATCTCGGCGACTTCCTCATCGCCGACGTGCCAGCGGATCTTCTGATTGATGAAGTAGCCCTCGCCCAGCGCGGTCTGCTTGGGCCCGACCACATCGGTGATCTCGGCACTCATTGCGACCAGTTCGCCCGGCTTCAGGTAGCGGTGATAGGTCTGATCGCAGTTGGTGGCGACCACCCCGACATACCCGGCGTCGTCGAACAATTTCATGGCCCGGGCCAACGGATCGTCATCGGAGCGCGCGCGGCCCAGACCCATCATGGTCCAGACCTGGATCATCGCCGGCGGCGCGACGATACCGTCGTGCCCGGCTGCCTTGGCAGCGTCCTCGTCGACATAGATCGGGTTGGTATCGCCGATCGCGTCCGTCCAGTGATGGATCATCGGGTGGTTCACCGGATCCCGGGCAATCGTGGGTTCACCGGCTCCCGCTGCGACGATCTCGTCGATGCCTGCCTGCAGATCACTCAACGCGGAACCCTCGGCACCTTCAGGCCCGATGCCGCGATCATCTCGCGCATCACCTCGTTGACACCACCGCCGAACGTGATGACCAGGTTGCGCTTGGTCATCTTGTCCAGCCAGTCCAGCAACCGTCCGGTCTCCGGGTCGGCGGGATCGCCGTACCGGCCCACCACCTCTTCGGCCAGCCGGCCGACCTCCTGGATGCGTTCGGTGGAAAAGACTTTCGTCGCGGCAGCGTCGGCCACCGCGATGGTCTCACCGGAGGCGGCGACCTGCCAGTTGAGCAGCTCGTTGACCCGCCAGATGGCTTTGATCTGGGCGAGCAGCCGGCGCGCGCCCTCCTGCTCCAGCGGTATGACACCGTCCGGGCCGGGCTTGGCGGCCCACTCGTGGACTTCGTCGTAGATGCCGGCGATACGGCCCGCCGGCCCCAGACCGACCCGCTCGTGGTTGAGCTGGGTGGTGATGAGCTTCCAGCCGCCGTGCTCCTCGCCGACCAGCATGTCGGCGGGCACCCGCACATCGTTGTAGTACGACGCGTTGGTGTGGTGTGCACCGTCGGACAGGATGATCGGCGTCCAGGAGTAGCCGGGGTCCTTCGTGTCGACGATCAGGATCGAGATGCCCTTGTGCTTGGCGGCTTCCGGATCGGTGCGGCAGGCCAGCCAGATGTAGTCGGCGTCATGGGCGCCGGTGGTCCACATCTTCTGCCCGTTGACGATGTACTCGTCGCCGTGCCGAATGGCGGAGGTACGCAGGGACGCCAGGTCGGTACCGGCCTCCGGCTCCGAGTAGCCGATCGCGAAATGCACTTCGCCGGCCAGGATTCCGGGCAGGAACTTCTTCTTCTGCAGTTCGGTGCCGTGCACCTGCAGGGTGGGCCCCACGGTCTGCAACGTCACCATCGGCAACGGGACATCGGCACGGTTGGCCTCGTTGACGAAGATCTGCTGCTCGATCGGGCCGAAGCCGAGGCCGCCGTATTCCTTGGGCCAGCCCACACCGAGCCTGCCGTCTGCACCCATCCGCTTGATCACGGCGCGGTAGGCCTCGTTGTGCCGGTCGGACTCCATCGCCGCCGCCTCTTCGGGCGTGATCAGCGTCGAAAAGTATTCGCGCAGTTCAGCTTGCAGTGACCGCTGCTCCGAGGTCAGTTCGATGAACATTATGCTCCCACCAGATCGAGCCGGTACGAAGGACCACCGAGCAACCGGGTCAGATCCTTGATCGAAGAGAAGTAGCGGTCCATGGGGTACGTGATGTCCATGCCCATACCGCCGTGCAGGTGATGACAGAGCCGCATCGCCGGCGGTGCCTGCGATGTCAGCCAGTAACCGAGCAGGTTCAGATCGTCGTCGGTGTCGAGGCCCTCGGCCAGCCGCCACACCACCGAGTTCGCCACCAGAGAGATGGTGCGCGAGGCGATGTAGATCTCCGAGAGCTGAGCGGCCACCGTCTGGAAGGTGGACAGCGGCCGGCCGAACTGCTCGCGGGTGGCGACGTAGTCCGCGGTGAGCCGCAGCGCACCGGCGACCAGACCGGCAGCGAAGGCGCCGATGGCTGCCAGCGCGAGCTGGTTGACCCGGGTGACGCTCGCACCCTCCAGCACACCGTCGACCTCGGCGTCGTCGAACAGCACCACATACTCGTCGGACCCGTTGGAGGCCGGCGTCTTCGTCACCGTCACACCCGGAGCGCTCGGCGCGATGACCACGACCGCGTCTGCGGCGGTGACCACCAGCCACTGCGCGGTCTCGGCATAGGGCACAGCGGTCTTGGTGCCGTTGAGCTTGCCGCCGGACAGGGTGACCGAGGGCTTCTCGGGCAGCGAGGCGCCCGGCTCGTTGAGAGCCGCGCTCAGCACCGCACCCTCGGCAACGCCGGCCAGATAGCGGTCCTGCTGCTCCTGGGATGCGAGGTCCAGCAGCGGGAGCAGGCCAAGCCCGAGGGTGGACAGCGCCTGGCCGACCGTGCCGTGCCGGCCGATCTCGGTCAGCGCAGTGGTCACCTCGGCCAGGCCGAGGCCGTCTCCGCCGAGGCGATCGGGCACGGCCAGGGCAGCGACGCCACCGGAAACCAGTGCATCCCAACTATTTTCCCGCGCCAGCACGGAGGTCACCACATCGGCGACAGCCTGCTGCTCCGGATTCGGTGAGAAGTCCACCCGTTCTGCTCCTAGGGGTCTTGTTCTAGTTCGCCGACACGACGGCTGGGCTGGACGCCCCGGTGTAGTCGACCTGCCAATGCTTGATGCCGTTGAGCCAGCCGGACTTCAGCCGCTCGGGGTCGCCGACGGGCTTGAGATCGGGCATCGCGTCGGCAACCGCATTGAAGATCAGGTTGATGGTCATCCGGGCCAGGTTGGCGCCGATGCAGTAGTGCGCACCGGAGCCGCCGAAGCCCACATGCGGGTTCGGGTCACGCAGGATGTTGAACTCGTGCGGCTTGTCGAAGACCTCTTCGTCGAAGTTGGCCGAGCGGTAGGACAGCACCACCCGCTCGCCCTTCTTGATCTTCACGCCACCGAGCTCGGTGTCCACCAAGGCGGTGCGTTGAAACGCCGAAACCGGTGTGGCCCAACGGACGATCTCGTCCGCAGCGGTGCCAGGACGCTCCTTCTTGTACAGCTCCCACTGCTCGGGATGCTGCGCGAAGGCGATCATGCCGTGGGTCGTCGAGTTACGGGTGGTCTCATTGCCGGCCACCGCCAGCATGATCACGAAGAAACCGAATTCGTCATCGGAGAGCTTCTCACCGTCGATATCGGCCTCGATGAGCTTGGTGACGATGTCCTCGGTCGGGTTCTTGGACCTCTCCTCGGCCATCTTCATCGCGTAGGTGATCAGCTCGAAGGAGGACATCGCCGGATCGACATCGGCGTATTCCTCGTCCTCGCCGGCGGTCATCTCATTCGACCACCGGAACAGCTTGTCGCGATCCTCCTGCGGCACACCCAGCAGACCGGCGATGGCCTGCAGCGGCAGCTCGCTGGCCACCTGCTCGACGAAGTCGCCGACGCCCTCGGCCGCGGCCGTCTCGGCGATGTTGCGGGCGCGGGTCCGCAGTTCCTCTTCGATACGGCCGACGGCGCGGGGGGTGAAGCCACGCGAGATGATCTTGCGCAGCCGGGTGTGCTGCGGGGCGTCCATGTTCAGCAGCACGGCCTTCTGCAGGTCGATGGCGTCGCGCGTCATCCCCTCCGGCCAGACCGGGATGGCACCGTCGGGCGAGCTGCCGAAGACCTCGCTGTTCTTGGACACCTCCTTGACATCGGCGTGCTTGGTGAGGATCCAGTACCCCTTGTCACCGAAGCCGCCGGTGCCGCCGGGCACATCCACCCAGTGGATGGGCTCGGACTTCCGGAGCTCGGCAAGTTCTTCGACCGGCAGACGTTCGAGGTTCAGGCTCGCGTCGAGGGGGTCGAAGCCTTCGGGCAGGTTGGGGCTGGCCATGCGGGATCTCCTTTGCACAAGTATGGGCACATGTCGGGCGCTGTGAACAATTCCTTCTAGTGCCACTTGCGAACCATTGAAACATGCCTTCACCGCAGATAAAAGGCACGGGGGCATCGTCGCTTGTCAGACTAATGAAACGTGTTCTAGCCTGACCTCATGGGTAATCCTGTCATCGTCGAAGCCACCCGCAGCCCGATCGGCAAGCGCAATGGATGGCTGTCCGGACTCCACGCCACCGAACTTCTGGGCGCGGTTCAGAAAGCCGTCGTGGAGAAGGCCGGGATCGACGCCGGCGATGTCGAGCAACTCATCGGCGGCTGCGTCACCCAGTACGGGGAGCAGTCCAACAACATCACCCGGGTCGGCTGGCTCACCGCCGGTCTGCCCGAGCACGTGGGCGCCACCACCATCGACTGCCAGTGCGGAAGCGCTCAGCAGGCCAATCATCTGATCGCCGGCCTGATCGCCGGCGGCGCCATCGACATCGGCATCGCCTGCGGTATCGAGGCGATGAGCCGGGTCGGGCTGGGCGCCAACGCGGGCCCGGATCGCAGCATCATCCGCGCCTCGTCATGGGATATCGACATGCCGAACCAGTTCGAGGCCGCCGAGCGGATCGCCAAGCGCCGCGGTATCACCCGCGCCGATATCGACGCACTCGGTCTGGCCTCCCAGACCCGGGCGAAGCGCGCCTGGGAGGAGGGCCGGTTCGACCGGGAGATCTCGGCGATCTCCGCGCCGGTGCTCGACGAGAACAAGCGACCCACCGACGAATGGGCGCTCGTCACCCGTGACCAGGGCCTGCGGGACACCACCGCGGAAGCGCTGGCTTCACTCAAGCCGGTGATGGAGGGCGGCATCCATACCGCGGGCACCTCCTCGCAGATCTCCGACGGCGCCGCCGCGGTGCTGTGGATGGACGAAGACGTGGCCAAGGCGCACGGCCTGAAGCCGCGCGCCCGGATCGTGGCGCAGGCCAACGTCGGATCCGAGACGTACTACCACCTCGACGGACCCGTGCAGTCGACGGCGAAGGTGCTGGAGAAGGCCGGGATGAAACTCGGCGATATCGACCTGGTCGAGATCAATGAGGCGTTCGCCTCGGTCGTACTGTCCTGGGCACAGGTGCACGGAGCCGATATGGACAAGGTGAACGTCAACGGCGGCGCCATCGCGCTCGGGCATCCCGTCGGCTCCACCGGCGCCCGGCTGATCACCACCGCACTGCACGAACTGGAGCGCACCGGTAAGAGCACCGCGTTGATCACCATGTGCGCCGGCGGTGCTCTTTCTACGGGCACCATCATCGAGCGGATCTGATGACTGCTTCGGAAGCCGAACGCATCGCCGCCGCGCAGGCCTATATCGACGCGTTGTCCACCCATGAGGCCGACTCGGTCCCGTTCCACCCGGACTGCATCCGCATCGAGATGGGGCTCAAGACCGGACGTTCCGGAGATCACCTGCGGCGCAGCCTGAACAACGGCCCGCAGTTCAAAGTGATCGAGAAGACCACGCCGCCGGAGTTCACCGTCGACGGTGACCACATCCGCGCGACGTTCGATGTGATCACCAAACCGCGACTGTTGGGTCGGCGGGTGTGCTCACACGTCGACGAGACGTTCCTGATCCCCACCGATGATCCCCGGATCCACCACATCCGGGCGTCGTTGAAGCCGTTCATCAGCGGTTAGGTTCAGCTCATGACCGATACACCCAAACCGCTCAACCCCAAGCAGGTCGAGCGACTCAACGCCCCCTCCACCGGAACCGTCATCAAGTGGATGTCGCGGGCACAGACCTGGATCTTCAAGAAGACGAACGGGAAGTTCGGCAACAAGTTCCTGCGCGGGTCCGAGGTCGGCATCCTGACCACCATCGGCCGCAAATCCGGTGAACCCCGGGACAGTCCGCTGCTGTTCCTGCAGGAGGGCAGCCGCATCGTGCTGGTCGCCTCCCAGGGCGGTCGGGCGACGAACCCGATGTGGTACCTGAATCTCAAGGCCAATCCCGCGATCTCGTTCCAGACCAAGAAGGAGCGCCTGGAACTGGTGGCACGTGAGGCCACCGATGCCGAGCGCGACCAGTACTGGCCCAAGCTCGACGCCATGTACGCCGACTTCGTCAACTACCGGTCCTACACCGACCGCAAGATTCCGATCCTCATCTGCGATCCCGCTTAGCTCGCT
>JBPPMV010000068.1:0-13812 GCA_051306235.1 Mycobacterium sp. | reverse complement strand
GCCAGGCCCTCACCGTGCGGCCAGTCGGACCCGAACAGGATCTTGTCCACCCCGATGGTGGCGGCGAGCAGCTTGACGTCATCCTCGTAGTACGGCGCAATCCAGACGTTGTTGCGCAGCTGCTCCACCGGGTCCTCGGTGAAGTGATACGGCGCATTGTTGGCGGCCTTCTTGAGGCGCTTGATCAGCCGGTAGACGAAGTACGAGCCGTTCTCGATGCTGGCGATCTTGAGTTTGGGGTGCCGGGTGAACACCTGATGCACGATCATCGACGCTATCGTGTCGTGGATCGGGCGGTCGTCCATGATCACCATGTCCAGCGGGTCCCGCTTGCCGAACCCCTTGAACACGCCGCTGCCGCCCCACAGCGCCGGGATCGCCATGTATCCGGAGTCGGACAGGTGAAAGACGACCGCGACGCCGGCCTCGGCCAGCCGGGCCCACACCGGATCGTGCAGCGGATCCCCGAGAGAGCGCGGCTTGACCAGGCCGGGCACCGGCGCCGGCCGCACACACACCAGCTTGGCTCCGCGGCCGATCACGAACTCGACTTCCTCGACGGCCTTCACGGGATCGGCGAGCGAGATGATCGGCGCCGAGATGAAGCGACCGTCGGGCCGCTCGAAGCCCCAGTCCTCGTCCAGCCACAGGTTGAACGCGTGCACCGACGCCATGGTGGCCTCGATATCGTGCTTGAGGCCTTCTTCCACGCCGCAGGCGAAAGTAGGCAGCATGAATACGGTTTCGAGATGCTGGCGATCCAGCACCTTCAGCCGGGCGTCCCGGTTCTGGTATTCGGGATGCTCGGAGAGCCGGTCGACCTTCATCAGCGAGGCCGGGTCGACGCCCTCGGGGATCTCCCCGCGGAACAGCAGATCCAGGCAGCCCGGCTCGATGATCGGGTCGAAGGTGGGGTTGGGGATGAAATGGTTGACCGTCCCGCCGAACACCGCCAGTGTCCGCTTACCGTCCTGCACCATCTGGACGCCGCGGCTGCGGAATTCCTTGGGCAGGTGCCGGGTGAACGCGTCGATCGGCTCGTAGTAATGGTTGTCGACGTCGACGGCCAGGTAGGGCAGACGCTCCGGGATGTCGGTCATTTCTCGTGCCTTTCACGATCTTCCGCTGTCAGTGGCGGAAAGTTGGGGGGCCGCTTTTCGAAGAAGGCGGTGATGCCCTCGATGAGGTCGGGGCGCACCATGGATTCGTGCATCAGGGTCTCGGCGCGGGAGCTGACCGCGACGACGTCGTCGCCGGCGTCGCCGTAGATCTGGCGCTTGGTGACCGCCATCGAGGCCGGCGAACAGTTACGGGCCAGATCCTCGGCATACGCAAGGGCGGTGGGCAGCAGATCCTCCGGCGCCACAACCTCTTTGACCAGTCCGAGCTGCGCGGCCTCATCGGCGAAGAAGGTGCGGCCCGACAGCAACAGGTCCGCCGCCGCACCCCACCCGGCCAATCGGGGCAGGATCCAGGTGATGCCGTATTCGCCGATCAACCCGCGGCGCGGGAATGCGGTGGCGAACTTGGCGCCCGCCGCGGCGAACCGCACATCACACATCAGGGCATGCGTGAGGCCGATCCCGACGCAGGCGCCGTTGATGGCGGCGATCACCGGCTTGCGCAAAGTGGTCAGAAAATGGGGATGGCGTTCGCCGACGATCTTGCTGACATCGGTGTCCCCGCTGATCGACGCGCCGAGATCCTGCATGGCACCCATATAGGCGCCGGCACAGAATCCCCGGCCGGTGCCGGTCAGCACAACCACCCGGACGTCCTCATCGGCTTCAGCGCGGTCGAATGCCGCGTAGACCCCGCGGGAGATATCTGCACCCCAGGAGTTCAGCCGTTCCGGGCGATTGAGCGTGATGACCGCTACGCCGGTCGCGGTGACCTCGTACAGCACAGCGGCGGTCTGCCCGGCTTCCGAATCGATACTGTCGGCGACGGTCACAGGTCGGGCACCTCCCGTTGAAGCATACTTACTGTATACCTATCGGTAGTGCATTCCGCAAGTGCTCATGACCCGCCGCTACCAGCCAAAACCCACCTGAATCAGATGTAATCGCTGCCACCGTCGACGTTGATGTTCGCGCCCGTCATGTACGAGTTGCGCCTGGACGCCAGAAACGCCGCGACCGGACCTATCTCACTGGTCTGGCCGGCGCGGGGCAGATGCGCCGGATGCCCGAAATGCTCGTCGATGGCCGACATCAACGCATACGGATCGCTGCCATCCACACCCACCGACTCGGCCCAGCCCAGCAGCGACTCCGAGGCGATGCTGCCCGGTGACACCACATTCACCATGATCTCGTCCGGCGCCAGCTGCAGCGACAGATTCTTCGACACGGAATTCACCGCAGCCTTGGCCGCGGTATACGCAGGCAGCCGGGTGCTCTGGCGCTGCGTCGAATGCGCCGAGAAGTTGACGATGCGCGCCCATTGCGCCTTGCGCAGCAACGGTAATGCCGCCCGCACACAGCGCACCATGCCCATCAGACCGTCGTCGAGAGCGTCCTTCCACTGCTCATCGGTCAGCTCTTCGAAATTGCCTGCCGCCCCGGGTCCGACGGTGTTGACGAGGGCGTTGAGCTCGCCGTCCCAACGCTCGCCGAGCTCGGCGAAGACCTGCCGCACCGCCGCGTCATCACCGGTGTCGGCGACGATCGCCACGGCGTCTGGACTCCCCCGTCGGGCCAGATCCGCCGTGGCGGCGTCGAGTACATCTTTGGAGCGGCCGACGATCGCCACCCGGGCCCCGTCGTCGGCCAGGCACTGCGCCGTCGCCAATCCCATTCCGCGACCACCGCCCACGACGACGGTGGCCGCACCGGCGAACCCGAGATCCATTGTGTCGCCTTATCTGTCGACGATCAGCTCCCGGACCAGTTGGGCTTGCGCTTCTCGGCGAACGCGGTGGCGCCCTCGATGGCATCCTTGGATCCGAATACCGGACCCATGATCGCGTTCTGCTTCTCCCACATCTCGGTCTGGCTCCACTCCGCGGATTTCACGATGATCTCCTTGGTGGCCGCCACCGCCAGCGGGCCGTTCGCGGTGATCTTCTCGGCCAGCTCCAACGCACCCGCCAGCGCCTCCCCGGGTTCGGTCAGTTTGTTGACCAGGCCCCACTGCGCGGCCTCCTCGGCGGTGAAGTTCTCGCCGGTGAGCGCCAGCTCGAGGGCCTTCTGGTACGGGATGCGGTGCGGCAGACGCAGCAGCCCACCGCCGCCGGCCACCAGGCCGCGCTTGACCTCGGGGATACCGAACTTGGCCGTCCGCGACGCCACGATGAGATCGGTGGCGAGCACCATCTCGGTGCCGCCGGCGAGCGCATAGCCCTCGACCGCGGCGATGAGGGGTTTGCGCGGCGGACGCTCGGTGAACCCGATGCCCCGGCCGGGCACATAGGGCAGCTCCCCTGACGCGAAGGCCTTGAGGTCCATCCCGGCACTGAAGTTCCCGCCGGCGCCGGTGAGAATCGCCACCGACAGCTCGGGACTGTCATCGAGCTCATCCATGGCGGCCGCAAGGCCTTGTGCCACCGGCAGATTGAAGGCGTTGCGTGCCTCCGGCCGGTTGATGGTGACGACCAGGGTGCGGCCCTGGCGCTCGGTTAGGATTTCGTCGGCCACTCTTGATCCTCGCTAATCGGCTTGTGGGTCACCGGAAAACATTACTATAGCCATTACGGTAACTGGCGGAAACCGCCACGAGAACGCGCGTACCCGCACGACGGTATGGCTACCGGTAAGCTTGACGGTTCACTGGCCGACCCGGGGAGTGAACAGCTGCGAGCCGCAACATCGATCGTGAAAGAGGTGCCCGCCGTGGCAAAGCAACCAGTCGCCGAGAAGCGACAGCGACGCGAACGCGGATCGATCAATCCCGACGACATCATCAAGGGCGCCTTTGAACTCGCCGAGCAGGTCGGCATCGACAATCTCAGCATGCCGCTGCTCGGGAAGCACCTGGGCGTCGGCGTCACCAGCATCTACTGGTACTTCCGCAAGAAAGACGACCTGCTCAACGCGATGACCGACCGTGCGCTCAGCGAGTACGTGTTCGCCACGCCGTACGTGGAGGCCAAGGACTGGCTCGAGACGCTGCGCAACCACGCCCGCACCATGCGCAAGACATTCGTCGGTAATCCGATCCTGTGCGACCTGATCCTGATCCGCGCCGCACTGAGCCCGCGGGCCGCCAAAGTCGGTGTGCTGGAGATGGAGAAGGCGATCTCCGGACTTGTCGAGGCCGGGCTCAGCGCGGAGGATGCCTTCGACACGTATTCGGCGGTGACCCTGCACGTCCGCGGCTCCGTCGTGCTGCAGCGCCTCGCCGAGAAGAACCAGGCCGGCGAGGAAGGTCCGGGCGCCTACGACCAGACCCTGGTCATCGATCCGGAGGTCGCTCCGCTGCTGGCACGGGTCACCGGCGAGGGTCACAGCTTCGGCGCCTCCGATGAGAACAACTTCGAATTCGGCCTGGACTGCATCCTCGAACATGCGACGCGACAACTCGGTAGCAAACCCAAAGCGAAAACCCCGGCCCCGAAGGGCCGGGGCAAGTCCGCCGGGTAACTCACACCTGGCGTTTGACTAAACCTCGATCACCAGTCCGCCGCCCTGACCGCCGCCCGCGCACATCGCGGCCACACCGATACCGCCACCGCGACGCTGCAGTTCGTAGATCAGGGTGGTGATCATCCGGGCGCCGGAGGCGGCGATCGGATGGCCCAGGCTGCAGCCGCTGCCGGAGAAGTTGACCAGTTCCTCGTCGATGCCGTATTCGCGCACCGCAGCCACCGGCACCGATGCGAAGGCCTCGTTGATCTCCCACAGCGTCACGTCGGACGGCTTGAGACCGGCGCGGTCGAGGACCTTGCCGATCACCTTCACGCCGCCCAGACCGGTGTCCTTGGCGGGCACACCGACCGAACCCCACGCCCGCACCTTGGCGAGCACGTTGAGGTTCTCCCCGGCCGCGTAATCGTCGGCGACCACCGCGACAGCAGCGGCAGCATCATTGGTGCCACTGCTGTTGCCCGCGGTGATGGAGAATCCTTCGATCTCCGGGTGCAGGACCTTGAGGCCGGCGAGCTTCTCTGCGGTGGTGTCCCGGCGCGGATGCTCATCGACGCTGAATTCGATGACCGAGCCATCGGGCTGGGTCACCTTCAGTGGCACGATCTCGTCGAGGAACTTGCCCGCATCCTGCGCGGCGACCGCGCGCTGATGCGAACGCGCCGCCCAGGCGTCCAGTTCCTCGCGGGTCAGGCCATAGGCCTGTGCGGTGTTCCAGCCCACGGTGATGGACATGTCGCGGGACGGCGCATCCGCGGCCTCCGGGTGAATGGGGGGCAGCCAGCGCTCCTCGAACTTCAGCTCCGGGCCGGGAATGCGTTGGCTCATCAGCGGCGTCATCGACAGCGACTGCACACCGCCGGCGAGCAGCACCCGCTCCATACCGGAGCCGATCTGGGCCGACGCGTTGCCGATCGCGGTCAGCGAGCCCGCGCAGTGCCGGTTCACGGCCTGGCCGGGCGCATTCTCGTAGCCTGCGACCAGTGCGACGTAGCGCGCGAGGTCGCCGCCGCCGTAATGCGATTCGGCGATGATGATGTCGTCGATGACCGACGGATCGATACCGGCACGGCGGACCACTTCGGGCATGACCGCGCCGAGCAGTGCCTCCGGCGGCGTGTTGACCAGCGTCCCCTTGAAGGACCGGCCGATGGCGGTGCGGGCAGCACCGACGATCACGGGTTGGGGCATATCTCTCCGCCTTTACGATATCCGTTGTTTATGTAAACGTAGCATCCACTGTAGGTGCTCCGTTATGTGGTTGGCTACTGCGGTTCCGGCACGTGGAAATGCTCATCACGCAACCGGAACGCCTCCTTGGTTCCGTGCTGGGCGCGGGTCTTGACGAAGTTGAACTCCCCGGGCGAAAACTGCAGGTTGGTGCCGTAGGCGTGGAACATGTAGCTGGCCACCTCCTCGCCCTGGTAGGCCTGGCTCTGCTCGACCCACCGGAACGCCTCCTTGGCGATGACCACACCGTCAGCAGGCATCTTGGCGGCTTTCTGTGCCCAGTACTGCGCCCGGGCCGCGACCTTGTCGGCATCGCAGGTGTCGGTGAAGATCCCGAGATGCTCGATGGTGCCGGCTTCGATGATGTCGCCGGTGAGCAGCATCCGCCGTGCCAGTACCGGCCCCAGCCGGTGGAAGAACATGTGCAGGCTGCCCAGCGCCGGGCCGAGAAAGCGGGTGGCAGGCATGCCGATCTTGGCATCACGCGCGATCACCGAGATATCTGTCATCAGGGCCATCTCGAAACCGCCACCGAGGGCGTAACCGCTGATCTCGCCGATGGTGACCTTCGGGAAGCCCAGAAAGTTGTGATAGAAGTCGAAAGACTTGCGGTCGACGGTGAGTCGGCGACGCTGGCTGGGCCGGGACTTCTTCTCGGCCTTCTCTTGGTCCTTCCCACCCGCCCCGCCCTTGAGGCCTTCGCCATACCAACCGTAGGCATTGTTCATATCCGCACCCGTGCTGAACACGCCCTCCGCGCCGCGGAGCAGCACGACGGTGATGTCATCATCCTCGGCGACGATATCGAGGTGGCGGGCGATCTCATCGCGCATGGCCGCGTCATAGGAGTTGCGCTGCTTCGGGTTGTTGAAGGTGATGGTCGCGATGCGGTGATCCGCATCGACCTCGAAGAGCACCCGGTCGTCAGTCATGCGAAATCAGCCTCGCTTCAATCGTTTTGTCGGTTCCGGCGGCCAGCGTGGTCCGCCGGGCCGCGGTGAGATGGTCGGCGGCCAGCTTGGTGGCGCGGGCGACGTTGCCGTCGGCGATGGCGTCGAGCAGACGCTGATGATCGCGTAACGCGGCACGCATGGTGCCTTCGTGCATATCGTCGCCCCATACCTGCGACTCGTGGGTCGACCAGATCAGTTCCAGCGAGCCGATCAGCAGGATCATCGGCTCGTTACCGCAGCGTCCCACCAGCACCTCGTGGAAGCGGCGGGCATTGCGCACGTATTGCGCGGCATCTCCGAATTGGGCTGTCTGAATATCGATCTCGGCCTGCAGTGCGGGCACCACCTCGGTGGCACGGTCCTCGCGGGCCGCGCACATCCCGGCGCAGATCGGCTCCAGGTGCAGCAGCGCCCCGCTGACATCGGCCGGGGTGGCGGCGCGGGTCTGCAGCACCATGCTGATCATCTGGGCGGTGCGTTCCGGGGACGGCAGTTTCACCACGGCACCGCCCATGTTCCCGCGCCGCACCGAGATCAGCCCATCGGTCTCCAGTAGGTGGATGGCCTCGCGCAGCGCCGGTGGACTGACACCGAACTCCTGGAACAGGCTCTCCTGGGTGGGCAGGATATCGCCGGCGCGCAGCCGGCCGGAAAGGATGTCATCGCGCAGCTTGGACGCGACGATCTCGGCAACCCGTGGCTGCCGGATGCGCCGGGCGCGTCCTTCCATCGACGACCTTTCCTTGCTAACTTGTACAAGATAGTAACCGCATCGCCTACTGTATGGGCAACTGTATGGATAAGGAAAGGCCGGGTTCCAGGTGAGCGACGGTTCGGTGACCACCTCCCGCGCGGACTCCGTCCTGCGCATCACACTCGACCGGCCTACGCGCCGTAACGCGTTCGACCACGCGATGATCGACGATCTGGTCGGCATCCTCACCGCGGCCGCCAGTGACGACTCGCTGCGTGCCGTCTCCATCACCGGCGCCGGTGACGACTTCTGCACCGGCGCGGACTGGGTGGCCACCAATAGTCCTGACCCCCGGGTCGCTTCGCTCCAGCCCGCCGGTGCCGCCCAGCGCCCGCGAACCGGCGACCTCGTTCGGCGCATCCCGCACACCGCGCACCGGGTGATCGAACTCGTCGCCACCATCCAGCTGCCGGTGGTCTGCGCGGTGCGCGGCTGGGCCGTCGGGCTGGGCTGCAACCTCGCGCTGGCCGCCGATTTCACCGTCGCCGACGCCGGTGCCACCTTCTGGGAGCCGTTCCTGTCCCGTGGGTTCAGCCCCGACTCGGGATCGACCTGGCTGCTCCCCCGACTCGCCGGGGTGGCACGTGCGAAGCGGATGCTGCTGCTCGGCGAGAAGGTCAACGGCAGCGACGCGGCCGACTGGGGGCTGATCCACAGCGCGGTACCCGCCGACGAGGTGCAGACCGCCGCCGACGAACTACTGGCCCGCCTGGCCCACGGTCCGACCGTGGCGATCGGGCTGGCCAAACAGGCCCTCGCCTACGGCCAGAACGCCACCCTGAACCAATCCATGAACCAGGAGCTGTCCAATCTGGAACTCTCCTGCCGCACAGCCGATTTCAAAGAAGGGCTGGCCGCGTTCCGGGAACGCCGCGACCCCGACTTCACCGGACGCTGAGAGGTACTGATGTACGAGACCATCATCTACGAGGTGGACGGCCATAAGGCCACCGTCACCATGAACCGGCCGGATGCGCTCAACGCGTTGTCCCCGCACATGATCACCGAGCTGCGGGCGGCCTATCAGCGGGCCGAGGATGACGACAATGTGTGGCTGATGATCGTCACCGCCAATGGTCGAGCCTTCTGCACCGGCGCCGATGTCAAGGAAATCCCCAGTGACGGCAAGGTCCTCAACGAGCGCCCCTACCTGTCCACCTATGAGCAGTGGGAAGCACCCCAGGAGGGCACCCCGCCGTTTCGCACCATGGCCAAACCCGTCATCGTCGCCGTCAACGGAATCTGTTGCGGCGCTGGACTGGACTGGGTCACCACCGGCGATATCATCATCGCCTCGGACAAGGCCACCTTCTTCGACCCGCATGTGAGCATCGGTCTGGTCGCCGCGCGGGAGATGGTGCGGTTGGCGCGCGCGCTGCCCCGTTCGGTGGCCTTGCGGATGGCCTTGATGGGCAAGCACGAGCGGATGACGGTCGAGCGCGCCTACGAACTCGGTTTGATCACCGAGATCGTCGAACACGAGAAGCTGCTGGAACGCGCCCACGAAATCGCCGATGCGGTCAATCTCAATGCGCCGCTGGCGGTCCGGGGCACTCGGCTGGCCATCCACAAGACGCTGGACCTGCCACTGCACGAGGGAGAGATTCTCGCCGAGACCTTCCGGGAGCGGGTGACCCGCACCGAGGACGCCCTTGAGGGACCCCGGGCCTTCGTGGAGAAGCGCAAGCCCAACTGGCAGGCCCGCTAGTGGATACGATCCTGCTCGACTTCGATCACGAGTCGCGGATCGCCACCGTGACGCTCAACCGCCCCGACGCGCTGAACTCTTTCAACCGCGCCATGTGCCACGAGATGCGCGACGCCTGGCACGCCATCAAGGATGACGAAGGTATCAATGCCGTGGTGCTGCGCGCCGCGGGCGACCGCGCGTTCAGCGCCGGACTCGACGTGAAATCCCGTTACGGGCAGCCCGAAATCGTCTGGAACCACGAGGATCCGGGTGAGCTGCTCAGCCCCAAATGGCAGAAGATGTGGAAGCCGGTGGTCTGTGCGGTGCAGGGTATGTGCACCGCGGGCGCGCTGTATTTCGTCAACGAGTCCGATGTGGTGATCTGCTCGCAGGACGCGACCTTCTTCGACTCCCATGTCAGCGCCGGCCTGGTGTCGGCACTGGAACCCATCGGTCTGATGCGCCGCATCGGCCTCGGGGACACCCTGCGGATGGCGTTGATGGGCAACGACGAACGCGTCAGCGCCGATACCGCACTGCGGATCGGGCTGGTCACCGAGGTGGTGACCCGAGAAGCGTTATGGAGCCGGGCCGACGAGATCGCCGCCGCCATCGCCACCAAACCCCCGACCGCCACCCAGGGCACCGTGAAGGCCATCTGGGAGTCCCTGGACAAGCCATACCGGGCCGCGATGGATCAGGGGCTGATCTACACCCGACTGGGCAATCCGATTGCCAAGGATGAGCTCGCGGCACGACCGATCCCCAAGACAGTCCCTCGGATTCGCTGATGCCGCATGCTCTTTCGCAACGCATAAGTGCCGTCCTTGATCTGGAACCGTCGGCCCCGGCACTGCAGTACGACGGTACGTGGTCCAGCTGGGGTGAGTTGGCCACGCTGGCACGGCGGATCGGCGCGCTGACCGGACCCGCCCGGGTCGGGATCATGTTGCGCAATCAACCCGTGCACGTCGCCGCCCTGCTGGGCGTACTCGAGGCCGGCGGCACCGTCGTCGTAATCAATCCGGCACGCGGTGATGACCGCACCCGGGCCGATCTGATCGCCCTCGGACTGCCGGCCATCATCGGTGTGGCCGACGATATCGCCAACCTGGTGACCCCCTCGGTCACCGGCACGGTGATCACCATCTCCGATCTGGAGTCTGCTCCGACAGTGCATGAGGGAAGCGTCGCCGACGATGCCGGGCGCCCAGGGGTTGCGGTGTGGATGCTGACCAGCGGCACCACCGGACCACCGAAACGGGTCGACCTCACCTACGACATGCTCGCCCGCAGCGTGATGGGCCGCGAACCGTGGCAGTCCCCCACCGCACTGCGCCGCGGGGTGGCGATCGTGAACTCTCCGCTGGTCCACGTCGGCGGGGTGTTCCGGATCCTGTTGTGCGTCACCGAGGCCCGACCCTTCGTGCTGCTGCCCAAATTCGAACTGCAGCGGTGGGCCGATGCGGTGCGCGAGCACAAGCCGCGGGCGGTCTCGCTGGTACCGGCGGCCCTGCGCATGGTGCTGCACTCCGAGCTCACCCGCGATGACCTGGCCGGCGTGCGGGCCGTCACCTCGGGCACCGCCCCGCTGTCGGCCGATGATGCCGATGCCTTCACCGAGAAGTTCGGCATCCCGGTGCTGACCTCCTACGCCGCCACCGAATTCGGTGGCGGGGTCGCCGGATGGACACTGACCGACCATCAGCAGTACTGGCAGGCCAAGCGCGGCAGCGTCGGCCGGGCCAATCCGGGAGCGCAACTACGGGTGGTCGACGAGGGCGGTACGGTCCTCGGCCCGGACGAGCGGGGTCTGCTGGAAGTCATTCCCGCCCAGCTGTCTTCCGGGGACTGGATCCGCACCACCGATCTGGCCCGCATTGACGCCGACGGGTTTGTGTGGATTCTCGGCCGCGCCGATCAGGCCATCATCCGTGGTGGATTCAAGGTGATGCCCGATGACGTGCGCACCGCGCTGGAAAGTCACCCCGCCGTGCGTGGCGCCGCGATCATCGGCGTGGCCGACGAACGCCTCGGCGAGACCCCGGTCGCGATGGTCGAATTGCACGGCCAGGCCACCGAAGCCGAGCTGTCCGAGTTCCTGGCCACTCGGTTGGCCCGCTACGAGATCCCCACCAGCATTTCGATCGTCGAGGTCATCCCGCGCACCCCGTCCGGTAAGGCCGACCTCGGGGCCGTGCGAGAGCACTTTGCCGGCATATCCCCCGTCGCTCCGCTCGCCCCCGGCACATCCCCCGTCGCTCCGCTCACCCCAGATCGTGCCTGAGTCACTGGTCGAGCTACTCCGCCGCCGGGCGGGCCACCCACTGCTGATCTGCGACGCCGAACGGCTCACCTACGCCGAGGCCGACCTGCAGTCCGCGGAACTCGCCCGCGGCCTCGTCGCCCTGGGCGCCGGCAAGGGCACGCACATCGGGTTGCTGCACCCCAACGGCGCCGCTTTCGTGGTGGGCACGCTCGCCGCCGCGCGCATCGGTGCGGTGGTGGTGCCGTTCTCCACCTTCCAGACCGCCGCGGAACTGCAGACTCAGCTGGTCGACAGCGATACCGAGTTCCTCTTGGCGGCACGGTCTTTCCGGAAGCACGATTACGAGCAACACCTCTCAGCGGTCGAGGCGCCGTGCCTGCGACAGGTGCTGTTCCACCCGCCCTCGGCAACCGAACCGGACCTGACCGCACTGGAAGCCGATATCGACGGATCCGACCCGCTGGCGATCATCTACACCTCCGGATCAACCGGCCCGCCCAAGGGGGCGGTGCACACCCACGCCGGGCTGCTCGAGCACCAACGCAATCTCAACGAGATTCGCCGGCTCACCGCATCGGACAGATTGTTCTGCAACTCGCCGTTCTTCTGGATCGGCGGCTTCGCGTTCGGGCTGCTCGCCACCATCGTCGCCGGGTCCACCCTGGTCTGCTCGAATGCCACCGACGCCCGCGACACCCTGGACCTGCTGGAAGCGGTGCAGCCCACTATCAGCAACGGATTCGCCGCGGGCGTAGCCCATCTCGCCCGCCACCCCTGCTTCGGCGATCGCAACCTGTCGGCACTGCGACGCGGCAATCTGTACCCGATCATGGCCGCCGAAGCGCGGCCCGTCGACCCTGAGTTGCGGCACAACATGCTCGGGATGACCGAGGCCGGCAGTGTGCTGCTCATCGACGGCGATGATGCGGACCAGCCCGAGCACCGGCGCGGCAGCTACGGCCGTCCTGCACCGGGGTTCGACACCAAGGTGCTCGACACCGGTGAACTCTGCATTCGCGGCCCGTATGTCATGCAGGGGTACTACGGGCGCAGCCGCGAGGACTGCTTCGACGCGGACGGTTGGTTCCACACCGGCGACCTGGTGCGGGTCGACGATGACGGTTACTTCTACTACCTGACCCGGGCCGGGTCGATGATCAAGACGGCCGGCGCCAATGTCACACCGGGTGAGGTGGAGAAGGCCCTCACCGCAGTGGGATTCACCGCGCACGTGCTCGGTCTGCCGGATGAGGAGCGGGGTCAGATCGTGGCCGCCGTCCTCGTCTGCGACGGTCCGGTGGACACCGACGGGATACGCCGGGCACTGCGCGAGAAGCTGTCGGCCTACAAGATCCCCCGGGTGTTCGCGGTATGCCGCCCCGGCGAGGTGCCGACGCTGTCGAGCGGGAAACTGGATATGCCCGCTCTGCGGGGTCTGTTCTCATGACCGACACCATCGACGCACTGCTACGCGCCCGCGGCACCGACGGCAAGCCGATGGTCATCGACCCGGACACCCGGATCAGCTACCGCGAGCTCGATCCCAACACGGCGACGCTGGCGGCCGGGCTCTTCGATGCGGGTATCGGCAAGGGCACCCGAGTCGGGCTGGTCATGCCGAACTGCGCCGACTGGGTGCGCATCGCGCTGGCTGTCACCAGGCTCGGCGCGGTCCTGGTGCCGCTGAGCACCCTGCTCACCACATCGGAACTCACCGCCCAACTGCGAACGGCGTCGGTGCAGCACCTGATCGCGGTCGAGGAGTTCCGCGGCCGGCGCTACACACCGGGACCGGTTCCGTCGCTGCGCCGCATCTGGGCTCCCGCTGAGATCCTGGCGTTGCACGGCGATGGGCCGCTACCGACGGTGCGTCCCGCCGATCCGCTGGTCATCATGTTCACCTCCGGCAGCAGCGGAGCCCCCAAGGGTGTGCTGCATTCGCACGGGAGTGCGCTGGGCGCGGTGCGCTCGGGGTTGACCGCACGCTGTATCACCGCCGACACCCGGCTCTACCTGCCGATGCCGTTCTTCTGGGTGGGCGGTTTCGGCGCCGGGATCCTTTCGGCGCTGCTGGCCGGCGCCACCCTGGTGACCGAGCCGATCCCGCGACCGGAGTCGACTCTGGAACTGCTGCGCCGCGAACGCGTCACGCTGTTTCGGGGGTGGCCGGATCAGGCCGCCGCCCTGGCCCGGCACTCGTCGGCACCGCTGCCCGATCTGCGGGTGGGCAGTCTGGAGGCGCTGTTGCCGCCTGCGCTGCGATCGGCACCCGGTGCGCGCGCCTCGCTGTTCGGGATGACCGAATCGTTCGGCCCGTACAGCGGGTACCC